>NZ_RAVW01000009.1 GCF_003611585.1 Corallococcus exercitus | reverse complement strand
GGTGGAGACGGGGCAGGGGCGGGTCCGGGTCCGGGTGCCCGCGGGCGCGGACCAGGAGGCCGTCGTGGAGGAAGGGCGGATGGACGCGCACGCGTTGCTGGCGCGCTGCGTGGAGCCGTTGGACGCCTCCACGTGGGACGTGACGCGGCTGGATGCCGCGGACGTGCAGCGCATCGACGAGGCATTGGAGGCGGTGTCTCCAGCGGTGGTGACGCGGGTCCGGGCGCCCTGTGCCGCATGCGGGGACGTGCGGGAGGTGGAGCTGGACCCGTATGGGTGCCTGTCCATGGACCCGGAGGCGTTGCTGGAGGAGGTCCACACGCTGGCGTCGACGTACCACTGGAGCGAGCGGGACATCCTCGCGCTCCCGAGGCACCGGCGGCGGCGGTACCTGCGTCTCGTGGAACGGGGCGCGGGTGTGACGACGTGAAACGACTTTGGAGTCCGCGATGGGGTTTCTGGCTGACATCCTTGCCGATGCGCTCCCGCACCGGGTGCCCGAGGCACCGCTGGAAGAGCGGGAGGACACACCTGTGTCCGAGGTCGTCGGGGAAGCACCACCGGCGTGGGGCGGAGTGCCCGCCCCCCGGTCCGCGGACCATGACTGGGAGGCCAGGCCTGACTCCGGAAACGGAAGTCGAGGTCTGGGAAAGGTGGCTAGTGCAGTGGTCCCTCAGGGGCAGGGCGGCATCCTGGCAGGTGCCGTCCGAGTTCCAGTGGAGGCGGGTGGGGAACCGGACCGGGAAACCGGCGACGACCCCGCCAGCCTTGAATCTCTACCCGTACCGGCCTTCGTGAAGTCACGTGGGGCGGGTGGGTTCGAGGTGCCTGAAGGCGTGCCCGGACTGACAACGCTTCCTCGTGGAGCGGGGTTGGAAGAAGGCAGGTCCCAGGACACCGAGCACTCCTCCGTTCCGCCTCTGGCTTCAACAGGTCTGCTCAGGAGAAAGCCACAGGGATCCGCCACCCCTCCCGCCTTCGTGCCGTCCGTGCCTCCGCGTGTTGCGGAGGCCCGAGGTCCATCGATGCCCGCGTCCCAGGAGGCCGCGCCTGGCCGGTCCTTGGGGCCGGTGGCACCGGGGGGCCCCGCTCAAGAAGCCCCATCGTCGAAGGGGCGGGCCGCTTCCGAGTCCGCCGCGTCCGAGACTCCCTCTGGTGCCCGGCGCCCGGTGCCGGGCGCGCCCGCCGCCGAGCGGGAGGCGCGGGCGCTTCCCCGGGACGTCGCGCGGCAGGCTCCGCCGCCAGGGGAGGCCGCGCGAGGGGCCGCTCCGGCGTTGCCGCCAGGGGAGGCCGCGCGAGGGGCCGCTCCGGCGTTGCCGCCGCGGCGCGAGCTCCAGGAGCCCCGTGTGCACATCGGCGCGGTGCACGTGGTCATCACCGCGCCGGCACCCGCGCCCGCGTCTTCCTCCGCGATTCCGGGCCAGGGCTCGGACTTGCTCAACCGTCACTACCTCCGGAACGCCTGAGATGGCCCTGCCTGAATCCTCGGTCTCCGTGGCCTGCCGCTCGCTGGCGGACTTCGTCCGCGAGAGCTTCCGCCTGCAGGGGCAGACGGTCCGCGTGCCCATCGGTACGCCCGCCGCCGCCGCGCCCGCCACAGGTGACACGGACCACCGGGTCAACCTGTTCTTCCACCGCTTCGAGCCACCGCCCATGGGCGCGGACGTGCTGCCCGGTCAGCCCTGGTTCCTGCGCGTGCACTGCCTGGTGACGGCGTTCGCCGCCGCCGAGGACACGGTGAGCGCGGGGGAGAACGACCTGCGCCTGCTGGGCGAGGTCATCCGCTTCTTCCACGAGAAGCCCGTCATGGACGCGCTGGACGCCTCCGGCGAGGTCGTCCGGCTGCAGCTCATCTTCCAGCCGCTGAGCCTGGATGACATCAACCGCCTCTGGTCCACGCAGAAGGACGTCGTCTACCGGCCGTCCGTGGCCTACGAGGTGGCGCTCGTGCCGGTGGTGCCGCGCACGCGCACGCGCGAGGCGCCTCGCGTGGTGTCCGTGGGGGCACACGTGCGGACGGGGACACAACGCGAGCCGGTGCCGGCGGTGCCGGGCTGGACGCCGCCCCTGGCTCGGCTGAGGGTGGACCCACGGTTGGAGGACTGGGCGCCCCAGGTTGGCTTCGTGCGCGCGGGGACCTGCACGCAGAGCCTCGTGTTCGAGGTGGGCAGCCCGGAGCTTGCGGGCTTCACGCCAGAGGTCGTGGTGGCCGGAGCGGCCGGGGCGAGCGTGCACTTCCGGTGGGACGTCTGGGACCAGGCCCTGGGGTGGCGCACGGTGGACACCGCGGTCGACATGACACCAGCCGTGCTGGAGGTGGACCCGGAGCAGCCGCCCGCCGCGTCGCGTGTGCCGGTGCCGCTGCCCTTCTCGGACCATGCGGGACAGGCCGTGCTCTATGCCGTGCGCCGCTACCGCCGCGCCGCGGACGGGCCGGAGGGCGTGGAACTCGAGGCGCGGGGCAACCCCGTCTTCGTCACCTTGCATGGAGGTGGCGCATGAGCGCGGACCCCCTGCGGGCGGAGGTGGAGCGGGTGGAGTTGCTGGGGCAGTGCCTGTCGCGGCTGCGGCAGGGTGCGTCGCTGGAGGACTCGGTGCTGGAGCGGCTGCGCGAGGCCCAGGCGCGGGTGCGGGCGGCCCGGGAGGATGGCGCGGCGTGGCGCCGGCTCCGCGCGAGCCAGCTCGCTCCGGTCGAGTACGACGTGCTGGCCTGCGCGGTGGCGCCCGAGATGGAGCCTCGCGTCGGCTGGCTCTTCCAGCAGCTCCAGCCCGGCGCGGCACAGCTGGTGTACCCCACGGCGGCGCTCATCCAGGAACTGCTCGCATTGCAGCCCGCGGACGGCGCGAGGTTGTCGTCGGTGTTGTCCGAGGACGCGCCCCTGCGGCGCCTGGGGTTGCTGGAGCGCGACGAGGGAGGCCCCTACTCGCCCATCCGGCCGAGCCGGGGGCTCACGCCGCGCCTGCTCGGAGCCCCGGAGCCGCCCCTGTCGCTCCCGGGCGCGCTGCGGGTGCCGGGCACGGCGCGCTGGGAGGAGCTGGTGCTGCCGGAGGCGAAGCTGGCGCTCCTGCGGGAGTTCCTGTTGTGGCTCCAGCATCGCGAGACGGTGGTGGAGCAATGGGGCGGCCGCGCGATGGGAGGCCCCGTGGCGTTGTTCTCCGGCCCGTCCGGGACGGGGAAGACGTTCGCCGCCTCGGTGCTCGCCACGACGATGGGCTGGGAGCTGCACCGCGTGGACCTGGGCGCGCTCGTCAGCAAGTACATCGGCGAGACGGAGAAGAACGTCAGCAAGCTCTTCGACGCGGCCCACGGGCGCGACGTCATCCTCCTCTTCGACGAGGCGGACAGCCTCTTCGGCCGCCGTGGCGAGGTGCGCGAGGCCCGCGACCGGTACGCCAACCAGGAGGTGAGCCACCTGCTGGCGCGAATCGAGCAACACACGGGGCCGTGCATCCTCACCACCAACCTCAAGGGCAACCTGGACCCGGCGTTCGCCCGCCGCTTCCAGGTGGTGGTGGAGTTCCCCCGGCCGGACGCCCGCTCGCAGGCGAGGTTGTGGCGGGGGCTGCTGCCGCCGCGCGCGCCGTTGTCGCCGGAGGTGGACCCGGAGGTGCTGGGCTCGGCGGTGAGCCTGTCCGGTGGCGGCATCCGCAACGCCGCGCTGCACGCGGCCTATCTCGCCGCGGGCGCGGGGACCCCCATCGGCATGCGGGAAATCGCGCTCGCGGTGTGGCGCGAGCTGGGCAAGGAGGGGCGCGACGTGTCCGCCTCGGAGCTGGGGCCCTTGCGCAAGCACCTGCCAAAGGAGCTGGCGCCATGCTGACCATCGACGCGTTGCACCTGCGGCTGCCAGCGGGCTTCGAGCGCCGTGCGGACACGCTCGTCCGGCTCGTCGCGCGCGAGCTGTCTCGCGTGCACGTGGTGGATGAAGGGACGCACCACGTGCCTTCCGCGCACCTGTCGCTGCACGTGGACCTGTCGCTGCCGGATGGGGAGGTGGCCTCGCGCATCGCCCACGCGCTCGTCTCCCATGTCAGGGGCGCGGTGGAGACTGGCCGGGTCGAAGAGGAAGGAGGCCGTGGATGGTGAGGGTGAGCCGGGGCGCGCTGGTGGAGTACGGCCTGTCCGTGCCTCCCGTGGCGCTGGTGTTCGACTTCAATCCGCGCACGCTCTCGCGCACGCGCACGCTCACCTTGCGCACGCCGGGGACGCCAGGGCTGCGCGGGGCCTACGACTTCGCGCTGCCCACGGAGACGCTCCGCGTGGCACAGGGCGTGTCGGTCGAGCCGGAGTCGTTCACGCTGGAGATCCTCCTGGACGCCACCGACCGCATGCACGAAGGCGACGCGGTGGCCGCCACGCTGGGCATCCAGCCGGAGCTGGACACGCTGCGCACGCTGGTCGAGCCCAAGTCCCAGGGGCCGGGAGGGCTTCAGCTGCTGGCCAGCCTGGGGCTCGGGTCGGAGCGGGCCTTCCAGCGCGAGCAGTTCGCGTCGGTGCTGCTGTTCGTCTGGGGTGGCCAGGTGCTGCCCGTGTTCCTCACGTCCGTCCGGGTGGAGGAGACGAACTTCCTGCCATCGCTGGTGGCCTACCGGGCGACGGTGTCGCTCACGTTGCAGGTCATCGAGGGCAACAACCCGTTCTACCTGCGGGAGAAGGCCCGTCAGCTCGTGGGCGCGGCGGTCAACAGCGGCCGGCTCACCGCGGACCTGCTCAAGGGGGTGCTGTGATGTTCCCGCGTGACTCGCGGTATGCGAAGGCCCGTGCCTTCGACGAGGACCCGGTGTTGGGGGAGGTGTTCCGCGGCGTGAGGCCTCGCGCCATCGGCCCGGCCACCGGCGTGTTGGAGCACGTGGTCCGCTCCGGTGAGCGCCTGGACCTGCTGGCGCGCCACTACTACAACGACGCGAGGCTGTGGTGGCGCATCCTGGACGCCAACCCGGGCTTCCTCTTCGGCGGCGACCTGACGCTCGAAAGCTTCGTGGGCCAGGTCATCCTCATCCCCCGGGCCACGGAATAGCGCCATGCTGGCCGACCTGTTCAGCGAGCGCTTCCGGGAACCCGTCGAGTGCGCCATCGAGGTGCGGGGCCGTCCCATCACCTCGCTCTATCCGTTCCTGCGTGAAGCCAGGGTGGAGGTGAGCCGCGACCGCGTCGGTGTGGCGACGCTCGTCTTCGACACGCGCCGCGACGAGAGCGGGCGCTGGACGGTGCAGGACGCGGAGGTCCTGGCCCCCTGGGAGCCCATCCTCATTGAGGCCCGCTTCGGTCAGCGCACCGAGGAGGTGCTGCGGGGCTTCGTGCGCGAGGTGCGCGCGGACTACCCCGAGGACATGGGCACTGCCCGCGTCACGGTGTCCTGCCAGGACGAATCGCTGGCGATGGACCGCGAGCACGTGCGGCGCGTGTGGGGCGCGGAGGTCCCGACGTCGGACGGCGTGCTGCTGGCGGAGATCGCCGCGCGCCACGGTCTGGCGGTGGACCCCACCAGCGGCGCCGGCCTGAGCGGATTGGTGGTGCCGCAGGACTCCACCGACATCCGGTTCCTGCGTGCCCGGGCCGAGGCCAACGGGTACGAGCTGCTGGTCCGGGGGGGCGTCATCTACTTCGGGCCCATGCGGCTGGACGCCGAGCCCCAACCGACCATCCGCGTCTACGCGGGCCTGGACACGCACTGTCGCGCGTTGAGCGTCACCACGGACGGGCATCGCCCGAACACGGTGGCGGTGGACCTGGCCCCCTTGTCGGGCGCGGAGCCACGCCGGCAGGAGGTGACGCCGGACCTCCCGCTGCTCGGGACCCGGCAGGCGCACGGTGGACATGAGGGGCGCGACTTCACGTGGCTGCTCACCCGCGAGGGGGCCGTGGACGAGGAGGAGCTGCTCGCCCGGGCCCGGCGCAAGGTGAACGACTTCTCCCTGCGCGTGCGCGCGGAAGGGGAGCTGGACGGCACGGCCTACGGTCATGTCCTCAAGGTGGGCCAGCCCGTGGGCGTGGACGGCGTCGGTGAGTGGCTGGGCGGCATCTACTACGTGGACGCCGTCACGCATGTCTTCTCTCACGAGGGTTACCGGCAGGGGCTGCGCCTCTTGCGCAATGCCTATGGGGACAACCTCGGGGGCGGGGCACTCAACGTGCTGGGAGGTCTCCTGTGACGTCAGAGCTGCTCACGGAGCTCGTCCGGCATACGCGCGACAAGTACTTCGGCAAGTACCGGGGCTTCGTCGTGGACAACCAGGACCCGGAAGGATTGGGGCGCCTCAAGCTGCGGGTGCCGTCGGTGCTGGGCTCCGAGCCCTCACCCTGGGCGCTGCCCTGCGTGCCCTTCGGTGGCGCCGCGGGACATGGCTGGTTCGCCATTCCGGAGGTGGATGCCCAGGTGTGGGTGGAGTTCGAGGAGGGGGACCTGCGCAGGCCCATCTGGACGGGGACGTTCTGGCAGAAGAAGGAGGACGTGCCGGAGGACGCGGCGAAGACGCCCCCCACCACGCGCCTGCTCCGCACGCCCGCGGGCCACGTGTTGCGGTTCGACGACGCGAAGGACGAGGAGGCGGTGCTGCTCCAGCACCCGAAGGGGGCGCAGCTGAGCATCGACCCGAAGGGGACGGTGGCGCTGACGGACGCCAAGGGCGCCACGGTGGTGCTGGACGCGGAGGGCGAGGAGCTGCGCGTCGAGGACAGCCACGGCAACTCGCTCGTCCTGTCCTCCAGCGGCGTGCGGGTGGAGGACTCGCACGGCAACACCATCGAGACCGCGTCCTCGGGGGTGAAGGTGAAGGGCCAGCAGGTGGTGGTGGAGGGGACGCAGGTGCTGCTGGGCGGCAGTGGCGGGGAGCCCGTCATCAAGGGGCAGAGCTTCCTCGCCCTGTTCGCCACGCACGTGCACACCTCGTCGGCGCCGGGGGGGCCCACGTCGCCGCCCATCCCCCAGGGCGAGATGAGCACGCTGTCGACGTCGGTGATGACGAAGTGAGGGAAAGGGACGAGGGATGAGCGAGCCATTCGATCAGCGTCAGCGCCTGGGAGATCCACCGTGCCTGGCCTTCCCGTTCCGCGTGGAGGCGCAGGGGCCGGCCATCAGCCGGCGCGGCCAGCACGTGCGGGAGCAGATCGAGCAGGTCCTCTTCACCACGCCCGGGGAGCGGGTGTTCCGCCCGGACTTCGGGGGGGGGGCGAAGATGCTGGTGTTCGAACCCAACGGCACGCCGCTGTGGGAGGTGACGCGGCGGCGCATGCAGGCGGCGCTGGCGGACGCGCTGCGCGGAGAGGTGGACCCGGGCAGCCTGGAGCTGGAGGTGACGGGCGAGGACGAGAAGCTCCAGCTCGTCGTGCGCTACCGCCTCACCACGCTGGGTGTTCCCCAGCAGCAGCTCTTCGCGGTGGGAGGCGTCGGTGGCTGACACTCCCGTCCCTGAAATCCTCTTCGAGCCCGGGCTGCCGGGGTGTGGCCGCCGCGTGGTGCGGGGACTGCCCCGGCCGCTCCCCGACGTGGGCAACGACTTCGACTGGCAGGTGCGCGACTTCGACGGCTTCCGCCGCTTCATGCTGGAGGAGCTGGCGGCGCGCTTCCCGGAGCGCCAGCGCTGGACGGCGGCGGACATCGAGGTCGTCCTGGTGGAGGTGCTGTCCGCGGTGCTCGACCAGCTGTCGGACATGGCGGACCGGGTCGCCGCCGAGTCCTTCCTGGAGACCGCCCGGCGGCCGGAGTCCGTGCGGCGGCTGTTGCGGCTCATCGGCTACGACGCGGAGCGCATGGCCTTCGCCGCGGGAGACATCCGCACCAACCCGGCGGCGGATGGGGAGGGGGCGAGGGCGGAGCTGGAGCAGGCCTGGGCGGCGAACCCCTTCCTGATGGAGGGCGCGCGGCGCGCGGGGCCTCGCGAGCTGCACGTCCAGCGGCGCATGGTGACGGTGGAGGACTACGGCGGGATGCTGGAGGAGCACCCGCTGGTCCGCCACGCGCAGGCCTCGCTGGAGTGGGGCGGCGCGTGGACCGTCGTGCGGGTGGCCATCATCGGGGGGAATGACCGGGTGCTGGATGCCGTGGAGGGCACGAGCGCGGCGGCCACCACGCCCGCGGACCTGCGCAAGCGCGTGGAGCGCTTCCACATCGAGCGGGGGCTGGATGCGCCGCACTGGCCGGACACCACCCTGCGCACGTTGCTGGGTGGCTACGTGGAGACGTACCGGATGATTGGCCAGGAGGTGCAGCTCCAGGACGCGGTGCCGGTGGGCATCCAGCTGGCGTTCACCCTCCAGGTGGGGCCGGACTACTTCCAGTCCGAGGTCCGCTCCGCGGTGGAGCAGGCCCTCGGGCGCGGCCCGGGAGGGTTCTTCGAGCCGGGCCGGCTGCGCTTCGGCGAGGACGTCAACGCCAGCGACCTCATCCAGACGCTCACCGCGCTGGAGGGCGTGGAGACGGTGCAGTTGGATCAGCTCAAGCGTTTCGGCGCGCGCTACCTGGACCAGATCGCCACCGGCCGCATCCTGCTCAAGGGCATCGAGCTGGCCACGTGTGACAACGACCCGGCCCATCCGGAGCGGGGCTCGTACACGTTGAACCTGCGGGGCGGGAGGCGAGGGTGAGCAAGTCATCGGACATCACCCGGTGGAACCGGGCGGGGTTGCGGCGCATCCGCTACGTGGACGCCAACGCGGCCACGCTGCTCGAGGAGCTCCGCGCGCGATTGGACGAGCGCTTCAACCGGCCGGAGGCGTCCGTCCGCTGGCCCGGGATGCAGGCGCCGGTTTCGGAGAGCGATTCCGAGCGGCAGGCGCGGCTGCTGGCCCAGTACGAGGCCCCGCGTGCCTCCGTGCCGGATTGGGGTTGGGAGATCGCCCGCGCCCTGGCGCGTGCGACGCACGTCCTCACCGAGCACGTGGATGCCTATGCCAATGAGGGCTACCTGGGGACGGCGACCCAGTGGGAGAGCCTGCGCCGGCTGGTGGAGATGATCGACTACCACCCGTCGCCTCCCGCGTCGGCCTTCACGCCGCTGGTGGTGCACGCGAAGGCGGGGACGCGGGGACGGCTGGGGCGCGGCTTCGCGGTGCGGCACTCGCCGCCGGACGGGGGCGCGCCCGTCACGTTCGAGTCGCTCGACGACCTGGACGTGGACGCGCAGCTCAACCTGCTCCGGCCCGCGGGGCATGGGGTGAGTCCGGACGCGCTGGGACACTCCACGAAAAAGCTGGTGTTGGAGGGGAGCCTCTCCGGCATCAACGCGGGGGAGCCCGTCGTCCTCGAGAGCGAGGTGGATGGGCGGTGCGTGGCCTTCGTGGTGGACAGCGTCCTCCAGGAGGAGGGGACCACGACCCTGCGGGTGACCCCCACGCTGCCGAGCAACGTCTTCACCCTGGGGCGCACGCGCGTGCATGTCCGCCCCAAGGAGCGGTTGCCGGTCCAGGGGCCGCTGCGGACGGGAGGCTCGGTGGGGCTGACGCTGCGGCTGGCGGTGGAGCCACGGGGCCTGCTCGCGGGGGACATCGTCACCGTGTCGGACGGACAGCGGCGCTACTACCGGCGCGTCACCGCCGTGGACGGGAAGAAGGTGGGGTTGGACCGGAGCGTCGGCGAGCTGGCCCTGTCGCAGGCGGTACTGGCCCGGCCGGTGGTGGTGCCGGTGGCGCGGCAGATGGGGAAGCGGATCATCACCTCGAGCGAGCCGCCCACGGTGGAGTACTTCGTCCAGGTCCCCGGTGCCTGGCAGCGCTTGAACGGGGAGACGCTGGGAGACCCGCGCGCCTTCGAGGACCCGGTGCGGGAGTACGAGGTGCACGTGGTGTCCGCCGCCGAGGTCCCGGTGGAGACCTCCGAGGAGGCGAATCGAGGCTACACCCTGCTCAAGCTCACCCAGCGGCGCGGTGCGGGAGAGACGGAGGAGTCGCTCTCCAACCCCCAGTCCTTCCTGGCGCCGCCGCCCGCGTCCGCGGGGGGCTGGGAGGTGGACACCTTCCTGATGGCGGACGACTCGGCGTCGTTGCTGCCGGGGACCTTGTGGGCGGACAAGCCCAAGGGGCTCGCGGCGGGGGACTTCGCGGTGGTGGTGACGGGCGTGCAGGCCTCGTGGGGGCGCCTGGCCTCGGTGGCGAACAACGCCGAGCTGGGGCGCACGGAGCTCGTCCCCGTGGACGGCTGGCAGGGCCGGGGCGGGGGAGAGTTTCCCCGGGCGGAGACGCGCGTGTACGGCCGCTTCCAGGAGGTGGCGCGGCTGGTGGGTTGGGATGAGAACGCCACGCCGCTGTCCGGCACGCAGGTGCCGTTGGACGCGGTGCCACGGGGCCTGACGTTCGGCCGCGCCGTGGTGGTGCGGCAGGAGGGCGGCACGGCGCCGCCGCTGCTCACGCGCGTGCAGGGCACCGGCGAGGGCTTCGTCGCGCTGGTGGACCCGCTGCCTCCCGGCAGCACGGTGGACAACCTGGTCCTCCACGCGAACGTCGTCCTGGTGGGGCACGGAGAGCGCAAGCCCGAGGAGGTGCTGGGCAGCGGAGACGCCACCCAGACCGGGCAGGCGTTCGTGCTGCGGGAGCGCGGCCTTTCGTTCGTCGCGGACTCCACGCGCGCGTCGGGCGTGCGCGCGGACCTGGAGGTGAAGGTGGCGGGCCGCCGCTGGCAGGCGGTGGAGAGCCTGCGCGAGTCGGGCCCCACGGACCCGCACTACACGGTGCGCCTGGTTCGCGACGGAGAGCTGGCGGTCGTCTTCGGTGATGGGCGCAACGGCCGGCGACTGCCGACGGGCGCGAACAACGTGCGGGTGGGCTTCCGCGCGGGCTCGGGGCTGCGAGGCAACCTGCCCGCGGGCAGCCTCGCGAAGCCGAGCCGGCCTCATGCGCTGGTGGAGGCGGTGGAGCAGCCGCTGCCCGCCGCGGGGGGCAACGACATGGAGGACGTGGAGGCGCTGCGCCGGACCGCGCCCGCCACGGTGCTGACGCTGGAGCGCGCGGTGTCGACGGAGGACTTCGCCAGCCTCGCCATGGGCCACAGCAGCGTCTGGCAGGCGCGCGCGCTGCTCAAGCGCAACCCCGGCTCCCGCATGGAGCTGGTGGAGGTGGTGGTGGTGCCCGCGGACGGTGGAGAGCTGGGGCCCCTGAAGCAGTCCCTGGCGGACTTCCTGCGCGCCCACGCGCTGCCGGGCGTGGAGGTGTCGCTCTCCCGCTACCTCAACGAGCCGGTGACGCTCGACGTGGAGGTGGAGGTGGACACGCGGGCCTTCAACCCGGACGCGGTGGTGCAGGCGGTGCGGGCGGCGCTGCTGGACGCGCTGTCGCTGCGGCACCGGGGGCTGGGACAGGCGCTGTACCTCAGTGACGTCTACAAGGTGGTGGAGGCCGTGACGGGTGTGGAGAGTTCCATCTGTGTGATGGCCGGGGTGCCGGGACTGCAGCGCAAGGACGCGCCGTCCGGCGCGCACGTCGTCTACCTGGCGCCGGAGGGGCAGGACCTGTCCGTGCGCTTCAAGGAGTACTCACTGTGAGTTCGGGAAACGGGGGCACGGGGCTTGGCGCGCAGCTCTACGGGCTGCTGCCGGAGGTGTACCGCACGCGCGACAACGGCGACCTGCGCGACTACCTCGGGTCTTGCGGCGAGGTGCTGGACCTGGTCCGCGGGGTGATGGCCCAGCGGTTGGCGGATGCGTTCCCGGACCATCCGGACGCCCAGGGCTGGACGCTGCCGTACCTGGCGGAGCTCCTGGACGTGAAGCTGCTGTCGCCCGCGGAGCCGGAGCAGCGGCGTGAGCTGTCCCAGGCCGTGTCGCTGCGCCAGCGCAAGGGCACGCCCGGGTCGGTGGCGCAGGTCGCCCAGGACGTCGGCCAGTATGCGTGGGACACGGAGGACCCGCGCAACGAGCCCTCCGAACCTGTCTACCTGCAAGAGGGTTGGAGGCGGGTGGCGGTGACGCCGCGCGTGGGACAGCCGTTGCTACCTCCGGAGTCGCTCGGGGCCCTGCCGCTTCCGGCGGGGGCGCCAGCGCGACGGCACCCGGCGCTGCCCGCGGCGACGGTGGACCTTCGGTACCGGTCCCGCAAGGTGGCGCTGCCGCCGCGTGGGGATGGTTCGTCGCGGCCGCCGTTGCAGGAGAACGTGCACGGCATCCCCGCGGCGCCCGGCCACTTCGACGACGTCTCGCGACGGACACCGGACCTGCGCCGGCCCTCCGCGCGGCAGGGACAGGTCCACCCCAAGCGTGTCGCGGTCTTCACGCTGCCCAGGGTGGGGTTCTTCCCACCGGGCTGGGAGTTCGGAGACACGCGTCCGCTGCCAGTGCCCCCGGAGTCGTCGCGCGTGCTGCCCCGACGCCGTCTGGGGCCCCTGCCGCCCGAGCCGGAGTCGGGCGACTACGTCCTCGAGAACCTCGTCCTTGATGGAGAGAACGTCATTGTCGGCAATCGGCCGCTGGTGATGCGCAACTGCGTCATCCAGGGCAGCGTGTACATCGACGCCTTCGATACCGCGCACGTCATCGAAGACTCCATCGTCACGGGGATTGTGACGAAGAACCTGGGGAACGAGCTCGTCGTCCGCCGCTCCGCCCTCGGCCACCTCCAGCTGGAGGCGGGCCTGGTAGACGTGGTTGGCGCGACGGTGGAGGACAGCCTCCTGGGGTCACTCGAGAGCACGGCGTTGATTGCGTTGCTGAGCGTGACGGTGCTCGGCTCGATGGACGTGGCGCGATGCTTCGCCAACGACTCGCTCTTCGCGGGCTCCGTCACTCCCCACCCTGGGGTGGGCAACTGCTTCCGCTACTGCCGGCTGCCAGAGGCCGCGCTGGGGGCGTATACCGTGGCGGGGCAGCCCGCGGAGGCGTACGCGTGTACGAGCGAGGTGCCCCGCTTCCGCGCCACCGCCTTCGGAGCACCCGGCGCTGGCGTGCTCTCGAGCGACAGCGGCGCGAGGCTGCTCGATGGCGCGGAGGATGGAGGGGAGCTGGGGGCCTACCGCCACCGTCGCTATGCATTGCGCGACGAGGCGGTGCTCGCCCGGCTCCGTGAATCCCTGCCCGCGGGCATGAGCGCCATCCTGGTTCCCGATGAACGGCTCGGACTGGCCCTGCCCGTCGTCACGCCTCCTTCCACCTGATTCCCGCTTCGACTCCAGCGGAGTTCCTCAACATGAAGACCCAGATTTCACGCGACTCCCACGACTCTTCCAAGCGCTACTCCGGCGTCTACCAGCAGCAGGGGCGGATGCTCACCGACGCGGACTGGAACGAGTTGGTGTCCATCATCAACGACCGCGTCAACAGCGCGCTGCGCGACGTGGTGGGCAGCGGCGGCCCTGCCACCGGCAAGCTGCTCATCTCCAACACGCTGCAGATAACGCCCGGCAGCGTCTACGCGGACGGGCTGATGGCCACGCTGCCCGGCACGACGCCCTTCTCCTACGCCACCCAGCCGGACTTCCCGTTGGCGCCGGGGACACCCGCGGTGGGGGAGAGCCTCTACGCGGACGTCTGGGAGCGGCCGGTGCTGTTCCTGGAGGACCCGAACCTCCAGGACTCGGGGCTGCACGGCGCGGACACGTGCACCCGCACGCAGGTGATGCTTCAGATCAAGCGCTGCCCCGCGGGCCAGCAGCCCACGGACCCGCTCGTCAACCCGGGGCGGGGCAACGCGCCGCTCACCTTGTCCCAGCGCGTGGGGGGCACGGGGCCCGCCGCCCAGTTCACGGGCAACTACCTCTTCCGGCTGGAGGTGCATGACGTGAAGGGCTCGCCCACGGCCCCCAGCGAGCTCACGTTGAAGTGGTCGAGCGAGAACGCGGCCGAGGCCTACGCGAACGGGCCTGGCGTGCCCCAGGACTACCAGGGCAACGACTGGCTCTACGAGTTCTACAACGCCGCGACGGAGCGTCACCTGGGCGTGCACCTGGGCACGCTGCAGGCGGGGTTCCCCTCGCGCGGCCTGTTGAAGGAGGGCTACCCGGTCTCCGTGCCCGACGCGGCCACGTACCCGTTCGTGCGCAGGTGGGACGGCTGGTGCACGCTGACGCGCAACACCACGACGGGAGTCTGGACCTTCGTCAGCGGCGGGAGGGATCGCGGCGCGCCGCTGTCCACGGCCCATGCGCAGGGCGTGCATGGCCATGTGCGCATCGAAAGCGGCGTGCTGCACCTGGAGCTCCAGGACCTGGCGTTCGCGCTCAACCTGTCGGGAGGGGGCACCACCAGCCGTACCTTCGTCGCCGGGGACTACTGGCTGGCGCCCGTGCGCGAACAGGATGCCGCGGGGGACCAGATCCTGAGCGGCGCGCAGCCCGTGGGGCTCCTGCATCGCTACGTGAAGCTGGGCGTCATCGCGTCGGGCTCCTTCACGCCGGAGCGGACGCAGGGGTTCCCATCGTTGACACGGCTGATGTCGCCGTCCGTGGGGGACTCGGGGGCGAAATACGTCGGCACGGAGCCGCACGCGGACGTGTCGGGTAACACGGTGCAGTCACAGCTTGGCTCGCTCATCCCCCTGTTGAACAAGGCGAACTCTCAGTCGAATGGTTCGGGCCTGATTGGCAGCGCGGCCGTTACCGGATCGCCGAGGAACCTGACGGCGGGCACGGTCTGGAGCCAGCTTGCCCAGCTCGTCAACCACCTCAACACCCACGTGGCGCCGGGCTCCACGGACCACGACGCGCGCTACTACCCGCGAACGGCAGCGGACGCGGCATTCGCTTCCACGAGCCACCTCCACGATGCGCGGTACCCCTCGATTCTCTACCAGTGGACGTTCACGCTGGACGGCAACGGCGATCCGTGGACGCATGTGCTGCCCCTCTTCACCCGGCCGCCGCTCATCGCAATGGGACTGAAGCTGGTGGTCCCTCAGGGAGACGAGGATGACATCTACTACTCCTACAGCGGGCCGACCCACTCGAAAATCGAGGTGTCGCTCTGGCCCTCGGGGAGCAGCTCCAGTCAGCTGGAGGTGATAAACCACTCCGGCGGCACCGTCGGCGTGGAGCTCCGCCTGTACGACGTGCGGTAGGTCCCAGGGTCATCCCTGGGGGCGCAGCAACGACTCCAGCTCCGGGCATGAGAGCCCGGAGTGCGAGGCCAGGGCCTCCAGGAGGGCCGTGCGCGCCGGGCCCTCCTGCAGCCGGAGGAAGATGTGGGTGAGCTCGTCGATGGCCTTCTTCCGCTCGGAGGCGGAGGCGCCGCGCCCCTGGGGCAGGACGGTGGCGAGGAGGTAGTCGGTGAGGGGGCGCGCCTCGGAGAGCAGGCGCCGCATGGCCCCGGCTCCGGCGCGGAGGATGAACTCGTCCGGGTCCTCCTTGCTGGGGAGCTGCACCACGCGAGTCCTCGGGACATAGAGCAGCAACAGGTCGCTGTTCTGCTGGATGCCTCGCCAGCCTCCGAGGTCTGGATCCAACATGACCACCAGCTCGCGGGCCCCCGCGGCGAGCAGCAGGTCGAGCTGGTTCGTGCTCAGGGCTGCGGAGATGAGGCCGACGCTGTGGGGAAAGCCGGCCTGATGCAACTGCATGCAGTCGAAGCCTCCCTCGACGACGATGGCGGAGCCCTCGCCGCGGATGGCGTCGCGGGCATGGGTCAGCCCGAAGAGCGTCGTGTCGCGGATGAAGATGGGGGAGGCCTGGGCCTCCACGTACTTGCGTCGCTGATGGGGAGGGAGGTCCCGGCCGATGAATGAGAGGGGTTGTCCTTCCGGGGAGCTGAACGGGAGCATGACGCGCCGCTTGAAGTAATCCGTGTGGCGCTCGCCGGCCTTCGGATGGCGCAACACGCCCGCCCGCTCACCCGCGCCGAGGAGTTCCGCGCGTGCGAGTGTCTCCGCCAGCGCCGTCCCCGAGTCAGAGGCGTAGCCGAGACTGAAGGACCGGGCAGTCTCCGGTGCGACGCCGCGCGAGGCGATGTAATCCCTCGCTTCCTGTCCCTCCTCCTCGTCCCAGAGACGCGATTGGAAATGGGTTGCAGCGAGGGTGATACACCGATGGAGTTCCTCGCGTTCCAATCGGGCCGCCTGCTGGAAGGCGTTCTCCTCTCCGCGCGCCTCGGTCTTGCTCATGAATGACAGGATAGCGAAGGAATGGCGCTCACGCCCTGTAACTCGCGCGAATGTGTGAAGGATTGCGTCACCCTGAACGAGGCGGAGGTCCACGTCCCCCGCGTGCTTCTGGAGTTCGTTCTCCACCTGCTCCCGTATCTGCTTGAGCCACTGGAGGGACAGCCCCCTAGGGGCTGTCCCTGATTACCGCAGCCAAAGAAGCATGGAAGCAACGTGCAGGACGGCGAGGTAGCAGGTCGCCGTCTTGTCGTAACGAGTGGCGGCGGCGCGAAAGCGCTTGAGGTCGTGGAAGAAGCACTCCACCCGGTAGCGCAGCCGGTAGAGGGCGCGGTCCAAAGGCGGCGGCTGCTTGCGGCTGGGGTGGGGATGAATGACGGCCTTCATCTCCAGCTTCTGGGCGTTGGTGCGAATGCGCTCGGCGTCGTAGCCCGTATCCGCGATGAACGCTTCGCCTTCGGCATGCACCAGAAGCTCCTCGGCCATCGTGGACTCATGCTGCTGGCCGGGCGTCAGCGCGAGGTGGAGCGGCTTACCGCCCGTCGTTGTGACGGCGTGAACTTTCGTTGAAAAACCTCCTCGAGAACGCCCCAGAGCATTGCTTCGGACCCCCCTTTTCCGCCCGAGGCGTCCTGATGCGCCCGGACGACGGAGGCGTCTGCCAGCGAGCCGAGCTCATCCACCGGAAGTCGCAGGGCCTTGAAGATGGCTTCCCAGCGCCCGACTTGCGCCCAGCGGTGGAAGCGGTTGTAGACGGTCTTCCAGTGGCCGAACCTCTCGGGCAGGTCCCGCCACTGCACCCCGGTCTTCACGCGCCAGATGACGGCGTTGAGGAAGTCGCGGTCCCCTCGCTTCGAGGGTGGGCCGCTCCGCGAGCCCAGCAGGGGCTTGATGCGGTTCCACTCGGCATCGCTCAGTTCATGTCGGCGCACAGCCAGCGTTGATCATGCCTGACGCTGGCTGGCAACCTCCTCGTGCCCCTCAAGGCCGGGTCCAACGCCGGTGTTTGAGCCACCAGGTTGATTTTCGGGCCGGGGATCAGGGACAGCCCCTAGTCCCCAGCAGGGGGGCCCACCGGGCAGGACCTCCATTGCCTCCTCATGAGGCCGCCCCCAACCGCACTCCCAGCCTCGCTGCTCAACGGCAATATGTCCGCTGAAGTCCTTCGGTTGCTTTGAGGTGCGGGGAGCGGTTCCAGGGCTTAGGGAAATGGCGTAGCGTCAAGCGGCCCTCCCAGGGGGTTGATGACAAGCGATGGGAAGACAAGGGTTACATCCATGGATTTGAACGCATCAGGGCGGGAGATTCGCGTGGCGCTGCTGGAGGATCAGCAGCTGTTCCGCGAGACCCTTGCGATCCTGCTCGAAGGGGCGGGGATGAAGGTCGTGGCCCGCTGCTCGGAGACGGGCACGTTCCTGTCCAACCTGCGTGCGGCCGCCCCCGACGTGGCCGTGGTGGACCTGCGGCTGGAGCATGTGGGCCGTGAGAGCGTGGAGGATGGCCTGAACGCGCTGAAGTACCTGCACGACTTCCATCCGCAGGTGCGCGCGCTGGTGCTGTCCGGCCACAAGGAGCCGGACGTGGTGGAGCGCTGCTTCCAAGCGGGGGCGGCGGGCTACCTGTGCAAGCTGAATGTGGGCTGTGACGACGTGGTGCGCGCCGTGGACCGCGTGGCCCGGGGCGAGCGGCTGCTGCCCGTGGACATGCTCCACGCCAATGCCATGCGCCTGGAGGACCTCCAGGTGCCGGCCTCCGCGCTGTCGCGGCTCACGCTGCGCGAGCGCGAGGTGCTGGGCTACGTGGCGGCGGGCGCGGACAACCTGAAGATCGCCGCGCACCTGGGCATCACCGAGCGCACGGTGAAGGCCCACCTCACGAGCATCTACCGCAAGCTGGGGCCGGAGAACCGCGCCCAGCTCGCGGTGCTGGCGTGCGAGCTGGGCGTGACGCGCCCCGTGCTGGCCTGAGGCCCGTGGGCCTCGGGCCCGGCCTTCACTGTGCCGCGACTTCCTCCGCGGCGTCCCGGGGAGCGCCCAGGTGCTGGAGGAACCACTCCCCGGCGAGCTCCGCCACCTGCTCCAGCTCCGAGTCCTCCTGGAAGTGGTGCGTGGCGCCCGGGATGATGTCCATGCGCTTGTCGGCGCGGAGCGCTTCGTAGGCCCGCCGGTTGATGTCCAGGCCCAGCGTGTCCGCGCCGCCCACCAGCAGCAGCGTGGGGGCCCGCACCTTGGGCAGCACCGCGCCCGCGAGGTCCGGACGGCCGCCGCGCGAGACGACGGCCTCCACCTGATCAGGTCGGAAGGCCGCGGCGGACAGCGCCGCGCCCGCGCCGGTGTGCGCGCCGAAGTAGCCCACGCGCAGGCCCTGGGTGGGGCCCTCGCGCTGGAGCCACCGGGCCGCGCCCGCCATGCGCATGCCCAAGAGGCCCACGTTGAAGCGCAGCTGCCGCGTGCGGCGCTCCTCCATCTCCTCGCTGGTCAGCAGATCCATGAGCAGGGTGCCCAGCCCCATCGCCTGGAACAGGCGCGAGGTCTGCGCGAGCCGTGGACTCTGGAGGCTGCTGTCGCTGCCGCGCGCCAGCACCACCACGCCCCGGGCGCCCGCGGGCACCGCCAGCCGTCCCCGGACGAGGACGGCGTCATCGACCGGCACCATCACCTCGCGCTCCAGATGCGTGCGCGCCGCCGGTCTGCCACCACGCCGCGCTTGCGACTCCCGCGCTTCTTCCCACCCGTGGTCCTGCCCTACCGCCTTCAACCCCGTTCGTGACCGGGGACCTGTCATACAGGCTCCTCCCGTCTGCGTTTGGCTGTTTACAGCGTCTGGCTGGAAGACAGTCTGCGCACGCTGCCTCCCCCTGTGACCTGTCGGAAGGTCCAGGGTGTCCAGCGTAGGACAGGGCCGTAGGCGACGGGGAGGACGCCCCGGGGAGGGGGCCCGGGGCAGGACTTCAGGGCTTCGTGGCCACCACGAGCTCGAAGGGACCGGGGAGCACCTTCGCGTGCGTGAAGCCGGAGGCGGTGAGCGCCTCCAGGTAGAACTCCACCTCGCGCAGCCGGCTCACGCACGTGTCCACGCCGATGAGGAAGTAGGACCAGAAGAACTGGGCCGCCAGCCGCTCCGGGGTGCGGAACTCCTCGCAGATGAGCACGCGTCCGCCGGAGGGCAGGGCGGTGAAGGCGGCCTGCATGAGCGACCGCGCCACCTCCGCGGGCCAGTCATGCAGCACGCGCACGAACGACAGCGCGTCGTAGCCCGTGGGCAGGGGCTCCTTCAGGAAGTCGCCGCCCACGAAGCCCATCCGCTGGTCGGACAGGCCCGCGCGCTCGCGCGTGCGCGCGACGAGTGCCTCGGTGGCGGGCAGGTTGTAGACGTCCACGGCGAGTGACGGGTGTTGGCGCAGCAGGTGCTCCGCGAGCGTGCCGTCCCCGCCGCCCACGTCCAGCAGCCGCGCCCCGGAGGGCCACAGCGCGCCCGCGTGCGTGCGGAACGTCTCCAGGATGGGGCCCAGGCCCGCGGCCATGCTGGCCTCGAAGCCCTCCACCTGCTCGGGCGTGCGCGGGGGCCAGTCGAACGACGTGGCGGACATGGAGTGCTGGCCGCGCAGCGTCTCCGGCAGCCGGCCGTGCAGGGCCTTCCAGTCGTACTTCTCGCGGTCGCGCTCCAGCGAGTTCGCGCCCAGCACGGCCTCCGCCGCCGCGCGCAGGCCGGGCACGCCGCGGTAGCGCGCCGCCTCCAGCGCGTCGCTGGTCTGCTCGCGCTGCACCAGCCCCAGGCTCTCCAGGCAGTCGAGGAACTTGTAGAGCCGCTTGGGCACCAGGCCATGCTTCGCGGACAGCTCGCCCAGCGTCACGGGCCCCGGCTCCAGCGCGTCCAGCAGGCCCAGGTTCAGGGCCGTCTCCACGACGTCCAGCGCGCGGGCGCCGTTGAACAGCAGGTGCAGCAGGGCGCGGGGCGAGGGCGCCTCGCGCGTGAAGGGCGCCATGCTCATGCGGCCTCCTTGCGCTGCTCTTCGATGAGGGCGTCCATGAAGGCGTCCACTTCCTCGGGCGTGTTGTAGAAGTGCGGGGCGGCGCGCAGGGAGCCCCGGTGGCTGCAGATGAAGCCGCGCGCCACCAGCCGCTGCGTCACCTGGGCGTCGCCCTGGAAGCGCAGCGCCACCACGCCGCCGCGCCGGTGCGGCTCGCGCGGCGTCACCACGTGCAGGCCTGCCTCGTCCGCGCGGGCCATCACCCGGTCCGTGAGCTTCAGCGAGTGCGCGCGCACCGCTTCCATGCCCACGCCCTTGAGCAGCTCCAGCCCCGGCCGCGACAGCAGCACCATCAGCGGCGCGGGCGTGCCGCCCATCATCCGCCGCGCGTCCGGCGCGTAGTCCGCCGTCTCCTTGAAGCCCAGCGGCGAGGCGCCCGCCAGCCACCCGGTGGCCGCGGGCCGGAGCGTGGGCAACAGGCCCGGGCGCACGTACATGAAGGCGGCTTCGGAGCCGCCCAGCCACTTGTGCGCGCCGCCCAGGAGGAAGTCCACGTCCAGCTGGCGCACGTCCACGGGGACGGCGCCCACGGTCTGGTACGCGTCCGTGGCGATGAGCGCCCCGGCCGCGTGCGCCGCCTTCGCGATGCGCGCGACGTCCAGCACCGCGCCGGTGGCGAAGGCGCCGTGTGAAACACAGACAATGCGCGTGCGCGCGTCGATGGCCGCCTCCAGCGCGGCTTCATCCACGCGGCCGTCCTTCGACGGGACGACGACCAGCTCCGCCCCGTAGCGCGCGAAGCCCTTCCAGATGAAGGGCACCGTGGGGAACTCCAGGTCGGTGACGATGACGCGGCGGCGCTCTCCGGTGAACTCCAGGCACGAGGCCAGGCGCGACAGGTGCGCGCTCAGGTTCGTGTCCAGCGCCACGGAGCCGGCGGGCGCGCCGATGAGGCCCGCCACGCCGTCCGCGTACGCCTGCATCTGGGACAGCCACGTGTCCCAGGTGTCATCGCGCCACGCGCGCATCGTGTTCCAGTACTGCGCCAGCACGCCCTCCGCCGCCCGGGGCAGCGCCCCGGTGGAGTTGCTGTTGAGGTACGTGCAGGTCTGGAGCAGCGGGTACTCCGCGCGCAGGGCTCCCGGGAGTGCCGCCATGGTCACGGCAGTCTCCGCAGCTCCTGGGCGTGGGCGTACGCCGACGCATGCGCGGCGTGCGAGTGCGCGTGCGGCCCGTGAGGCGTCGGAGCGTGAGCCACCGCCGCATGCGGTGCCGGAGCGTGCGGCTGAGCGTGAGCCACCGGAGCGTGCGGCCCGTGAGCCACCGGGGCATGAGGCGCCGGAGCGTGCGGAGCGTGGGCCGCCACGTGAGCCGGAGCCGGCTGGGCGTGAGCCGCCACCGCATGCGCCACGTGAGCGGGAGCAGGCTGCGCGTGGGGCACCGCCGCGTGCGTCACGGCGTGCGGAGCATGGGCCGCCACCGCGTGCGCCACGTGAGCGGGAGCAGGCTGCGCGTGGGGCACCGCCGCGTGCGTCACGGCGTGCGAAGCATGGGCCGCCACCGCGTGCGCCACGTGAGCGGGAGCAGGCTGCGCGTGAGCCGCCACGGCGTGCGCCGCGTGAGCGGGAGCAGGCTGCGCATGAGCCGCCACGGCATGCGCCGCGTGAGCAGGCATCGGCTGCGCGTGAGCCGCCGCGGCGTGCGCCGCCGACACGTGCTGCCCGTGCATCGCGGCCATCGGGCAGCCGCCGCCGGTGCGCGCTTCATGCGCCGGGGCCGCGTGCGCCGCCGAGGCGTGCGCGTAGGCCACGGGCGTGTGATGCACGTGCGCCTGGGCCATGGGCGCCTGGGCCACCGCGGCCTGCGCCTGGGCCACCGGCGCGTGCATCGCCGAGTCATTCATCGCGTTGATCGCGGCCATCGGGCAGCCGCCACCGGTGCGCGACTCACCCGGCGCGTAGCCACCCTCGCGCTTCCAGCCCGCGGTCAGCTCCACGCGCACGTCCCACAGCGCGCGGAACAGCGGCAGCGTCATCCGCGCCTGCAGCACCTGCGAAGGCAGCCCGTCCAGCGCCTTCACCGTGCGGTCGATGCCAATCGTCCGGCGCACCAGCTGGTAGTGCGCGTACAGCCATCCCTGGAACGTCTCATCCACCGTCACCAGCTGCTCGCAGACGTGCTGCAGGTCCTTCGGCCCCCCAGCCGAATAGACCTGGAACAGCGTCAGCCCGCGACGCGCCAGCATTCGCTCCATCGCGGACTCCAGCCCGTCCGCCGCGTGGCGGAGCGTGTTGTAGCCCGGCGACTCCTGCCCGCTGCCGTTGCCCAGGCTGCGGCGGATGACCTGGTACTCCGCCGGCGTCATCGTCTCCAGGATCGCCATCTCGGAGCTGATGCCCGCGAGGATCTTCTGCACCCGCGCCAGCCGGGCCACCACCGCCCACAGCGCGTCGCGGTCCATCTCCGCCACCACCTCCACCATCTCCCGCGACGCCAGCTTCAGGTACAGCTCCTGCGACTGGTGGACGATCTGGAACATCAGCTCGTCGTGGGACACCAGCTCGCCCTCCGGCGACTGCAGCGCCAGCAGGGTGTCCGTGTGCAGGTAGCGCTCGTAGTCCAGCTCGCCCTTGCCCACCCACTTCTTCAACATGACGTTGAACATGGGTTGAGTCAGCTCATGCTTCAGCTTTTCCGCGTGGCTGTAATCGGTCGACGTATGCAAGGTGCCTCCGGGGGGACGCAGGCAGTTCGTGGTGGGTGAGGCGCGCCCCAGCAGGGAAGAACAGTGAGCGCGTAAATCTCTAGAAGCGACTACCTTACAGCCCTTTTGGTGAACTTCAAGTCATACCGGGCTTGCGGGTTATCGATTTTTGAGATTCCCATCCGTCCGGAGGGAGGGGTAGCCCGAGGGGTCGGGCGTACCCGGGGGGTGAGTCAGCTCTCAACCGGTGAGGAATTCCGGTTCTGCGACGCCGGCCGCGGCTTCAGGCGCATGGCGTGGAGCTTCTGGGCCAGGTCGGCGCCCTGGACACTCTTGGAGATGTATCCGTCCGCACCGGAAGCGATGGCCAGCGAGCGCAGCTTGGCCTCGTCGGAGGCGGAGTAGAGGATGAAGCGGGTGCCGGGGGGCGCGTACTGGCGGGCCAGCCCCACCACCTTGTCCCCCTTGAGGGCGGGGAAATTCACGTCGATGAGCACGAAGTCCGGCTCTGAGGCGCGCACGATGTTGGACACGCCCAGGGCGGACGTGTGGGTCTGCACATCGAACCCGTACGCGCTCAGCGAGCGCTGCACGAGGTCGAGCAGGTCCGGATCGTCGTCCACGACAAGGACGCGCGGTTTTGCTTCAGCCATGGCTTCTCCCTAGGTACTGACGAATCGTCTCGATGAGCTGATCGCGGTCCAGGGGCTTGGTCATGTAGGCCGTGCAACCGGCCGCCTGCGCCTTGTCCTGGTATTCGCGACCCGCGTGCGCCGTAACGGCGATGACGGGCACATTCTGCCCATCCGGCAACGCGCGGAGCCTGCGGGTGACTTCCCAGCCGTCGAGCCGCGGCAGGGACAGGTCCATGAGGATGAGGTCCGGCGCGTCGTTGCGGGCCCGCTCCAGCCCCTGCTCGCCGTCCTCCGCCTCGATGAGGTCATACAGCCCGCCCAGGTAGCGGCGGACGATGTCGCGGTTCTGCTCGCTGTCCTCCACGTACAGCACGCGAGGCAGCTTCCCCGCGCTGGCCGCCCGCTGGGACATGAGCAGCCCCTTGGCCTGCGCGATGACGTCCTCCAGCGCGTGGCCGCCCTTGCGCACGAAGCCGGCGAAGCCGTCGCGCAGGAGCGTCTCCTCCTCGTTGGAGAGCGTCTTGCCGGTGAGCACCACCACCGGCACGGACAGCTTCTCCGCGCGCAGCCGGCGCAGCACCTCGAAGCCGTCCAGGTTCGGCATCATCAGGTCCAGCACCACCAGCGACGGCGGCGACACGCGCGCCTTGAGCAGCGCGTCCTCGCCGTTGCGCGCCTCGTTGGTGGAGAAGCCCGCGCGGCGCAGGTTGCGGCTGACCAGCTCGCGCGTGGCCGCGTCGTCGTCCACCACCAGCACGTCGCCCGTGGCGGCGGAAGCGCCCGCGGAGGCCAGGCTCTTCTGCACCACCTCCACCAGCCGCTCCGGCTCCACCGGCTTCACCAGGTACTCGCACGCGCCCAGGCTGAAGCCGCGCGCGCGCTGCTCCTCCACGGACACCAGGATGACCGGGATGGCCGCCAGCGCCGGGTCGCTCTTGAGCTGGCTCAAGACGGACCAGCCGTCCATGCGCGGCAGGTGGATGTCCAGGAGGATGGCCTGGGGCTTCACCTCGCGGGCCAGCTTCAACGCGGCGAGCCCGTCGTTCGCCGTCACCACCTTGAAGCCCGCGGGCTCCAATTGGCCGGTGACGAGCTGCTGGATGAGCACGTCGTCGTCCACCACCAGCACCGTGCTGCCCGGCCGCGCCATGGGCGCCAGCCGCTGGGCCACGTCGTGCACGGGCACCAGGCGCTCCGTGGCGTGCGGGCTGTCCGCGCCCACCGTCGTCGCCAGCACGTCCGGCAGCCGCACCGTGAAGGTGGAGCCGCGGCCCAGCGTGCTCTTCACGTCCACCGTGCCGCCCAGCACGCGGGTGAGCTCGCGCACGATGGCCAGGCCCAGCCCCGTGCCGCCCACCTTGCGCGTGGTGGTGCCGTCCACCTGGCGGAACTTCTCGAAGATGAAGGCGAGCTGATCCGCCGGGATGCCCACGCCGGTGTCCTCCACCGTCATGAGCAGCTCGCCCCCGCCCGCGGGCACCACCGTGAGCGCCACCTCGCCCGTGTCGGTGAACTTGGCCGCGTTGCTCAAGAGGTTGAGCATGATCTGCCGCAGCTTCAGCGCGTCGGTGCGGATCTCCTTCGCTTCGGGGTCCACGTTCACGGTCAGGGCCACGTCCTTGCCCTTGAGGTACTCCTTCACCGTGGCCATGCACTCGTCGGCCAGCTCCTCGACGTCCACCGGCTCGGTGACGACCTCCACGCGGCCCGCTTCAATCTTGGACAGGTCCAGGATGTCGTTGATGAGCGCCAGCAGCGTCTTGGCGTTCGTCTTCACCACGTTGAGGTCGCGCCGGCCGTGCGGCGTCAGGCGGCTGCCCTCCTCGCGCATCAAGAGGTCGCAGTAGCCGATGATGCCGTTGAGCGGCGTGCGGATCTCATGGCTGAAGTTCGCCAGGAACTCGCTCTTGAGGCGCACGGCCCCTTCCGCCTCGCGGGCGCGCTCTTCTTCATTGCGCTTGGCGACGGAGAGCTCCTGGGCCAGCCGGTCCAGGTCCTCGTTCTGCTGACGGATGATCTCCATCTGCAGCGCGCGCTGCTGGTAGCTCGCCAGGGAGCGGGCGGATACCGCGCGCGTCTTCTTGATCTCCTCCAGGCTGGCGGCCAGCTGCTTGTTGGCGGCCTCCAGCTCGTCGCGGGAGGCGCGCAGCGCCTCTTCGTTCTGCTTGCGGTCGGAGATGTCCTCCGTCACGCCCATCACGAAGCGCGCGACGCCCTGGTCGTCCAGGAGCGGAATCTTGCGCGTGGCGAAGATGCGGTCCACGCCGTCCGCGCGGGCCACCTCCTCGAACGTCTTCATGCGGCGCGTCTCGAGGATCTCCGTGTCGATGGCGATGAACGAGTCCGCCTGTTCCTTGGGGAAGTAGTCGTGGTCCAGCTTCCCCAGCAGCCACTCCTTGGTGACCTTGAAGGCGTCCGCGAACGTCTTGTTCACCACCACCAGCCGGCGCGTCTCCGCGTCCTTCACGAACAGCACGAAGGGCAGCGCGTCGATGATGTTGCTGAGCAGGTAGTTGGTGCGCTTGAGCTCCACGCCCGTCATCTGGTGCTGGGCGCGCTCGGCGTGCAGGCGCAGCTCGCGCGCCACCACGAAGGGCAGGTGGCCGTAGCGGTCCTCGGTGACGTAGTCGCGCGCGCCGGCGCGCATGACCGCGGACAGCGTGTCCGCGCTCCACGTGGGCCCGCTCACCACGAAGGCCGGCTCCCGGCCGCGCTTCACCCATGCCGCCTGGATGTCCTCCCAGGTCATGCCCGGGACTTCGGACCCCACCAGCACCAGGGCCCAGGGGCGCTCCAGCGCCTGCTCCAGGGCCTCCCGCGTGCTGACGGGCTCCAGCGTGAGCATGGAGAGGATGTCCTCCTTCTCCAGCGCGTCGCGCATGGCGCGCGTCTCACGCTCGCTGCCCACCAGGAGCAGGGACAGGGTGTAACCGAGGGGCGCTTCCGCGTGGGCCACGTCGAACGGGTGGTGGGCCATGGTCTTTTAGTTGGAACCGAACGCGAGCACGGTCAGCGTGGTGTTGATGTGGAACCCCGAGTAGATCTCGAACTGCACGTTCATCCCAGCCGCCGACGGTGCGAGCTTCATGGCCTCGGAGAGGCTCGGCACCGTACCCGTGGCGCCCGCGTACCACATGCGTCCGCTGCAGTGGAACAGGAGGGCCGCCTGGGGGTTCTGTACCCGCCTGGGCAGCTCCTCCCGGAAGAAGTCTCGCGTCATGCCCGCCAGGTCGCCAGCCTTCATCAGGTCCAGCTCGCTGCCCTCCTCCAGGAGGTTGGCGAACAGGATGGAGCCGTCCTCCAGGGGACGCCACGCGGCGCGGATGAAGTACTCGCGGCCCACCTTCAGCGCGGTGGGGCGCGACGCGAAGCCACCCGGCCGGCCGAACTCCAGGTCCGCGATGTTCTCCACGCCCAGGATGTCCGCGTAGCGCCGGGCGGCGGGCTTGCCGTCGATCTCCAGGGCGCGCGTGTGCGTCTCATCCACCTTGGTGATGGTGAGCCGCTCGCCGGTGGGCACGTACCAGTGCGAGCGCAGCGCGGCCCAGGGGGCGTTCGTCTTGAACAGCGCCACCAGCACGCCGTCGCCGGCCACTTCGCCATCCACGTGGATGAGCGCGGACTGGCGCGCGGGGTCCGTCTCTGAATCGCTGGCGCCGCCGCCCACGAGCACCAGGGTCTGGTTCTTCTCCAGGATGCCCAGCAGCAGCTCTTCCTTCTTGTAACGGAAGCCGTCGTCAATCACGAGGCCCACGTACCGGCGCGCGTCCAGGTCCTGCTGGCGCACGCCCAGCTCCTCGCACGCGCGCTTGATGGCCATGGCGCCCGCGGCGATGGCGTCCCCGGTGAGGCCGCTGCCCAGGCCCAGGCCCACCTCGAAGTCACCGGAGAGCGCGCCCAGCACCACGCTGTTCTCGTGGATGCCGTTGTTGTCCAGCTCGCCGGCGGTGGTGGCGCCCACCAGCCGGGTGTCCTTGGGCAGCCGCTCACGCACCGCGCGGTTGAGCGCGCGCTGGTCCCGCTGACGGGACGCGAACAGCGTCACCAGCTTCGGCGGGGGGCCGTGTAACTGGCGCAGGAGGTCCTCGGCGACGGCGACCGGATCCGTGAGGGTGGAACGAGCCGTCTGCATCTTCACGTGCGCCATGAGGACCTCCGTGCGAACCGGCGGCGGCTAGAAGCCGGCGCCGGGGTGTGTCTTGTGACAACTGCCGGTGCACTGCTGGAACGACTCGCGGCCCCCGCCGACGTACATGCTCTCGATGGGGCCGAACTTCTCCACGTGGCTGTCGGGGTAGCTCTTGTGGCACGACAGGCAGGCGGCCTTGCTGGTGCGCTGCGTGGTCTCCTGCTTCAGGTGGCAGGAGGAGCACTTCTCCAGGGGCGCGTCGAAGCGGTTGGAGCGCGAGTGGATGAAGTGCGTGCGCACGAAGATGGGCCCCTCCAGTTCGAAGCCCAGCGGAGCATGGCACGACGCGCACGCGGCGCGGTTGTCGTTCGCATGCAGCACTTCACTCAGCTCGCCGCCCTTGCTGTGGCAGGTGTTGCAGGGGCCGGTGGTCAGCACCGCCTCCGTGTGCGTCTGCGTCCCCACCTGGATTTCGATGGTGCGCGACGCCGGCCGGTCCTCGCCCAGGTACACGCGGCGCGCCTTGGCGGTCACCAGGTAGGTGCCGGGCTTCGCGTCCGCGGGCAGGTGGTAGGTCCAGGTGTCGCTCACGGGCGCGTCCCAGCGGCCGTCGTTGGGGAAGAAGGCGCCGCCGAAGAGCTTGTTCGCCGGGGGGAAGGTCATGAACTGCGCGTAGACGCCGTCGCGCGCCGGGGTGGCGATGGTCTGCACGTCCTGCGAGTCATCCAGGAAGGCCTCCAGGTCGACGATGCTCCGGATGGGCTGGATGTCCTGCGCCGGCCCGATGAGCTGCGTCATCATCATCCGTTCCTGGTGCTTGCGGCGGTAGTAGGTCGTCGTGGGGTTGAAGAAGGCCTGATAGTACTGGATCCCCGCCGGATTGCCGGGAGCGCCCGGAGGTGCGACCTCATTGTAGGTTGGAAGGCTCCCGGCCGGGTGCAGCCGCTTGCCCTTGCCGTCCTTCAGGGTCATCTGGAAGGTGACGTCCGACCCGGGCGCGTACGTGCCGTCCTTGCGGGGCGCCGTCACGGGCTTGATGTCGATGCCGAACCCGTAGGCGTACTCCGGCTTGGAGACCTGCGTGACCGGGATGAAGTAGGGGGCGAACGGGCGCAGGCTCCAGCGCAGGCGCAGACCCACCGTGCGTGAGGTGAAGGTGAGCGTCTTCTGCTTCGCGTGGTCGTACGCGTTGCGCAGCTCCACCAGGGCCTCTTCCTCGTAGGCCTGGGCGCCCGAGCAGTCCGTGAGCGAGGCGCAGTCACGCGTCCACTGGATGGCGCGCATGCGGCGGATGAAGAAGTCGTCACGCTCCGTGCGGCGGGTGTCGTCGCTGCCGATGTTCAGCAGCACCGGCGCGCCCGTCAGCCGGCCGTGCTTGTCCACCGGCTCCACCGTGAAGAGGCTGGTCGCCTTCATCCACGCCGCGTCGCGGTAGAAGCGGCGGCGGGTGTAGGTGCCGTCCGCGTTCGACAGGCCCACGAACTCCTGGTCCGCCAGACGCACACCGGCCCACCCGATGGCGAGGAAGTCGCTGTTCTGACGCAGGCCGTCCACGCCCTCGTCCTTGTTGGTGAGCATGGAGGCGCGCAGGTCGATCTGGTTCACCCAGAAGGTCTGCCCGGCCTTCACCTTCAGGGGGACGCCCTCGCCGTTGTCGACTTCCAGCGCCAGGCCCACGGGCGCGGAAGCGCCGTTGCCGCCGCCCTTGAGGGAGGCATCGTCGGAGAGCGCCTGGCCCTGGGCCGCGAGCTCCGGCTCCAGCCCGGCGGAGGATTCCAGCTCCGCGGACTCCGGACCGCCGCACGCCACCGTCAGGCTGGCCAGCGTGGCCAGCAGGCTCGCGCGGCCCGCCGTGAACAGGCGAGGCGAAGTGCGCGTAGACCGCTCCTGAATCTTGTCTGCTCCACCCATGAGGGGACTCCTCCGAACGCGTATGTGCGGACGGCTGCCGGAGCAGCGTCGCGGCCAGTGGACCCGGGTGCCCTTGCGTCGGGGGGACGCTGGCGGAGGGTCGCGCTCAAATCCGGCTTTTGCCGAAAACGAGCAGTTCTAGCCGCACGGAGAATATCCACAATCAACAGAAGGATTCAACTTCTGAGAATAATTCTAGTCAGAGGCGAATGCGGACTGTTCGTGACTGAATGGGAAGGGGTGCTGGGGCGCAACCCACCCGGGAGGGTCATGCGCGAATCGAGGAAACGATTTCTGCCGGGGTTTCCGGGGTGAAAGGGAGTTCGACGGTGAACTCCGCGCCCTCTCCCTGCCTCGAGTGGACGCGGATGGTGCCGCCGTGGGCTTCGACGAGCTGGCGGACGATGTA
This sequence comes from Corallococcus exercitus, assembly GCF_003611585.1. Lineage (GTDB taxonomy): Bacteria > Myxococcota > Myxococcia > Myxococcales > Myxococcaceae > Corallococcus > Corallococcus exercitus. Next base: position 23,253 of record NZ_RAVW01000009.1, on the reverse strand, counting down.
GAGGCCCAGTCCGAAGCCCGGCGCGCGGCTGTCCGTTGTGACCCGCTCGAAGCGGGTGAACAGGCGCTGCTGGGCTTCCGCGGGGATTCCGGCGCCGTGGTCCCGCACCGACATGCGGATCCGGTGTGTGTCCTCATCCACGTCCACATGCACCTCCACCGGCTGGCCCCGGCCGAACTTGAGGGCGTTGCTGACCAGGTTGGTGAGGACGCGGTCCAGGCGCTGGCGGTCCCAGCGGCCGCGGGCCCCGCTGCGGGCGTGGACGGTGAGGGCGCAGCCGGCGGCGGCGGCCTGGTCCTCGTGGCGGGCGGCGACCTCGCGCGCCAGCTCCGCCAGGTCCATGGGCTGGGCCTCCAGCACCAGCCGGCCGCCGGACAGGCGCGACAGGTCCAGCAGGTTGTGCACCAGCCGCCCCAGCCGCTTCGTCTCCTCCTCGGCCAAGAGCAGCCCCTCGCGCAGGCGCGTGTCCTCGCCGTGGGCGGGCGCGCACTGCAGGCGCACGCGGCGCAGGCGCAGCTGGAGCGAGCTCAGCGGGGTGCCCAGGTCGTGCGCGGCCACGCCAATGAGCTCCAGCGCGTTCTGCGTCGCCGCCATCAGGCGGGCGTTGTCCAGGGCCAGCGCGGCCCGGGCGGACAGCTCCTCCAGGAAGGCCTGGTCCACCGCGCCGTAGTGGCGGTGCGGCCGGGTGGACAGGAGGCACAGCGCGCCCAGCACGCGGTTGTCCACGATGAGCGGCACGCTCAGCGCGGAGCGCACGCCCAGCGCGCGCCACAGCTCCGCGTAGGAGCTGTCGCTGAAGGAGGGCGGCAGCCGGTCCGGGTCCACCTCCGCGAAGCGCTCGGCGCGGCCGGTGTGGACGACGCGCGCGGGGCCGGGCTCGTCCAGTGACGGCCGGCGCATCAGGGGCTCCCACAGCCGCGTCTGGGTGGCCGCGTCCGCGCACGCCACCGCGCCGGGGCGCACGTCGCCCTTGCCGTCCGGCAGGTACAGCACGCACGCGTCCGCGATCTCCGGCACGCACAAGCGGGTGAGCGCGTTTCCCAGCTCCTTGGCGCCGGCCTGGGGCTGGAGCACGCGGCCGGCCTCGGCGAGCAGCGCCTGCATGCGCTCGGTGCGCTTGCGCTCGGTGATGTCGCGCGTCACCTCCGCGTAGCCCTGCAGCGTGCCGCCTTCGGCGTACAGCGCGGTGAGCAGCGTCTCCGCCCAGAAGCGCGAGCCGTCCTTGCGCAGCCGCCAGCCTTCCGACTGCAGGCGCCGCTCGCGCGCGGCCCGCTCACGGTGGGACGCGGGCAGGCCGTGCGACACCGCGTCCGGCACGTGCAGCACCTCCGCGCGCTGGCCCACGATGTCCGACGACGTCCAGCCGGTGAGCCGCTCCGCGCCCGTGCTCCAGCAGGACACCGTGCCGTCCGGCTCCAGGAAGCACAGCGCGTAGTCGCTCACGCCATCCATGAACAGGTGCAACCGCTGTTCACTCTGCAGCCGCTCCGCGTGCATGGGGCCCAGCGCGTTGCGCAGCACCATGACCAGCGCGACGAGGGCGCCCAGGCCCAGCAGTCCGGTGAGGATGTCGGAGACGTGATGGAAGAAGGCCCCATCATCCACCGCCAGCGTGTGGGTCGCGGACACCAGGGTGGCGAGCAGGATGAGTCCGGCCAGAAGGCACACGGACAGACCCGCACCAACCCTCTGCGCGAAGGTCCAACGTCGCAACATGTGGCACTCCCCCCCGACGGCACCGAGCGCTTCTGTGCAGAAGGACCCTCAACATCACCGAAAAGGTGGGGTGAGCGACATCGCACTGCCGGGCAGGGTATCCTATAACCCTGTTTTTACCTGTTTGTCATGAAATCATGGAGCCTACCTGACAGGACGGGAAGTTTTCGGCCGGCAGGACGCGGCGGGGCTGTCTGGCGGTGGACAGTGCCCTGGGACCGCCGGGAACTCGGGCCTGGAATCAAGGGGTTGGGAGGGGAGGAGGTGCTCGTGAAATGGCCTTCCGGGCGCCGGGACGTTATGCAGCGCCCCCCTCCTCGCATCCGGGTGTTGCACGGCATATGGCGTCTCTCGTCGAAGGTCTGAAGGTCCGCTACCTCCCGCAGCCCGAATGGGGCGTGGGGCATCTGGTGTCGCTGCAGGAGCAGGGGGCCAAGGCCCTCATCGCCTTCCCGTCCCGCGAGGATGCGCCGGTGCTGGTGTCCACGCGCGGCGGCGCGCTGGTGCCTTACCAGCTGCCCAAGGGCGAACCCATCCAGACGCCGAAGGGGCGCAAGGCCACCGTCCTGGGCGAGGAGCCCGGCGCGCGCGGCCTGCGCCGCTACGTGGTGCGCTTCGAGGACACGGGCGAGGAGGACGAGCTGCCGGAGTCCGAGGTCCGCGCGCTGGCGCCGCGCTCCGACCTGCTGTCCACGCTGCGCGACGGGCGGGTGGGGGACGCGAAGGCGTTCATGCTGCGCAAGCAGGCGCTGGTGCTGGATGACGAGCGCCGGGGCGACGCGCTGGGCGCGCTCCTGGCCAGCCGGGTGATGGTGAAGCCGCACCAGGTGGGCGTGGTGCAGCGCGTGCTGTCCGCGCGCCGGCCGCGCTTCGTGCTGGCGGATGAAGTGGGCCTGGGCAAGACGATTGAAGCGGGCATGGTGTTCAGCGCGCTGCGGCTGGTGGGCCTGGCGCGCAGGTGCCTAGTGGTGGCGCCCAGCCACCTCACCGTGCAGTGGCTGGTGGAGCTGTTCCACAAGTTCAACCAGCTCTTCACGCTGATGGACTCGGACCGCTACGAGCAGTCGCTGAAGGAGGCGCCGGACGTCTCCCCGTGGGCGCGCTTCCCGCTGGTGGTGACGAGCCTGGAATTGCTCAGCCGCACGCGCGAGCACCGCGAGGAGGTGGCGGCCGAGGACGCCTTCTGGGACCTGGTCATCATCGACGAGGCGCACCACCTGAAGGGCGAGAAGGCCTTCGCCGCCGCGAAGGGGCTGGCCGCGAACTCGTGGGGCCTGTTGCTGCTCACCGCCACGCCCATGCAGCTGGATCCGGCGGAGTACCACGGGCTGCTCACCCTCATCGACGCGGCGACCGCGCCGTCCGTGAAGGGCTTCGAGGCGCGGCTCCAGCGCCAGGAGGAGCTGTCCACCGCGGTGCGTGCCCTCATGGAGGGGCAGGACGCGAAGGCGGCCGTGGCCTCGCTGGCGAAGCGCTTCCCGGAGGACGCGCGGCTCCAGACGCTGAAGGAGAAGGAGGCGCTGCTCGCGCACCTGGCGGAGACGTACAGCCTGTCGGACCGGCTGGTGCGCAACCGGCGCGCGGTGGTGGGCGGCTTCTCCACGCGCAGGCTCCACCGGCACCCGGTGCAACTCACGGCGGAGGAGCTGAAGGCGCGCGATGCGGCCTTGGCCACGCTGGCGCAGGGCACGCTTCGTGGCGCGCCGCTGGCCAACGTGCTCAGGCGCCTGGAGTCCAGCCCCGCGGCGTTCGCGGGCGCTGTGAGGTCCAACCCGGCGCTGAAGGGCGCGGACCTCAAGCTGACCGGCCGCGACGCGAAGCTCATCGCGTTCGTGGGCGTGCTGCGCGGCATCTGGAAGGCGGAGCCGCGCGCGAAGGTGCTCGTGTTCACGGAGAGCCGTGACACGCTGGACTCGCTCCAGTCGGAGCTGTCGCGCGAGGGCGTGGAGGCGCTGGGCTATCACGGCGACCTGCCGCTCGTGGAGCGCGACCGGCAGGTGGCGCGCTTCCGTGACCCGGAGGGCCCCAAGGTGCTGCTCTGCACGGAGGTGGGCGGCGAGGGCCGCAACTTCCAGTTCGCGCACCACCTGGTCCACTACGACCTGCCGTGGAGCCCCTCCACCGTGGAGCAGCGCATCGGCCGCCTGGACCGCATCGGGCAGACGCACCCGGTGGAGATCCACGTCTTCGACCCCGCGGGCACGCTCGCGTCGGACGTGCTGATGCTGCTGGCGGACGCCGTGGGCGTCTTCGGTGAGACGGTGGGCGGCCTGGACGCGGTGCTGGAGGAGGTGGAGGACCGCATCGCGGACCTGGCCCTGCTGCCGCGCGAGGCGCGCGTCGAATACGCCGCGGAATTGAAGGCCCGCGTGGAGGCGGCGCGCGAGCAGGTGAAGCGCGCGTACGACCCGCTGCTGGACGTGCGCAGCTTCGACAAGCCCGCCGTGGCCCGGCTGGTGGCGCGCGCGCAGGAGCGCATGGGCGAGGAGCCAGCGGAAGAAGACTCCGAGGACGAGGCTCCGCCGCTGGAGGACGGGCTGTGGAGCGTGGCGCGCGACCTGGATGAACGCCTGGAGGAGACCGTCACGGAGCTGGCGCGCCGCGTGGGCATCGGCGTGGACACCGACGAGCAGGTGGAGGCCTTCCAGGTGGCCTTCCAGTTCGGCCACGCGCTCAACGTCGAAGGGCTGCCCGGCATCGACGTGATGCAGGACCGCACCGTGCTGGGCACCTTCTGGCGCGACACCGCCGTGGAGGCGGAGGAGCTGGAGTACTTCGCCACCGGCCACCCGCTGGTGGAGGCGCTGTTCGGCTTCCTCAAGGACGGCCCCTACGGCCGCAGCGGCTTCCGCCACATCGAGAAGCGCGGCGTGAAGAAGCCCGCGCGCGGCCTGGAGCTGCTCTTCCACGTCCAGCTCCCGGAGCCCCAGGACACGACCCCCGGCGCCCGCGTGCCCAGCCGCCAGCTGGCGCGCTTCCTGGCGCGCACGCTGCTGCCCGTCGCCGTGGTGGACGGCCCCCAGGGCCCCGTGGCCGACCCGGCCGTGCTCCCCGCCCTGGAGGCGGACGGCAAGGCCCTGAAGGGGGACGAGGTCCACCAGGCCTTCCCCGGCTTCGGCGCCTTCGTGGACGCCGCGCTGCCCGTGGCCCAGGCCGCCGCCGAGGCGGAGCTGGCCCGGTCCGCGAAGAAGGCCCGGGCCGCCATCGAGGCGGAGCGCGACGCCGCCGCTGCCCGCCTGCGCCTCTCGCTCTCCCACCAGGGACTGCCCCCGGAAGAGGTGGAGGCCCAGGTTGACGCGGAGCGCCATCACTATGAGCGCCTGCTGGGGGCGCTCGCGGGGGCGAAGGTGGTGCTGGACGCCGCCTGCGGGTTCACCCTCAACAAGTAGGGCAAACAGTTGTGTCATAATGGAATCGGCGTTGGCGGCGTTCCGGCCATTTGACCGATTCCCCAATCATCGAGAATCTAGGAGGAAGGCAGCCTCCCCTTATGGCCTTCCCCCGCCCCCAGCGTCGGCAGCACGAGTCCGGTCAGGCCGCCGTGGAAGCGGCGTTGTGCATGCCGCTGGTGGTCTTCATGGTGCTGGGGTCCCTGCAGCTCTTCATGCTGCTGCAGGGCCGCATCCTGGCGCAGGTGGCGGTGTACCGCGCGGTGCGCGCGGGCAGCCTCAACCACGGCAGCTGCGAGGCGATGACGCACGCGGCGCTGGTGACGATGCTGCCCACGGTGGAGCACACCCGCACGCCCGCGCAGCTGGCCGCCGCCTTTGAAGACCGCAAGCGCAACTACCTGCGCGTGCGCGGCTCCAAGGGCACGCTCTTCACCGAAGGGCCCATGGTGGAGATCGTCCGCGAGTCCCCGGACACCAGCTGGGTGCGCAGCCTGGCGGGCGACGAGGACCTGCTGTTCGACACGCCCACGGACTCCAACCTGGAGATGCAGCGGCGCACGCTCGAGATCCGCATGGTGGCCTGGTACTACATGCGCATCCCGTTCGCGGACTGGGTGATGAGCCGGATGTTCCTGGCCCAGTTCCACCTGCGCAACTACCGGGACGCCAACCCGCTCAACCCGGCGCAGAAGGAGTCCGACTGGTGGGCGGACACCGACGTGGAGCTGGGGCCGGATGACTGGCCCGGCGGCGACCTGGGCGCGCGGATGGTGCGCTGGAGCGCGCAGGGCCACTACCTGTTCCCCATCCAGGTCCACGCGGCCATGCGGATGATGACCCCGGTGAAGGCGTCCAACTTCAATGGAGGTGCCGGATGCAGCCTGCACGGCTTCTGATGAAGTCCGGCGCCCGAGGCCAGGCGCTGGTGCTGTTCTCGCTGACATTCCTCCTCCTGACGCTGATGGTGCTGCTCACGCTGGGCTTCGGCATGCGCGCCAAGGAGCGCGTCGAAATCCAGATGGCCGCGGACGCGGCGGCCTACAGCCAGGCCGTCTCCACGGCGCGCACGTTCAACGCCATCGCGGTGATGAACCGCGCCCAGATTGCCCACATGGTGGCCATGGCGGGCACGCAGTCGATGATCAGCTACGGCAGCCAGATGTACGCCGCGCGGCAGACGTCCGCGTGCCCCATGCCCGGGCCGGCGTGGTCCGGCCTGGACCAGGCGGCGGCCATGCAGACGCTGTCGCTGCAGGGGCGCGCGGGCGACATGTTCCGCGCGTCGCTGGCCATCTACAACCGGCTCATCGGCACGCACCTGGCGAACCAGGGCCTGACGAACCTCATCGCCAAGGAGGTCAACCCGGAGCTCTTCGCTCCGCCCGAGGGCGCCAACAAGTCGCTGGCGGAGGTGTCCGGCGGCGCGTCCTCCGGCTCCAGCTACGACGACCTGATGCAGCAGGAGAAGACGGGCTCGGTGCCGGAGACCTCCGGCGCGGTGATGCCCACCGGCGGCGGCCAGGGCAACGCCACGCGCAACGCCACCATGGGCAGCCTGGGCTGGACCTGGGTGCACAACCGCCCGAGCGGCAGCGCGGGCTTCGGCTCGGGCGCGGCCGCGCACAACCCGGGCTTCCAGCACTACGCCAACGCGGGGGCGATGGACTCCTCCACCTACCAGACCATCTCCGGCCGCAACTCGTGGGCGCACGACCACGGCCGCGCCATCACGGAGACCTGCCCGGACGGCACCCCCATCACCGCCGCGGCGACGGATGCCTGGGTGATGTCCGACGAGAAGCAGTCCACCGAGGACCAGCACGTCTACGGCGCGAACAAGCCGCCCCCCGGCCAGGGCGCGGAGAACAACACCACCGTGGACGAGCGCCACACGCTGGGCGCCTGCGTGGTGTGCCCCGGCATCTGGCCCTATTCGGTGGGCTTCAACGCGGCGCTCCTGCACGGCAACGCGGATGAGAACGACTACGGCCAGCCCAAGCTGTACGCGATGCTCCAGCGCGACTACGCCAGCGACTCGCGCCGCGCGAGGCCGGATCCGTGGAACCTGCTGTTCACGTTCAAGTTCGCGAACAAGGAGAAGGAGTTCGACAACGCCGCGCCGCTCGGGCGCATCCAGCCCACGGGCCGCGAGGACGTGCAGCGCAACCAGGTGGCGCTGGCCGCGGGGCTCGCCTACTACCACCGGCCCCGGCCGGCGGCGGTGGGCGGAGGCTGGGAGGAGCCGCCCAACTTCCTCAACCCCTTCTGGCGCGCCACGCTGGTGAGCACCGAGGGCGCCCGCGACGACAAGCCCGCGCAAAGCCTGCAGCAGGCGGGCTTCTCCGAGCACGCGGACGCGCTGCGCCGGCTGGACAACGCCGGCTACCGGGGCGGCAGCAGCACGGGCGGGAGGTACTGATGCACGCGCGCGCTTCCAGGTCGCGCCGCGGACAGGCGCTCGTCGAGACGGCGCTGGGGTCCATGGTGTTCGTCACCATCCTCCTGTTCGGCATCTACTTCGCGGAGGTGGGCGCGCTGACGCTCAAGGTGCAGGAGGCCGCCAACTTCGCGTTGTGGGAGGCCACCGGGCACGTGATGCACAACCCGCAGAACGGCGTCTTCCAGCGCTCGAACGCGGAGGCGCTGGCGTCCTCGGAGGCCTCCGGGCGCTACCAGGACTTCGACGGCCGGGCCAGCCAGACGAGCGGCAGGATGACCTTCCAGCTGGCCATCGCGCGCGCCACGCGGGTGGTGGTGGACTGTGAGGCCACGCGGCCCGCGGGCAGTCCCGTGGACATCCTGGGTACCCGCCCGGTGGACGCGGATCCGGGCTCGGCGGCGCTGGGGCTGGCCATGAACACCCAGTCCGACGGCATCTCCTGCACCGCGTACACCAACCTGCGCGCGGAGCGGCTGGGCACCTTCATGGAACCGGAGTTCTTCAAGGTGTCGCACCGGCTGGCCAGCGACCAGTTCCGCGTGTGCGCCGCCGGGCGCGCGTCGGGCGGGCGCTGCAACCGGCGCTTCTTCATGTTGCTGGATGACTGGGGCCTGTCGGGCGTGGCGGAAGGGCGCGAGTGCCCGCTCAGCACCAACACCGGCGGGCCCTGCGCGAACGTGGACTACTACGGCTGGGCCGAACGGGTGTACCGCGAGAACGGCGGCGGCGGCAGCGCCGGCAGCGCGCTGCTGGCGGGCGTGGGCGCGACGGGCGGCGTGAACGAGGACCAGTTCTTCATGAGCTTCCGCGGCGCGGAGAGCAACTACGAGCAGAGCATCGGCGCGTCGCACGCGGGCAACCAGACCGTCTGGGAGACGACCCCCTTCGTGGCGCCCAACGTCACCCCCAACTACCGGAGCGACGGCCGGCGCAACAAGTGGCTGGGAGGCGTGCCGCATTGAGCCGGGCCGGTGTCCGCGGGCGCGTGGCGGGCGGAGTGCTGGCGCTGATGGTGACGCTGTCCGCCGGGGCCAGGGTCCCTGATGCGGGCGTGCCGGACGCGGGCGTGGTGCCGGACGCGGGCGTGGCGGAGGCGCCGCGCTTCGCGTGGCCCAGGCTCCAGGTCATCGCGCACGTGGAGTCCAGCGACATCGTGGAGGCGGGCGGCATCCCCGTGGCGCTGCGCGCGGTGCACGTGAAGGAGAACGTGCGGGAGCTGGTGCAGCGCTTCGCGGATGCGTTCCGCGACGGCGGGCTCTACGTGCCGCCCGGCAAGGAGCAGGCGCAGTACGCGAACAACGCCGTGATGCTCACCGCGTTGGATCCAAAGCGCCGCATCACCTACACGGTGGTGATGATGCCGCAGCAGGACGGCACCACCACGCTGTACCTGGGCGAGGCCAACCACGCGCTGGCGCGTCCGCCCGAAGCTGCGGGGGACTTCGCGCCGCTGCCGCCCCAGGCGAACGGGGTGCTGCGCGTGAACGCGGAAGGGTCGCGCACGCTCAGCTTCCAGGTGCCGCTCACGGGGCCGCAGGTGGAGGCCTTCTACGACGACGCGTTGGTGAAGGCCGGGTGGAAGCGCGGCGACGAGGCCGGGCTGTACTCACGGACCGGCGCGGAGCTGCGGCTCACGCACCAGCCCACCAAGGACGGCCAGCGTGGCGTGGTGCTCATCTACCAGCAGCGCGCGCGCTGATCAGGCGCGGGGCAGCAGCGGGCGCGCTGACCGCGTCAGGCGCGCGGCGGCAGCGAGCGACTTGATCAGGCGCGCAGCTTCTCGCGCAGCGCCTTGGCGCGGCCCTGCATGTCGGGGTCCAGGCCGGTGAGCTCGATGGACTTCAGCCGCTGGTCCAGGCTCTTGGGCAGCTTCTTCTGGAGCGTGCCCGCCTCCTGGAGCGCCTCCAGCTTCGCCAGCGCCTTGTCCACGATGCGCTCGCGCGGGTGGTCCAGGAGGCTGTCGAGGAAGTACGCGTCCTCGGGCATGTCCGGATACTTCTCCAGGTAGTCCACCACGCCCTTCACCCAGTCCGCGCGCGTCTCCGACTCCTGCACCTTTCGCAGCGCGTCCTTCTGGGCCTTGCGCTTGCCCTCGGGGTCGAAGGTCTTCGCCAGTCCTTCGGGCAGCTCGCCGCCGGTGAAGAGGGCGTCCGCGGCCGTCTTGTATTTCTGGTAGCTGGCGCTGCGCTCCAGCTTCTGCTGCGCCGGGTCGTCCTGGCGCGAGTGGTACTTGCTCTTGCCGCGCTGCGCGTCCAGCTCGCGGTAGGACTTGTTGCGCTTGCCGGTGAAACCACCACCGTCGTTGTCGTCTCGGGCCATCTTCATCTCCCCTTGCGGGCGCGCCACAGCGCCGCCAGTCCCCGCCGGACGAGGGTGCGCACCTGCGCCAGCTCCTCGGGGGCGAGGGGGTGCTCCTCGTCCTGCTCCGCCTCGAACAGCGCTTCCGTCACGTATTCCTGGAGGGTGTCCGGCGCGGGCGGCGCATCCGGTTCCCTGTCCAGGGCCCTGGCATCCACGGCCGAGAGCCCCGGCGGCCAGCCCAGCTCCAGCATGGCATGCAGCTCGAAGAGCAGGTGACGGGCGACCCCATAACCTTCGTCCGTGAGGCCAGCGGCGTCAAGCGCACCCAGCAAGCCGTCCTGCCGGTTCTCGTAGGCATGCATCAGCCGCGTGCGCGCCTTGTCGTCGTCCTCCAGGTAACGCCAGGCGGCTTCGACGAATTCGCTGGAGGGCTCGCCGGGGTGGAAGGGCGCGGGCGGCTGCAGCCGCTCCTTCTTCGGTCGCGGCGGGCGGGGGCCGTCGTCCAGCCGCACCTCCTTGCCCTCCAGCACCAGGTCCCAGAGCCCCAGCAGGTTCTGGTACAGGCGGCGCGCCAGCTCCGCGTCCTTGAAGCGGGGCTCGCCCTCGAAGAGGGTGGGAATCACGTCGCTGGAGTCGGCGCCGTCGGCACGCGCCTCGCGCATGCGCTCGAGCACGTCGGCGGTGTCGCAGGGACTGCCGGCCAGCTCCAGCAGTCCGTCGAGCGTCTGTGCACCCTCGAACTGGCGGACGAAGTCGGGGGCTCGGTTCTTGGAGCGGCTCATCGTGAAATGGACGGTAGGCACAAGGCGGGCATTCGCGCACGGGGCATTCACGCCTGGACGGCGCGGCTTCCGTTTCGGGCCGGGCGCCCCTACTCTGCGGCAGTCATGGCCGTGGAACCTTCGTCCGACCCCTTGAAGTCCGCGATGCAGGAACTCTATCGCGCGCGCGCGGTGGAGGGTCCCCTGGGGGAGAACGGCCTGCGCACCGTCTGGCACCTGTCTCCCCAGGGCGCGGAGTTGATGTCGCTGGTGGACGAGGACGGCCGGGTGCGCCGCCAGGAGCTCACGCTGCTGGATGAGCACTGCATCTGGGCCAGCGGCCAGGGCGTGCGCACGGGCCGGGTGGAAGGCGGCGAGGCGCGCCCCGTGTCCACGGAGGTGCGCGCGGACCCGGAGCTGGTGCCGCAGCGGCTGGTGCGCGCCGCGCAGGCGCTCGCCACCTACGAGGGGCAGGACCGTTACATCCTGCACATGCAGCGCGTGCTGGCGCTGGCGCGCGAAGGGCTGGAGATGTCCAGCGTCATGTCGCCGGAGCTGATGGGCCGGGGGCCTGTCACGACGCGGGACACCGCGCCCACGCGCGCCGTGTCCTTCACGCCGGTGGCCCCGCCGCCGTCGCCGGAGGTCATTCCCGCCGCCGCGCTGGAGCCCGCGCCGGAAGCTGCGCCCGAGCCGGAGCCCGTGCTGCTGCGGCACGGTCAGCCGCTGCCCAACGAAGTCCTGCCTCCCGTGGTGCGCCGCTCGGAGGGGCTGGTGATGGTGGCCGTCTTCGGCTTCGCCTTCGTGGTGGGGCTCATCATGCTGTACGTGCTGACGCGGGGAAGCTGAGGCGCACGGGCGAGTGCTCGCCCATCAGGTGCGTCACGTCCGCGTCGGTGGGCACGCGGCCGGACGTGCGGCGCCCGGCGGTGACGCGCTCCGGGCCCAGCGTCGTGTGCAGCGGGTGTGCGTCCAGCACCAGCAGGACGGCCACCGCGGCGGTGAGCACCAGGCCGCCCACCCACTCCAGCGCGCGCGCGCGCCGGGCCTCCCGCGCGCGGTACGTCATCAGCCAGGTGACGCCCAGCACCAGCAGGCAGGAGAAGCAGCTCCAGCGCACCGTGCGCAGCCGCGCCGCTTGCGCCATGCCCTCCGCCATCAGGTCCGGGCGCAGCGCGCCGGGGGCCCGCGACAGCCGCGACAGCAGCGTGAAGAGCTGGTGCGCCTCCAGCGTGCCCACCACCGCCATGCCCGCCAGCGCCGCCGACACCAGGCTGCCCAGCAACAGGCTGCGGCGCGTGGCGTCGTCCTGGCCCGCGCTCGCGCGGCTGAGGCGCGCCATGCCCAGCGCCACCGACAGCGCGCCCAGCAGCATCGCGCTCGTCCAGGCGCCGAGAAGCCGGGGCGCCATCGCCTTGCCCATCCCCGCGGTGAGCGCGATGCCCGCGTCGGTGGCGGACACCAGCGGCAGCGCCGCCTGCATCCGCTCCAGCAGCACCTCCGTGCCCAGCAGGCCCAGCGACCAGGGCACCGTCGCCATGCCCACCATGACCGCCAGCGGCACCGTGCGGCCCAGCACCGTGGAACCCGCCGCGTAGGTGAGCAGCGGCACCTCCACCAGCAGGGTCAGCCCGAGCAGCACCGCGAAGGGCCCCGCGGAGGCCACCACGCTCAACAGGCCGGAGGGACTGCCCAGCAGCGCTGGCAACGTGCCCCCCAACACGCACACCGTGGTGGGGACGGCCAGCGCCACGACGAACAGTCCGGGCGCGACGTGGGGTCTCACTGGAACAAGCATTTCCAGTAAGAATAGGGTGTCGTCGATTCCTGGTAATTCAGACGGGGGGACGACCCACGAGCCAGTACACGACAGAGCACACGGCGCCGGCCACGGGAGCCAGCACGATTCCCCAGAGGAGTGTCTGGCCGCAGTCAGGACCCTCGCAGCCGATGCGCCCGTAGGCGAGCACGCCGCCCGCGAGCATGGGCACGTGCATGCCGGCGATGAACAGGCCCAGGCCGCGCAGCACGAGCCCCCGGTACCAGGGCCGCGTCCACAGCCGGAAGACGAGCGGCACCAGGACGAGCGTGCCGGTGAAGGCCGAGGCCAGCGCGAAGTGCCGGGCGGCCACCGCGACGCAGGCGCCCGCGGCCAGCAGCAGGGCAGGCACCAGCAGAAGCGCGTTGAGCGACAGCGGCTCTCGTTCGCGGGGTGGCGTCGGAGGCATGGGCCAGGGCGGAAGGCTCGCAGGGCGTGCCCGGTCGTGCAAGGCCGGGAATGGGGCAGGGCGGACGGGCACGGGGCCCAGGCTCACGCACCTCCCGCCGCGAAAGCCATGGTCCCTGGGGGCGGCGTTCAGGCGGCGACGGCGCCTTCGCCCAGCAGCCGCGCGTAGCGGCCTCGCAGCGCGAGCAGCTGCTCGTGGGTGCCGGCCTCCACCACCTGGCCGCCCTCCACCACGGCGATGAGGTCCGCGTCGCGCACGGTGCTGAGCCGGTGCGCGATGACCAGCACCGTGCGGCCCTTCATCAGCGCCGCGAGCCCCGCGCCCACCGCCGCCTCACTGGTGGCGTCCAGGGCGCTCGTGGGCTCATCCAAGAGCAGCAGGGAGGGGCGGCGCAGGAAGGCGCGCGCCAGGGCCAGCCGCTGGCGTTGTCCGCCGGACAGCCGGCTGCCCCGCTCGCCCACGGGTTCATCCAGGCCGCCGGGCAGCGCGCGCACGAAGTCCTCCGCGTGCGCCAGCCGCAGCGCTTCCCACAGCGCGTCATCCGGTGCGTCCGGCTGCCCCAGGCGCAGGTTGTGGCGCACGGTGCCGGAGAAGAGGACCGGCTCCTGCGGCACCCACGCCACCTGGCCGCGCACGCTGGAGGCCTTCAGCGACGACAGCGGCAGGCCGTCCCACCGCACCTCGCCGCCGCTCGGGGGCAGGAAGCCCAGGAGCACGGAGAACAGCGTCGTCTTGCCCGCGCCGGACGGGCCCACCAGCGCCACGCGCGAGCCCGCGGGAATCGTCAGGTCCACGCCCTTCAGCGCTTCCCGTCCATCCGAGTAGGTGGCGCGCACGCCGGACAGCTCCAGGGCGCGCGACAGGGGCGGAGCCTCCGCGCCCACGTCCGGCGGCACCGGCGCATCCGCGAGCGCGAAGAGCCGCTCCGCCGCCGCCAGCCCCGTGAGCACCTGGGACAGCGTGCCGCTCAGCGACTTCACTGGCTGGTAGAGCAGCAGCGCCGCCGCCATGAAGGACAGGAGCCGCCCGGCGAGCGATGGATCCATGGACACCGCGCGAGCGCCCCACGCCACCGCCGCCGCCACGCCCACGATGCCCAACAGCTCCACCGTCGGGCTGAACGCGCCGCGGATGAAGAGCGAGCGGCGCATCTCGTTCAGGTACGCCTCCGCCTCCTGGTCGAAGGACTCCAGCGCGCGCGGCACCGTCCCGTACGCCTGCACCACGGGGAGGTTCTGGAGCTGCTCGGCGGTGATGGCGCTGAGCGCGCCCAGGTTCGCCTGCGAGCGGGTCGCCACCTTCTTGAGCGAGCGCGCGAAGCGGTTGACCGGCAGCACGGTCACGGGGACGACGACGAACGTGAAGAGAAAAAGCTTCGCGTCGATGAGGAAGCAGGTCGTCAGCAGTGAGCAGATCTGCAGCCCATCCCTCACGTACGATGACAGTGCCTGGGTGACGGAGAACTCCACCAGGGGTACGTCCGAGGTGAACCGGGAGACAAGTTCGCCGGAATGGCGCTGCTCGAAGAAAGACGGCGGTTGGGCGAGCAGGCGGCCGTAGAGAAAGCCCCTCAGGTCGGCCATCACGCGCTGGCCCAAGCGCTGCATAAGGCCGCCCTGGAGGAACTGGGCGGTGGCCTTCACCAGCGCCACCGCGACAACCAGGAGGGGCAGCCGGGACAGCAGGGCTTCGGGCGACAGGGTCATCCCCAAGACGGTGACGGGGGCACCGGTGAGGACGGCGCGCAGCAGCGGCCCGACGATCCAGGCGTACGCGGCGGTGGCGGCTGCGGCAGTGAGCGAGGCCAGCGTGCCCGCGAGGAGCAACCGGCGGTAGGGGCTCAGGTAGCCCAGGAGCCGGCGATAGACGTGCGCGGAGGGACGGGGTGCCACGGAGGGGGCGCACTCTGTCACCGAGGCGACGGTGGCGTCCAAGCCAAAGGGACGTGGGTCGTAGGCGTGCATGGCCGCCTGCCCCACGGCCGGTCAGGGAGCGCTCGCGCCCGCCTGCGTTGCCGCATCCCACACATGCGGACAGCTTGAGAGGCGCCATGGAAACCAACTCCGAGAAAGAAGTCCTGTTCAATCCCGGCTGCGAGTCGGTCGTGGATGACGAAGAGCGCCGCCGTCTGCTCTGGCTGATGGCCGAGTATTTCCGCACCATCGGTTACTCGGACATCAAAGCCCGGCTCCCTGGCTTCATGCCGCCGCCCGTACTCTCCGGCACCATCGAGGATCACCGGCCGGACTTCACCTGTCGTCAGTCCGACTCCGCCCGGACGCCCATCATCCTGGAGATCGTCACCCCGGGCATGGTGGATGATCCCACCGCGGAGAACCGCTGGAGCCTCCTGGCCAGCGCCGCGAAGCTCTACAACGCGGAACTGCACTTCGTGGTCCCCAAGTGGTCCATCAACGGGCCCGTGGACCCGGCCCTCAAGCGCCGGCTCGCCCGCATGGAGCTGACCGTCAACCGCGTCTGGACCGTGTAGCCCGGCGCCCTGCTTCACGTGGGTTGGGCCCGGGCCTGGATTGCTGGCGAGTTTCGCTGCGTTATAGTGACTCCGATTCTCTACGCAGCTTGAAAACGCCAGCAAATTCCAGGGGTTCGATTCAATGGCAGGGGCCGCAGGGCAGAAGCGCGACTACTACGAGGTCCTGGGCGTCCAGAAGAACGTTACGGCGCAGGACCTGAAGAGCGCGTTCCGGAAGGTCGCGTTGCAGTACCACCCGGACCGCAACCCCGGGAACCACGAGGCCGAGGAGAAGTTCAAGGAGGCCTCGGAGGCCTATGAGGTCCTGAGCGATCCGGACCGGCGCACGAAGTACGACCGCTTCGGACACGCGGGCAACCCCTTCGGGGACGCGGGCGGCGGCTTCCAGGGCGTCAACATCAACGACATCTTCGGGGAGATCTTCGGAGACATCTTCGGGGGTGGCGGCGGGCGTGGCCGGCAGCGCAACAGCCGGGGCGCGGATCTGCGCTACAACCTGGAGATCAGCTTCGAGGAGGCGGCGTTCGGCTGCCGCCCGAAGGTGACCATCCCCCGTCCGAAGAAGTGCGAGACCTGCTCCGGCTCCGGCAGCAAGAGCGGCGCGGCCCCACGGCCCTGCGCGGCGTGCGGCGGCAGCGGGGAGCTGCGCTACTCGCAGGGCTTCTTCGCGGTGTCCCGGCCGTGCGGCGACTGCGGCGGCACGGGCGCCACCATCCCGGATCCGTGCGCCAAGTGCCGGGGCTCCGGGAAGACGCCGTCCGAAGAGGTCATCGAGGTCGCCATCCCGGGCGGCGTGGACAACGGTACTCGCGTGCGGCTGTCCGGCATGGGCGAGCCTGGCGACCGGGGCGGACCTCCGGGTGACCTGTACGTGACGGTCATCGTGCGCGAGCACCCGCTGTTCCAGCGCGAGGAGTACGAGGTCTTCTGCGAGGTGCCGGTGTCCTTCACGCAGGCGGCGCTGGGCGCGAAGATCGACGTGCCCACGCTGGACGGGAAGGTGAAGATGACCATCCCGCAGGGGACCCAGTCCGGGAAGGTGTTCCGGCTGCGCGGCAAGGGCATCCCGCACCTGCACAGCCAGCAGCGCGGAGATCAGCACGTGCGCGTCATCATCGAAACGCCCACGGAGCTGACGTCCAAGCAGCGCGAGCTCCTGGAGCGCTTCGCGGAGGTGTCCGGCGAGGAGACCCATCCCCAGTCGAAGACCTTCTTCGACAAGGTGAAGGAGCTCTTCGGCTAGGAGGCCGGGCGTGCGTCCAGGGCCGCGCGCGAGCGTGGCTCCGGGGCCGCACGCGGCGGGGGAGGGGAGGCGGCTCCCCTCGGTGACGCACGCGGGCATGCGCGGTGCACTGAAGCGGACGTTCCAGGGGAATCTTCCCCCCGCTCAAGTGTCGACGGAGCCTCACCCGCGCTGCTATGCACCTCGCCATGGAAGTCCTCTCCGCATCGCGCCGCGCGCTCGTCGCCGCGCTGGCCCTGACGTTGACCGCCTGCCCCAAGTCGCCCTCCCGCACCGACAGCCGGGACGACACCTCCGGGGACGACACCACCCAGAACAACCGCCCGCGCGTGGAGGTGAAGCAGGACGCCACCGCGAACGCGGCGCTCGCCCAGGCCCGCACCCAGGCGCAGGGGAACCCGGACAAGAAGCAGGCCGCGGAGGCCTACCTGTCCGTGCGCAAGGCGTACCCCGCCACCACCGCCGGCCAGGACGCGCTCTACAACGCGGGCGTCCTCTACTTCGAGTCGAAGGACTACGCGAACGCGCGCAAGACCTTCAACGAGCTGCTCTTCGAGAACCCCCTCTACGCCCAGGCCGAGGACGCCAAGCACAAGCTGGCCGTCTCCGCCATGGAGGTGGGCGCCTACCGCGACGCGTACCAGACGCTCACCAGCCTGGCGGAGCGCGCGGAGGGCGCGGAGAAGGAGCAGCTGCTGAAGGAGGCCGCGCGCGCGGCGGAAGGCGCGGGCCTGTTCTCGCAGGCGCTGTCGTCCGCGGTGAAGGACGCCGGTGACGCGCAGACGCCCGAGGAGAAGACCGCCGCGGTGCAGAAGGTGGAGCAGCTGGTGGAGGGCCGCGCCAGCTTCCTGGACATCGCGCGCGTGCAGGAGGGGCTGTCCCCGTCCAACCCCGCGTGGCCGGTGCTCCAGTTCAAGCTGGCGCGCATCTACTACCACCTGCGTGACTGGACCCGCCTGGAGGAGACGCTCCAGACGTACCTGCGCGAGGCGCCCAACAGCACCTTCGCGCCGCAGGCGAAGGAGCTGCTCGCGCGCGCCACCCGCCGCGTGGAGGTGCGTCCGCGCACCGTGGCGGTGCTCCTGCCCATGACGGGCCGCTACCAGCCCATCGGTGAGGCGGTGCTGCGCGGCGTGAAGCTGGGCCTGCAGGGCAGCGACATCGAGCTGGTGGTGAAGGACACGCAGGGCGACGTCAACAAGACGGGCACGGCGATGGAGCAGCTGGCGTTCGACGACGGCGCCATCGCGGCCCTGGGCCCGCTGCTGGTGGACGACACCAAGCGCGCGGCGCTGCTGGCGGAGGAACTCCAGGTGCCGCTGCTGACGCTGAGCCGTCAGGAGGGCATCACGGACATTGGTCCGTACGTCTTCCGCAACATGCTGACGAACTCCGCGCAGGCGCGCGCCATCGCGGACTACGCGATGAACGTGAAGGGCTACAAGCGCTTCGCGGTGCTCTACCCGAACATCCCCTACGGCGTGGAGCTGGCGAACGAGTTCTGGGACGACGTGGTGTCGCGCGGCGGCGCGGTGCGCGGCGCGGAGTCGTACTCGTACGACCAGACGACGTTCACCGGCGAGGCCAAGCGCCTGGTGGGCCGCTACTACCTGGAGGACCGCGGCGACTGGGCGGAGGCCGTGCGCGACGTGCAGGGTGAGAACATCACGGACGCGTACCGCCGCCGCAAGGCGATGGAGAAGGCGAAGAGCGGCGTGGAGCCCATCATCGACTTCGAGGGCCTCTTCATCCCGGACGACTGGCGCCGGGTGAGCCTGGTGACGCCCGCGCTCGCGGTGGAGGACATCGTCACCAACGCGTGCGACCCGCGCGACCTGGAGCGCATCCGCAAGACGACGGGCAAGAAAGACCTGAAGACCGTCACGCTCTTCGGCACCAACCAGTGGTCCAGCCCCAAGGGCCGCTCGGGCCTGCCGGAGCTGCTGGAGCGCGGCGGCAAGTTCGTCACCTGCTCGGTGTACGTGGACGGCTTCTTCGTGGACTCGCAGCGGCCCGCGACGCAGAAGTTCGTGAAGACCTACCGCGACGCGTACAAGGAGACGGGCCGTGACCCGGGCCTGCTGGAGGCCATCGGCTACGACTCGGCGCGCATGGTGCGGCAGGTGATTGACAAGCAGCGCCCCAACACGCGCGCGGCGATGCGCGAGGCCCTGGCGGGGCTGAAGGACTTCGACGGCGCCACCGGCCGCACGTCGTTCAACGACAAGCGGGAAGCGGACAAGCAGCTGTTCCTGCTGTCCGTGGACAGCAAGGGCGTCAACGAGATCAACGTGGACAAGGAGAAGGCCGCCGTCCGCGGCTCGGGTTCATGAGCCTGCGTGCCGGGGGCTTCGTCCTCGCGGGCGCGCTGGCGCTCACGGGCTGCGCGCACACGGCCGCGGGCCTTCCGCCAGACACGGTGACGCGGTTGGCGTCCACGTCCGGAGGCTTCCTCTCCGGCGCGGTGGAGGGCTTCGACGGGGAGCCCACCGTCCTCAACCGCAAGGACTTCATCTGGGCGCTGGACTTCGCGCCGAAGGGCCACCGTGTGGCGTACACGCGCCTGGGCGACAAGGCGTACCACGTCTCCATCTGGGACCTGGCGCCGGCCTCCGCGCAGTCGGGTGACGCCAGCGCGCCGGTGATGCGCGCGGATCCGCAGGTCAACGTGCAGCAGTACGACCTGGAGGGCGTGGCCTTCTCGCCGGACGGCGCGAAGGTGGCCACGGTGAGCCGCAGCGGCGCGGTGCAGCTCTTCGACGCGGCGACGGGCGCGCAGGTGGGGGCGCTCGCCACGGAGGAGCCGCTGGTGTCGGTGGCCTTCCATCCGGATGGCCGCTGGCTGGCGGTGGGCAGCGCGCAGGGGCTGGTGTCCCTGCTGTCCGTGCCGGAGCTGGCGTTCGGCGCGGAGGCGCGGCTGCACACGGGGCCGGTGAGCGCGCTGGCGTTCGCGGCGGACGGGACGCTGTACTCGGGCGGCTGGGACGGGCACGTGCGCGCGTCGGACACGCCGGAGCAGGCGCTCCGGCCGGATGTGGCGCGCACGCACTTCGAGCGGCGCGGCGGCTTCGCGGCGGTGCAGGGGCGCGTGGACAGCGGGCCGCCGGTGGTGCTGGCGCTGGACTCGCGCACGCCGGTGGTGGTGCTCACCACGGCGGCGGCGACGGCGTCCGGCATCGACGTGGCGTTCCTGAAGGACACCGTCACCGTGCCGGGCGCGCTGGGCAACACCGTGGCGCGGCTGGCGCGCGGACGCACGCTGCGCTTCAAGGCGATGACGCTGCCGGGCGTGGACGTGGCGGTGTGCGACGCGTGCGTGCCCCAGGGCAGCCAGGGCGTGCTGGGCGCGCCCTTCAGCGAGCGCGTGGACACGGTGTTCGACGAGACGACGGCGGAGGCGGTGCTCACGCTCAAGGGCGGCGCGCCGGAAGGGGCCACCCCGGCGACGGCGCGAGCGCTCACGCCGCGCCTGGACTTCACCTTCCCGGCGCACGTCAACGACGTCACCGTGGACGCGCGGGGCAAGCGCCTGGGCGTGGCCTTCAGCCAGGAGAAGGCGGAGCGCAACCGCACGGTGTACGAGCGCGAGCGCAAGGGCGTGGAGGAGCCGCGGGGCCCGTGGAACGCGGGCGCGCTGGTGGACGCGGCCTCCGGTCAGGTGCTGCGCAAGTGGGAGCTGCACCACGGCGTGGTGTCCACCGCGGCCATCGCGCCGGATGGGCGCTCGCTGGCGTCGGGCGGATGGGACCGGCGCGTGTACCTCTTCACCGACGGTGCGCCGGAGGCGAAGGGCGAGCTGGAGTTCGGCTGGTCCGTGCGGCGCGTGCGCTTCGCGCCGGATGGGCGCCAGGTGGGCGTGGCCGCGTGGACGCCGCAGAAGGCCACCGGCAGCCAGGAGAGCGACCCGGCGGCGGTGGTGGTGGGCGTGCGCTACGCCTCCCCCACCGTGGAGCCGCGCGCGGCTCCGGCGGCTCAGTAGTTGAGGAACACGGCGTTCCTCGGAACGCCGCGCCGGGCCAGCTGGGCCATCACGTCCTGCACCATGTCCGTCGGCCCGCACACGAAAGCGATGGCGTGCTCCAGCCGCTCCTCGCCCAGGTGGGCCTGCACGTAGCCGACGAGGCCCTGCCAGCCGCTGGCGCCGGGGCGGCTCACCGTGCACAGCACGCGCACGCCGTCCGCCTGCCACTGCTCCAGCTCATGCTGGTACGCGAAGCCGCCCGCCGTGCGCGCGCCGAAGTACAGCGTCACCTGGCCATACGCGCCGCGGTCCTGGCGCACGGCGGCGATGACGGGGCGGATGGCGGAGATGCCGGAGCCGCTGGCGAACAGCAGCAGGTCCCGGCCGCGCGCCTTCTCCATGGGGAAGCCCGGGCCTTGCGGACGCATCACCTCCACGCGCGCGCCCAATGGCAGGCGCAGCAGCTCGGACGGCAGCGAGCCGTCATCCTTGAGCAGGAACTCCCAGTGCGTGCCATTGGGGGCGGGCGGCGAGGCGATGGCGAACATGCCCGGCTCCCCACCGGGAAGGCGCAGCTGCACGTACTGGCCCGGGTGGGCGTGCGAGCCCACGAGCGGCGTCCCGCCGATGTCGAGCACCCAGTCGGTGAGGCCATCCGCCGCGGCCTTCCGGGCGGTGACGGTGGCGGTGTGCCAGTCGCTCATGGGGGCTTTCTAACCGGTCCTCCTGACGCGTGCCTCCCCTGCTAGAGTCGGCCCTGTGAAGACCGTTTTCTGGCTGTTCATGTTCCTGGTCGGCCTGGCCGGCGTGGTGATTCCGCTCACGTACCTGTACACGGCCAGCAAGCTGCCGCGTCTGGAGAGCGAATTCGACGTCGAGAGCCAGCTGCGCCATCGCATCGAGGGCGACCGGATGAGCGTGCTGGCCGGCCGGATGGACCAGGGCGGCCGGGAGCGCACGGCGGTGACCTTCACGCGGCCGGACTTCTCACGGATGCCCAAGGACCTGGTGGCGCTCTACATCCGGCAGATGGAGTGCCCCACCTACTTCCAGACGCCGCGCGAGGACGGCCGCGCGTGGGCCTGGCGCCTGTTCGCCGGCGTGACGCTGGGCACGGCGCCCCCCGGGGACGGTTCCTGCGAGCGGTGGCTGGCCATGCGCATCGCGCGGGAGATGGGCATCGAGGGCGACCTGCAGCTGTCCGTGGCGGCGCACCGGCTGCACGCGTTCTTCCAGAAGGACCAGCTCGTCGCCTACGACCTGTCCACCATCCGCTTCGAGCGCGGCGTCATCGGCGTGGAAGACGCGGCCCGCAAGCTCTTCGGCCGTGAGCTGGGGGAGCTCCAGTTGTCGGAGCTGGCGGAGCTGCAGCTCGCGCTGCCGCCGTACGGGTTCTACGGCGACCTCAAGGCGTGCAAGAACGCGAGCCTCATCCGGCAGAACCGCGACCTGCTGCTGCAGGACCTGGCGGGCTACTCGCTGGTGAGCGAGGAGCGCGCGCGCAACGCCATCGCGCAGCCGGTGGCGTGCCTGTCGGTGAAGTAGCGGGCCGTCAGCGCCGCACCTCGGCGGGGACCTGAGCAAGCCAGCCCACCTCCAGCGCGCCCCACAGGCCCAGCAGGATGGCCTCCGCGGCGTCGTGGCGCAGCGAGGTGGGGCGGGGCGCGTGGGACCAGTCGATGACCCGCCGCGCCAGTCCATCCGCGGCGTCCTTCGCCAGCGAGCCGCTGCGCTGCTCCCGCGCGTAGAGCAGCCGGTGGCGCCAGTCCTCCGCGGCCACGCGCAGCACGGGCAGGGCGCGGCGCAGGGCCTCGCGCTCCCAGACGTCCGCGATGGGGCCACCGCCCTCCAGCACGAGCCACGCGAGCGGGGCCGCGTCCTGGAGCACGGCGGGCACCGCGCGCTTGAGCCGCGCGTGCGTGCCGAAGTTCTGCGAGCGGTACCATTGCAGCCGCCCGTCCGCGCCGAAGCGCGCGAGCCCGCTGCGCAGCCCCAGGTCCACCGCGAGCAGCGCAGGGCCTGGGGGTGCGGTCATGGCGTGAGGGCTACTTGAGGTAGTGCAGCTTCCAGCCGCGGAGGTCGTCGAGGATCTCCGTGCGGCCCGCCGCGTCGTCCGCGTTCTCCAGCCGCTTGAGCTGCTGGTCCAGGTAGTTCCGCGCGGCCTGCCGGGTGAGCCCCTTGTGGACCTTGTTGCCTGCGTACAGGTCGCTGCTCTCGACCTGACTCACGGTGGCGAGGATCTGATTGCGCACGGTGGCTTCACTCACGGACTCCGTGCGCTTGGGCGGCCCTTCGCGGACGGGCTTCGCGGCGGCGGTCCTGGCGACGACCGGCGCCTGCTTCGCCGGCGGCGGAGGCGGCTCGGCGATGGGCGCGGGAGGCGTCTCCTGCACGGGCGCGACGACGACCGGCGGCGCGGGCGGAGGCGGCGTGGGTTCGACCTTCGGAGCGGGAGGCGGCGTCGGCGCCGTGGCGACGACGGGCGGAGGCGTCTCAGCGCCACCGCGCGTGGCGACGACGACGCCCACGGCCGCGAGCAGCACGGCCGCGCCCACGGCGATGGGCACGAAGCGCCGCATCGACTGGGGCTCCTCCTGCGGCACCATCGGGTCGTCGGGCAGGACCGGCGGCGGCACCTGGGCTGTCTCTTATACAGATCTCCGAGCCCACGAGACATGCGCAGAACTCGTATGCCGTATTCTGCTTGAAAAAAAAAA
>NZ_RAVW01000099.1 GCF_003611585.1 Corallococcus exercitus | reverse complement strand
GAGCCTTATCGTCGGCAGCGTCAGCAGTGTATAAGAGACAGTAGGCGTTGAGCTCGGCGATGCGCTGCTGGCGTTCGCTCAGGGGGGCGTCGTCGGCGAGGTGTGAGAGCAGCGCGGCGACATCTGGAGCGAAGCGGGGTTCGACACGTGCGAGGGTCGCGCTTCGTTCGCGGAGGGTGGCCAGCACGGTGTCGAAGTCCAGGTCGGGCCGGAGGTGGACCCAGGCGCGGGCCTGGGCGACGCGGGCGGCCTCGCTCGCGAAGTCCGCGGCGGTGGGCCAGGTGACGAGGAGGATGGAGCCGTCGGGCAGCTCTTCGACGCGGTGGGCGGGCGTGGTGCGCATGCGCTCGCGGCCGACGGACTCCACGAGCTTCGGGCCGAAAAGGTTAAGCCAATACACCGCGTAGATCTGGTCGAACCCGTTCTCTTGAGCGAGCCGTTCCTCTCTTCCGTAAAAGGGGGCTCCCGACAATTCGTCATCCGCCATGCTGTGGGCGGAGGCGTAGGACAACACCGGATACCGGATGGCCCAGGCACGAACCATCTCCACGAATGCTTGGCAGCGGGCTTCGTCCGCGAAGTGGTCGAGCGCTTTCACGTTGAGCCACACCTCCAACGATGGAGGCTGAGGCGGAAACCAGAGCAGGAGTGTCATGTCCAGGTCGGGCTTCGTGGTGCGATAGAGCCCGACGGAGGTCATGCACTCATCACGTGACTCGGCCAGTGCCTTCACTACGGCAGCGCGCGTGTAACGACGACGCCGTTTCCCCTTGGTGATGTCCGGCATCCATTCATCCGCGCCTGACTCAAGCGCGTCGAAGAAAGGTGTCAGCTCCCTCAAGGGATCCGCGAGGGCGTTGAGGCTCCCTTTGAACGAGAGGCGGAACTGGTCATCTGTCATTGGAGTTGAACCTCCACGCCCGCGACCTTCTCAGGGCGTCGTGGCGGGATCCGCGAAGCGCGGGTCGTTCAGGAACGCGGTGTCCGTGAGCGACTCCAGGAACGCGATGACGTCCGCCTTCTCGTCGGGCGTCAGCTCGAAGCCGCGCACGAAGGGGCTCTGCAGGGGACTGGCCTGTCCTCCGTTCTCCGCCCTCGCGCGGCCTCCCGCCGCGTAGTGGTCCAGCACGTCGGAGAGCGTCGCCACGCTGCCGTCGTGCATGTACGGCGCGGTGACGGCCACGTTGCGCAGGGACGGCGCTCGGAAGCGCCCCATGTCCTCTGGCCGGCCCGTGATTTCAAGGAGGCCTGGATCCGCGGCGGGATACGCACCCTGACCGTCCTCGTTGTAGAGGCCCGTGTTGTGGAACGGGAGGATGGGCTCCGGCGTCTGCTCGTGCACCGTCGCATCCTGGAAGTTGAAGCCGGAGTGGCAGTGGTCGCACTCCAGACGCTCGGACAGGAACAGCTGCAAGCCCCGCTTCGCCGAGGGACTCAGCGCGTCCACCTCCTTGCCGTACAGATAGCGGTCATACGGCGACGTGCCGGAGAGGAGGGAACGCTCGAAGGCGGAGAGGGCCCGCGTCAGCGTGGCCAGCGACACCGGCGTGGCCTCACCCGGGAACGCCTCCGCGAAGCGGGCCGTCAGGTCCGTGTCCGCGCGCAGCCGCTCCAGCAACACCTCCTGTTGATCCGCGAACCCCAGTTCCACCGGCTCGCGCCCGAACAGCGGCACCAGCGCCTGGGCCTCCAGCGTGGTGAGCGCGGAGTTGGACCAGGTGAGGCTGGTCGCGTACGCCACGTTCGCCAGCCCCTGCCCGTTGCGCCGGTGCGACTGTCCCGTGCTGCCCACCGCGTGCACCCGCCCGTCCGTGAAGGCCCGGGCCTGCTCGTGGCAGGAACCGCAGGACTGCGTGCCATTCAGCGACAGGCGCTTGTCATAGAAGAGGCGCCGGCCCAACTGGACCTTGGCCTCCGACATGGGGTTGTCCTGCGGCACGCGCGGCGTGGGGAAGCCCGCCGGCAGCTTCCAGTCGTAGGGCGCGGGCTCCTCGGCGGGGCCCGAGGGATCCGCGCAGCCCGTGGCCAGCAGCACCACCGTCGCGAGCGCCTTCCACGCCTGTCTCTGTCGTCGTGCCACGGTGGACCTCCTCTCCTACTCGGCCCGGATGAAGGCCTGCGCGGCCGGGTTCGCCGCCTGGCCGTCGTAGGGCAGCCCCAGGCGCTCGAAGATGGGCGCGCAGTCCGCGTCGTTGGGGAACGACATGCACCCCACGGCCGTGTTGGGACCGCTGAGGTTCTGGTCCAGGTTGGAGCCCGCGAAGAGCGCGCCCAGGTCCATCACCACTTTGTTCTTCGTGACGTCGAAGCCGTCCAATCGGAACTCCGGACGGTTGTTGTTCTCGCACCCGGCGGTGCCCTGCGTCTGGCCCGCGGGCGGCGGCGCACAGGACGTGCTGCCCAGGTGCATGACGTGCTGGGGGAGGCCTTGCGTGCGGCCTTCGATGCGCGTGAAGAGGAAGCCGCTCTGCCAGTTCCAGTGCAGGCCCATGTCCCCCAAGGGCTCGCCGAGCGTCGTGGGGTCGCCGTGGTTCAGCTCCTCCGGCACGCCCAGCTTGAAGCGCAGGCCCGTGTAGGTGCCCTCCGGCGCCGCGCCTTTGATGGATGCGTTCATGCCCGCGGTGCCCTGCGTGCACAGGCCGTCCTTGTTCGCGAAGTCCAGCAGCACCACGCCCGAGTGCTGCCACGTGCCGTCCTCGGTCAGCGTCACGGGGACCTCCTCCCCGTCCCGAGTCACCAGCCGCACGTCGTGCACGTACACGCGGAAGTCCATGGGCTCGTAGGTCGTCCCCGTCGTCCCGACGTTCGTGTACGTCTTCCCGCACGCGAAGGCCTCGTTCCCCACGCGGGCGGCGACGGGGATGTCCACCGCCATCGTGAAGGGCGGGTCGATGTCCTTCTTCCCGCAGCCGAGCGCGCCCACGAGGGCCAGCGGCAGGAGGAGGCGGGGGCGGAGCAGGGAGCGCATGGGGGTCATCCTTGGAAGGTGCCCCCGTCTAACGCACCGGCCGCGCGGGCATGCCGTGGCATGTTGCCGCACCCGGCTCCCGCCTCACGCCACCTCGCGCGTTTCGTCTGGAACTGGAAGCCCGGCTCCCCGCGCCTTGCGCTGCTGGATGGCGAGGAAGAGGGCCTCGTGCGTGGCGGGCGAGGGCAGCCCCACGTCACCGCCCGGGCTTCCGAAGGCGGCCACCGCGTCGCGCAGCGCCTCCCGCACGGACAGGGCCAGCATCAGCGGCGGCTCGCCCACGGCCTTGCTGCCGTGGATGACGCCCTTCTGCTCCGCGCGCTCCATGAACGCCACGCGCAGGTCGATGGGCGCGTCGCTGAAGGCGGGCACCGCGTAGGTGCTGGCGGAGTGCGTGAGCAGCCGCCCGCTCGCGTCCCACTTCAGCTCCTCCCCGGTGAGCCACCCCATGCCCTGCACGAAGCCGCCCTCCACCTGACCCCGGTCCACGCCGGGGTTGAGCGAGTCGCCCACGTCCTCCAGCAGGTCCGAGCGCAGCACGCGCTTCATGCCCGTGTCGCCGTCCACCTCCACCTCGCTCACCGCCGCGCCGTAGGCGAAGTAGAGGAACGGCTTGCCGCGGCCCAGGCTCCGGTCGTAGCCGATGCCCGGCGTGCGGTAGTAGCCGGTGACGGACAACCCCACGCGGTCGCGGTAGGCCTCCTCCACCACGGTCGCGAAGGGCAGCCCCTGGTCCGGCCGCGACGCCGCCGCGATGCGCCCGTCCTCGAAGACCAGCGCGTCCGGCGACACCGCCTGTCCGTGCAGCTGCACCAGCATGCGCGCGGCCACCGGGGCCAGCCGCTCGCGCACCTGGATGCACGCTTCGCGCACCGCCGCGCCGTTGAGGTCCGAGCCGCTGGAGGCCGCCGTCGCGGACGTGTTGGGCACCTTGTCCGTCGCCGTCTGCGCCACGCGCACCATTTCAGCCGGCAGGCCCAGTTCGCGCATGGCCACGCCTTGAATCTTGGTGTGCAGGCCCTGGCCCATCTCCGTGCCGCCGTGCGACAGCAGCACGGAGCCGTCGCGGTACACGTGCACCAGCGCGCCCGCCTGGTTGAGGAACGTCGCGGTGAAGGAGATGCCGAACTTCATCGGCGTGATGGCGAGCCCGCGCTTGATGCGGGGGCTGGACGCGTTGAAGGCGTCCACCTGCGCGCGGCGCTTCGCGAAGTCGGACGACTCCAGCAGGTCGTTCCACAGCTTGGGCAGCCGGTTGTCCTCCAGCTCCTGGCCGTAGTGCGTGGTGTTGGTGTCGCCCACGCCGTCGTAGAGGTTGCGCTGGCGCACGGCCTCCGGGGCCAGGCCCAGGGTGCTCGCGATGCGGGCCAGGATGTCCTCCATCACCAGCATGCCCTGTGGCCCGCCGAAGCCGCGGAAGGCGGTGTTGGAGACCAGGTGCGTCTTCGCCACGCGGCCCGTGTAGCGCACCGAGGGCACGTAGTAGCCGTTGTCCAGGTGGAAGAGGGCGCGGTCGGTGATGGACTCGGACAGGTCCAGGGACCAGCCGCCGTTGGACGTGAGGTCCGCCTTGAGCGCGAGCAGCCGGCCCGTGGCGTCGAAGCCTACCTCCCAGGCCGCGTGGAACGGGTGGCGCTTGCCGGTGACGACCATGTCCACGTCCCGGTCCAGCATCCACTTCACCGGCCGGCCCGTGTGCACCGCCGCCAGCGCCACCAGCGCGGCGGGTGCGTTGCCTTGCGTCTCCTTGCCGCCGAAGCCGCCGCCCATGCGGGGCGCCTTCACCACCACGCGGCTGCGCGGCACGTGCAGCACGTGCGAGATGATGGCCTGCACCTCCGACGGGTGCTGCGTGGAGGACGTCACCGTGACGTCGCCGTCCTCGCCCACCTCCGCGAAGGCCGCGTGCGTCTCCAGGTAGAAGTGCTCCTGGCCGCCCATCGTCAGCACCCCGGCCAGCCGGTTCGGGCTGGAGGCGAGCGCGCTGTCCACGTCGCCCCGGCGGATGACGTGCGGGTCGGTGTGGAAGCTGCCCTGCTGGAGGGCTTCGTCCAGCGTGAGCACCGCGGGCAGGGGCTCGTAGTCCACCACCACCTGGCGGGCGCCCTCGCGGCAGGCCTCGGGCGTCTCGCCGACGACGAGCGCCACCACCTGCGCGTGGAAGAGGACCTCGTCCTTCGCGAGCAGCGGCTCGTCGTGGCGGATGGGGCCCGTGTCGTTCATGCCCGGGATGTCCTCCGCGAGCAGCACCTTCACCACTCCGGGCACCTTCAGCGCGGCGCTGGCGTCGCGGCGGAGGATGCGCGCGTGCGCGTGCGGCGACAGCACCGGCCACACCGTCAGCATGGGGCGGCGCTGCGCGAGGTCGTCCACGTACTGCGCGCTGCCCGTCACGTGGCCCAGCGCGCTCTCATGGCGCAGTTCGCGGCCCGCGTCAGCCGTGGCGGCAGGAGCACCCAGGGCGAAGCGGGGGCGGCCGTCCAGCACGGGGCTGCGCGCGCCGGACGCGAACTTCTCCAGCAGCGACACCACCAGCCCGCGCCGGTAGTCCGCGCTGCCGCGCAGGTCGGTGAGCGGCGTGAACTCGCGCTCCAGCGTGGCGCGCACGCGGGCCACGGCCTCCGCGTTCCACGGGTGGCCCAGGAGCAGGGCTTCCGTCTGCTTCGCGCGCGCCGGAGTGGCCGCGACACCGCCGTAGCCCAGCCGCGCGGTGCGCACGAGCCCCAGCGCGTCCGTCTCGATGCAGAAGCCCGCCGCGACGATGCTGATGTCCAGCTCGCGGCGCTTGGACACCTTGAAGCTGTCCGAGTGGCGCGTGAGGCCGCTGTCCTTCGCCGGGGCGTGGGGGATGACGACGAAGCGGACGACCTCGTCCGGCTGGAGCGCCGTCTTGCGGTACGCGAGGAAGAAGTCCGACAGCGCCACGATCCGCTCGCCACGCACGGACGCGAGCACCAGCCGCGCGTCCAGCGCGAGCAGCACCGGCGCCGTGTCCCCGATGGGCGACGCCGTCACCAGGTTGCCCGCGAGCGTGGCGCGGTGGCGGATCTGCCGCGAGGCGAAGACGTTGAGCATCTTCGCCAGCTCTGGCACCTCGTGGCCCAGCGCGTCCTCCACGTCCACCAGCGACGCGGCGCCGCCCACGTACCAGCCGTCCTCCTCGCGGCGGATGGCGCGCAGGGACTCCACGCCCTCCGTGGAGATGAGGAACGGATAGCGGAGGGACTTCTTGGTGATGTCCACGCCCAGCTCCGTGGCGCCGGCCACGAGCATCGCCTCCGGGTGCAGGGCGCGCAGCGCGAGCAGGTCCTCCCAGGTGGTGGGGCGCAGGAACAGGCCGTCGCGCGCCTCGTAGCGCAGGGGCGGCGTGGGGGAGGGCGGCCCTTCCAGCGAGACACCAGGGATGCCGGGGCCTCCACCCTTCGCGTCGCGGGTGGCGAGCGCGTCCATCATCGCGTCGCGGATGGGGCGGTAGCCGGTGCAGCGGCAGATGTTGCCGCAGAGCTGATCCGCCACGGCCTCCGGCGAGCCCGCGTCCTTGCGGCAGTACGCCTCCACCATGGAGACGACGAAGCCCGGCGTGCAGAAGCCGCACTGCGAGCCGTAGTGCTTCACCATCGCCTGCTGCACGGGGTGGGGCGCGGCGCGGCTGCCCACGCCCTCCACGGTGACGAGCTCGCGCCCGGCCACCATGGGGAGCAGCGCGATGCAGCTGTTGAACGCGCGCAGGGTCTTCTGGCCGTTCACGTCCCGGTCCACCATCGCCACGGTGCACGCGCCGCAGTCGCCCTCGGCGCAGCCCTGCTTCGTGCCCGTCAGCCCGCGCGCGCGCAGGTGGTCCAGCAGGGTGGTGTTGGACGACGCGTCGTCGACCTGGACGGTCTGTCCGTTGAGCCGGAACTCGAAGGGGGTGCTCATTCCCCGGAGGATAGCAGGGGCGCGGGCGGCGGCTGAGCGCCTGCCTCCTGGGTCAGTCCCGGGGCCAGCCCATGGTGGAGCTGGAGCAGCCCGGCGGCGATGCTGACGGCCACCTCCTGCGGTGACTTTCCGCCGATGGGCAGCCCCATGGGGCACTGGACGCGGCCCACCTGCCCGGCGGGCACCCCCTTCGCCTCCAGCCGCTGCCGGAAGCGGGCCCACTTCGTGTCGCTGCCGATGAGGCCGATGTAGCGGGCCGGCTTCTGGATGGCGAAGGCGATGATGTCCTGGTCCACGTCGTGCCGGTGCGTCATCACCGCCACGTAGGTGCGCGCTTCATCCCAGACCGCGCGCGACGCGAAGTCGTCCCAGGGCTCCTCGTGGCGGACCACGCCAGCGGGCACCTGCGGGGACTGGACCCACTCGGCGCGCTCGTCCACCAGGTGCACGCGGAACGGGGTGCCCTCCAGGATGCGGCACAGCGCCTGGCCCACGTGGCCGGCGCCGAAGAGGTACAGCTGGGGCCCGTGGTTGACGGGCTCGACGAAGACGTCCACGACCCCTCCACAGCACTGGCCCAGCTTCGCGCCCAACGGATGGCGGAACGTGCGCGCCTCGCCCCTGGCCAGACAGGCGCGGGCATCCTGAAGCACGAGCTGCTCCAGGTGGCCGCCGCCAATGGTGCCGTGGAAGGTGCCGTCCGCGCGCACCAGCAGCTTCGCGCCGGGGGACGCGGGCGTGCTGCCCTTGCACTCCGTCACCGTCACGACGGCGAACGGCGTCTCCTCCCGTGCCCACTCCGCCAGCTGGTGAACCCAGTTCCACATGCCGCGGGTGAGTCTGCCACGGCCGCCGTCGCGGCGGCGCCGTTCCGGACGCCTGCCGACCGGGCGAGCAGAGGGGCCCTCATTGCCGGGCCGGGAAGGCACACCACCTTTTGCGCCAGACGATTTCAACCCATCCGAATCAAGGAGATGCCGTCATGGCCAATGCCGCCGCCGAACTCGAGACGCTGAACTCCTTCCTGCGGGGTGAGATCTCCGCCGTGGAGACCTACCGGCTCGCGTCGAAGCACATCGAGACCGAGGTCGCCCGGACGGAGGTGGAGGCCTGCCTCCATGACCACGAGAAGCGCGTCGAGGCGCTCACGGAGCGCATCGAGAAGCTGGGTGGGAAGCCCGCGCAGGGCTCCGGCCCGTGGGGCCTCTTCGCCAAGGCCGTCCAGGCTGGCGCGGACCTGCTGGGGGAGAAGCGGGCCATCGACGCGCTGGAGGAGGGCGAGGACCACGGCCTGAAGGACTACACGCGGGATGTGGACAAGCTTCACGGCGAGGCGCGCACCTTCGTGCGTCAGCAGCTGCTGCCCTCGCAGAAGCAGACGCACGCGCGGCTCAGTGCACTGAAGAAGAATCCGACCCTGCACTGAGCGTCCTGGTTGCGCAGTGCCGGACATCGCAAGGCGCCCATCCTGGCTTCAGGGAGGGGCGCCTTGTGGTGCATCGCACGTCCCCGCATCCAGGTCTGGAGGCGACAGGTGGCGTGCGATATTCGGAAGGACGGAGCTTCCGCCGGCGAAGGAGGATGAAGCGCGCATGGTGCGTGAGCACACGGCGCCGGGGCCGCACGGGCCCGGCACCGACAGCGAGGACGTGGAGACACCGTCTCCGCGTACGACCGGCGCGCGCGCCGAGGCCCCCGGCCTGCCCTCCATCCCCTCCCCGACGACCGCCGACACCAGCTACGCCGCGGGCGCCCTGGGCACCGGCCTGGAGGTCCTCTTCACCACCTCCGAGCGCGCCCTCCAGTGGGCCTGGCGCGTGCTCCAGCTGGCGCGCGGCGTCGTGGATGCCTCGCCGAAGGGCGACGCCTTCGTCCGCGAGGCCCGCGCGTGCGTGGTGGACTTCCTGGACCACATCCCGCCGCACGTGCGCCGCAGCGTGGAGGAGGTGCTCGTCTTCTGCAATCTCTGGCAGGCCGTGGGCGTGCGCCTGCGCCGCCGGGGTGACTTCCCCATGGGCGACGACGTGGCGTGGCGCCAGCTCTGCGAGGACGTGGAGCTGCTGCAGCGCGCCGCCCAGGCCCGGCTGGGCACCGCCGCCGCGCTGGAGCACGGCCTGCTCAAGGACCTGGGCCACCTGCGCGCGCTGGCCCTGTCCTGCGGCGACAGCGCCAACGAGGTCACGGTGGGCATGGAGGTCTTCACCCGCTGCATCGCGGAGCTGATGGCCGTGGCCAGCGCGGTGCGCCGCGCGTGGGAGGCCGCCGCCGGGGAGCTGGCCGAGTCCTCCGCATGGCTGCGCGCGGGCGACCCGGCCTTCAGTGCGTGGCTGGCGGAGCACCTGGTCGCCGCCGAGCCCGCGTGGGAGCGCACCCAGAAGATCGCCCGCTGGCTGCGCGACGTGGGCGCCTTCGCGGGCCAGCTCTGACTTGCGTCCGGCGCCGGGCCCGCGCTCAGGGCTCGATGAGGATGCGGTGCCGGTGCAGCTCCAGGAGGATGTCCGGATCCAGGTCCGCCTGCTTGTGGTCGCGCAGGTGCTGGCGCACGGCCTCCACGGGCTTCTGGCCGGTGAACTCCACCAGCAGCGCATACGCCTCACCGGGCAGCGCCACCGCGTCGTATTCGCTGTACGAGCCCAGCGCGACGCTGCCGTCCGGCAGCCACTTCACCGTCGCGTCCGGGTTGAAGCGCAGCACGCGCGGCAGCGTGGGCGCCGTGGCCTGGGAGTGCAGCTTCTCCAGCACCTTCTGCTCGATGATGCCGTCCAGCCCCAGCAGCCGCTCCAGCCCGTCGCGGGACACGGCGCGCACGGCGTCGTAGCAGGCGCGGTAGAAGTCCTTCTCCATCCCGGCGTACCCCTTCCAGAGCGCGGCGTACGCCTTGGGCGGGGGCGCCGCGTCGTCCAGGTCCTCCACGGACAGGGGCGCGGTGGCCACCTCCGCCTTGTCGCGCCCGTCCAGGAGGAACTCCGGCATGAGCTGCAGCAGCGCGTGGCGCGACAGCTGGAACTCCGCCAGCGTCAGGTACGTCTTGAGCGACATCCAGAAGCGCTGGCCGTCCCGCCCCGCCACGTACTTGCAGAAGAACGTGGAGCAGACCGACTCGCGATACGCCCAGATGGTGCAGCCGCCGGACTCCAGCGCGTAGTACGGGCAGCGCAGTGACGACGCCCGGCCGAAGAACTGGTGCGCGTTCTTGTACAGGTGGTTGAACTTCGCCGGCGGCTTCACCCACTGGGGGCTCACGCCGATGCGGCTCTCAATCTTCGCCTCGATGCGCCGGCGCCCCTCCGCCATCTGGGGCGAGTCATCCGACAGCAGCGCGCCCACGAGGTAGTTGGGCAGCCGCGGGTAGTACGTGCAGCACTTGGTGTCCGGCCGGAACAGGTGCTCCGCTCCGTCCACGGACTCCACCGTGGCCTGCGCGGAGGCGCGGCTCATGGCGCAGTTGGAGCAGGTGGCCTTCGTTTCCGTGGGCGCCTCCTTGCGGAAGAAGGCCGGGAGGAGGTCCTGGTAGAGGGCGGGCAGCGTCGAGAGGATGGAAGACATGGGAGCCGGTGTCAGGAGGCGCGGTCGGCCCAGTCCAGGTGGTAGGTGGCGGACTCGGGCGAGTGGCGGGTGCGGTTCAGGGTGAACTTCTGCACTCCCACGCGCAACATCCCTTCTTCCAGCACGCCGTCCACGAAGCCCTCCAGCGCCTGCGGCTCGTTGAACCAGAGGTCCGCCTGGGACGGGCCCAGCACGGTGAGGCGCGTCTCCGTGTAGTTGTTGCCGCTGCGGAAGTTGTGCTGCATCCGCTCGAGCGAGCGCATGGGGCCCACCACGCGGGCCAGCGTGAGGACGGCGCCGCCCACCAGCGTCTGCGCGTAGCCCTCCACCATGCGCCGGCCCAGCATGCGCCGGCCGTCCTCCACGGGACGGTCCGGGTGGAGCGTTCGGGCCGTGTCCTCCAGGCACTCCACCCAGACGGCCAGCGGGTACGCGGCGAGCAGCGGGGCGTGGAGGTTGAGGCCGCGCGCGCGCAGCCGGTCCAGCAGCTCCGGCGTCAGGGACGGCGCCAGCACCTTGCGATACAGGCTGTCCACGCTGCTGCTGAAGATGACGCGCTCGTCCCTCATGGCCCTCTGCCTTGCCGGGGGCCCGAAGCGGCCCCGGGCGCGCATTCTTCGCCCAGGGCCCCGAAGGAGACCAGCCCCCAGGTGCCCACCCTCACCGCGCGTGCGCGCGACGGAGGGCAGGCAGCCAGGTGCGTCAGTAGTGCACGGACAGGCTCACGCCGCTGTAGGCGCTGAAGCCCTGGAGCATGATCCACTGACGGCCGGCGGTGGACTGCGCCGCCAGGTTGCACGTCTCGTTGTTGCCTCCCAGGTAGGGACGGCAGTTGTAGGTCGTCGTGGTGGGCGCCGCGCCGAAGCGCGTGTAGAGGTCCACGTCCCCGGTGCCGCTGGAGATGGACACCGTGGAGGCGGTGCTCGCGGGCACGTCGAAGCAGTAGTACTGCTTCGACGAAGCCGCGCCGGAGAGCAGGGACACCGTGGTGTTGTTGGGCAGCAGCGTGCAGGTGGGCGGCGGAGTCACCACGCCCACGCCCACCGCGTCCCACGCCGCGTCCACCGCGTTCTGGATGGCGGTGCTGTAGCCCAGGTTCACCGCCGCCTGCCGTGTCGCCGTCTTCGCCGCGGCGAGGGTGGTGGTGGCGGTGAAGAGGTTGGCGTTGGCGTAATAGAAGATGCGGGCCGCGGCCTGCACGCCGATGGCCGGCACGTTCACGGTCGTCTTGCCGCGCGGGTGCACGCCGCCGGTGGACAGCAGCTTGAACGCCAGGTTGGGCACGCCGGAGCCGTAGTGGACGTCCGTGGCGCTGTTCACATCCGGGGCGTAATCCAGCGAGGCGCCATCCAGCGCGGGGTCGTTCATGTAGCGCAGGGCATCCCCGGGCGTGCTCGGCGTCCAGACCGTCTCACCCATCTGCCAGACGGACGCGGCGGTGCTCCAGGTGCCGGTGGCCCAGCTGGTACAGGTGGCGGCGAAGATGTCCGACAGGGACTCGTTCAGCGCGCCGGACTGGCCGCTGTAGACGAGGTCGGACGTGCTGTCCGTGACAGCGTGCGTGTACTCGTGCACGACGATGTCCGGGTCCCCGCACGGCGGCCCGAACTGGGGCAGGCTGCCGTCGCCGCACACCAGCTTCGCGCCGTCGAAGTACGCGTTCGGGAAGTTGGTGCCGTAGTGCACCTGCGCCAGCAGCTGGCCTCCCGTGCCGTTGTACGAGTCGCGGCCGAAGTTCTGCTGGAAGCAGTCGTAGAAGAGGCCCAGGTTGTCGTACGTCTTGTCGATGCCCGTGTCGCCCGTGGGCAGCTGGCCCTCCAGCCGGCACCAGCCATTGGACGTGCCACCCACCGAACAGACCTTGCGATTGCGCGCGGTGTGGATTTCCGGCGTGCGCAGCACCTCCTGGCCGTCCGCCGCGCTCACGTAGACGCGGTCGCGCAGCGGCAGGCCGTCCTCGTGCTGGCCGGACACCACCACCTCGAAGGCGCGGACCAGGGCCGCTTCCGGGGCCGGGCGGACGAACACCTCACGGACCGACTCCGCGATGCCGCCGGAGGACGCCGCCAGCGCCGCCTCGCTCGCGGCCTCCGGGCTGATGCGCGCGGGGGCCGGCAGGGGCTCGCCGTCGCGCGCGGTGCTGTTCACCGCGTACACCTGGCCCTGCGCGGCCACGTGGACGACGAGCTCCTCGTTCACCACCGGCAGGCCGGCCTTGGTCTGCGCGTAGCGCAGGTGCGTGTGACCCAGTTCGTCCCGCTGGATGCGCTGGGGCACCACGTCCTTTGCCGTCAGCCGGAAGGCGGGCAGCACGCGCAGCAGGGTGGGCTCCAGCAGCGCGTGCGCCTGCCAGGCGCTGGCACCCGGGATGGGACGGCCCGCCGTGCCCAGGGCACCCCGGATGAACTGGGGGACGCCATCCTCGTGGACCCCCGTCACCTCCGCCCCGGGCAGCGCGCCCAGCGCCGCCTGCAGGTCGCCCATGCGGGCCTCCGCTGGAGATGAAGGCGCCTCGGCGTCGGGACCTCCCGCGCCACAGGCGGACAGCGTGAACGTCAGGCCGGCGAGGAGCCAGCGTGTCTTGCGCGTCATGGAGATGCCCCCAGTGTGACAAAACGAGAATTTGAAGCCTGGCGAGCAAAGCATGGAGCACTGACTGCCAGGTGAATTCCTGGAGGACTGGGAGTGTTGGGAGGAAGGCCGGGGACGGAGGAGGGCACACGTCGGCGGCGGTTCACCCACCTGGGTGCTGTGCGGGCGTCCGGGCATGAACTCCGGGCGTTGTGACGCGGGGCGCGGTGATAAGGACGGCCCCGCTGTTACCTCCCGTCACCCGTTCGCAAGGACCTTCATGCTCACGCTGCGCGGGGCTCCGGCCCTCTCCGAATTCAGGCTCGCCAAGCTGCTCGTCCGTTGCCGGGAGCGGGTGCCTACGGTGGCCACCCTCTACTCGGAGTTCGTGCACTTCGCGGACACGTCGGCGCCGCTGACCGAGGACGAGGCGCAGCGGCTGGGGCGCCTGCTGGAGTACGGCCCGCACACGGCGAAGCGCGAGCGCACCGGCACGCTGCTGCTGGTCGTGCCGCGCCCGGGCACGGTGTCGCCCTGGGCCTCCAAGGCGACGGACATCGCGCACCACTGCGGCCTCACGCAGGTGCGCCGCATGGAGCGCGGCATCGCGTTCTTCCTCACCGGCCCCGGCGGCCGGCCGCTGGACGCGAACGAGGCGGAAGGGGTGCAGGCGGTGCTGCACGACCGCATGACGCAGGCGGTGCTGCCCCGGCTGGAGGACGCGGAGGTCCTCTTCCGCACGGACGCGCCCCGGCCGCTCACGCGCGTGGACGTGCTGGGCGGCGGCCGCGCGGCCCTGGTGCGGGCCAACGGCGAGCTGGGCCTGGCGCTGGCGGAGGACGAAATCGACTACCTGGTGGAGCGCTTCACGGAGCTCAAGCGCAATCCCACCGACGTCGAGTTGATGATGTTCGCGCAGGCCAACAGCGAGCACTGCCGCCATAAAATCTTCAACGCGTCGTGGACGGTGGATGGCAAGCCTCGCGAGCGCTCGCTGTTCCAGGCCATCAAGAACACCTTCGCCCAGAGCCCGGGCGGCGTGCTGTCCGCGTACAAGGACAACGCCGCCGTCATCGAGGGCTTCGAGGTGGAGCGCTTCTTCCCGCAGGGCGAGGCGCGCGAGTGGGGCACCGTGCGCGAGCCGGCCCACATCATGATGAAGGTGGAGACGCACAACCATCCCACCGCCATCTCCCCGTACCCGGGCGCCGCCACGGGCGCGGGCGGTGAGATTCGCGACGAGGGCGCCACCGGGCGCGGCGCGAAGCCGAAGGCGGGGCTCACGGGCTTCTCCGTCAGCCACCTGCGCCTGCCGGACTTCGCGCGGCCGTGGGAGGCGCCCTACGGCAAGCCGGACCGCATCGTGTCCGCGCTGGACATCATGGTGGACGGCCCGCTGGGCGGCGCGGCGTTCAACAACGAGTTCGGCCGGCCCAACCTCACCGGCTACTTCCGCAGCTTCGAGCAGCAGGTGCGCACGCCGGAGGGCGTGGAGGTGCGCGGCTACCACAAGCCCATCATGCTGGCGGGCGGCCTGGGCAACATCCGCGCGGACCACGTGAAGAAGGCGCCGCTGCGCGCGGGCGACAAGCTCATCGTGCTGGGCGGCCCGGCGATGCTCATTGGCCTGGGCGGCGGCGCGGCGTCGTCCATGGCGCAGGGCGCGAGCGCGGCGGACCTCGACTTCGCCTCCGTGCAGCGTGACAACGCGGAGATGGAGCGCCGCTGCCAGGAGGTCATCGACCAGTGCTGGATGCTGGGAGACAAGAACCCCGTGCGCTCCATCCACGACGTGGGCGCGGGCGGCCTGTCCAACGCGCTGCCGGAATTGGCGCACGACAACGGGCTGGGCGGCCGGCTGGAACTGCGCGAGGTGCCCAACGACGAGCCGGGCATGGCTCCGGTGGAGATCTGGTGCAACGAGGCGCAGGAGCGCTACGTGCTGGGCGTGGCACCAGAGGACCTGCCGCGCTTCGCCGCCCTGTGCGAGCGCGAGCGCGCCCCCTTCGCCGTCCTGGGCGAGGCCACCGCGGAGCAGGTGCTCACGCTGACCGACAGGACGCTGGGGGACACCCCCATCGCGCTGCCCATGGACGTCCTCTTCGGCAAGGCGCCGCGCATGCACCGCGAGGGCGTGTCGCGCCCGCTGAAGCACGCGCCGCTGAGCGTGCCTTCCGACTTGAAGGCCGTGGCGCACGCGGTGCTGTCGCACCCGACGGTGGCGGACAAGTCGTTCCTCATCACCATTGGCGACCGCTCCGTGGGCGGCCACACCGCAAGGGATCAGATGGTGGGCCCGTGGCAGGTGCCGGTGGCGGACTGCGCGGTGACGCTGTCCTCGCTGATGTCCGACACGGGCGAGGCCATGGCGCTGGGCGAGCGCACGCCGGTGGCGCTGGTGGACGCGGCCGCTTCCGCGCGGATGGCGGTGGGCGAGGCGCTCACCAACCTGGCGGCGGCGCGCATCGCGAAGCTGTCGGACGTGAAGCTGTCCGCCAACTGGATGGCGGCGGCGGGCAGCCCCGGCGAGGACGCGAACCTCTACGCGGCCGTGCACGCGGTGGGCATGGAGCTGTGCCCCGCGCTGGGCATCGCCATCCCGGTGGGCAAGGACTCCATGTCCATGCGCACGCAGTGGCAGGAGGACGGCCAGAAGAAGTCGGTGACGGCGCCCCTGTCGCTCATCATCACCGCGTTCGCGCCGGTGCTGGACGCGCGCGTCACGCTGACGCCGCAGCCGGTGGACGTGGCGGGGGACACGCGCCTCTTGCTACTGGACGTGGCGAAGGGCCGGCAGCGGCTGGCGGCTTCCGTGCTGGCGCAGGTGCAGCAGCAAGTGGGCCCGGAGTGCCCGGACGTGGACGACCCGGCGGCGCTGAAGGGCTTCTTCATCGCGGTGCAGGAACTCCACGCGGCGGGCGTGCTGCTCGCGTACCACGACCGCTCCGACGGCGGCCTCTGGGCCACGCTCGCGGAGATGGCCTTCGCGGGCCACTGCGGCCTGGACGTGGACCTGTCGCCGCTGGGCGGTGACGCCGTGGCGGCCCTCTTCAACGAGGAGCTGGGCGCGGTGGTGCAGGTGCGCGCGGCCGACGTGGCGCGCGTGCGGGAAGTCCTCACCCGCCACGGTCTGGGCGCGCACGTCCACGAGCTGGGGCGGCCCACGCCCGCGCAGGTGGTGCGCGTGCGGCACGGCGCGCGGGAGCTGCTCGCGGAAGAGACGGTGGCGCTCAAGCGCACCTGGTCGCGCGTGAGCTACGAAATCCAGAAGCTGCGCGACAACCCCACCTGCGCGGAGGAGGAGTACGCCGCGAAGTGCGATGCGCAGGACCCGGGCCTGTCGCCGGTGCTCACGTTCGACCCGAAGGTGGACGTGGCGGCGCCGTACATCGCGAAGGGGGCCCGGCCTCGCGTGGCGGTGCTGCGCGAGCAGGGCGTCAACAGCCAGCAGGAGATGGCGGCGGCATTCACGCGCGCGGGCTTCACCGCGGTGGACGTGCACATGAGCGACCTGCTGTCGGGCCGCGTGTCGCTGAAGGACTTCCACGGCGTGATGGCGTGCGGCGGCTTCAGCTACGGCGACGTGCTGGGCGCGGGCGGCGGATGGGCCAAGTCCATCCTCTTCAACCCGCGCACGCGTGACGCCTTCTCGGAGTTCTTCGCGCGGCCGGACAGCTTCGGGCTGGGCGCGTGCAACGGCTGCCAGATGTTCGCGCAGCTGCGCGAGCTCATCCCCGGCGCGGACGGGTGGCCGCGCTTCGTGCGCAACGCGTCCGAGCAGTTCGAGGCCCGCTTGGGCACCGTGGAGATCTCCCCGTCGCCGTCCCTCTTCTACAAGGGCATGGAGGGCAGCCGCATGCTCATCGTCGTGTCGCACGGCGAGGGACGGGCGGAGTTCGCCAACGCGGAGGCCGCCGCGCGCTTCAACGCCTCCGGGCTGGTGACGACGCGCTGGGTGGACAACCGGGGGCAGGTGGCGGCGAAGTACCCGGCCAATCCCAACGGCTCGCCGCACGGCATCGCGGGGCTCACCACGAAGGACGGGCGCTTCACCATCACCATGCCGCACCCGGAGCGCGTGCACCGCACCGTGCAGCACTCCTGGCATCCGGCGGAGTGGGGCGAGGACGGCCCCTGGATGCGCATGTTCCGCAACGCGCGCGTCACCCTGGGCTGACGCGGATGCGGCGGAGCGGGGCCTTCCTTCCTGCTACGGGAGGAAGGCCGCCTTCACCGCGTCCAGCAGCGGGTTGGCACCCGTCTCCGGGTCGATGCACCCCTGGTTGAGCGTCCAGAGGATGGTGCCGCCGTAGCCCTCCTGCTTCACGAAGGCGGCCTTTGCGGCGATGGCCTGCGGGCTGTCGTAGGAGATCCACGTCACCGTGCCGTCCTCCACGAGCTTGTCCGGAGCGAACGTCACGTAGCTGGCCTGGGCCTTCTCGTCCCACTGGTACTTCCCCTGCTTCGAATAGCGGAGGATCTTCTTGTAGGTGAACGAGTTGTCCCCGCCCACGTAGTCAGACCAGTTCGTGAAGGGCTGGTACGGGCCGGTGATGTGGCGCCACGCGAGGCCATAGAAGGGGATGCCAATGCCCAGCTTCGCCTTGGGGATGCCCGCCTTCACCCACAGCTCCAGGCTGGACGCGATGGACGTGGGGTGCAGCCCCTGTTCGCCCCTGAGGGCGGACGTGTGCCAGGACTTCCAACCGTCCCACGCGCCAATCATCTCGTAGGACATCATGTTCATCTGGTCGAAGTACGTCGCCAGATCCGCGAACCATGGGTCGGCGTCGTTCGGGAAGTTGGTGTTGATCCAGTGGAGGGGGAAGGTGAGGAGCATCTTCGGCCGCGCCTCGCGCAGGGCCTTCACCAGGGCCAGCAGCTTGGGCTGGTCCTCCTTCTCCACGGGCTCCCAGTCCAGGTCGAGCCCGTCGTAGCCGAAGTCATCCATCGCCTTGAGCAGCGAGCGGACGAACTTCGCGCGGTTCGCGTCGGACGCCGCGCCCACCCAGCCGTCGTGCTCACCGGATCCGCCCACCATGATGAGCGCCTTTCGGCCCGCGGCGTGCGCGCGCTTCGACAGCGTGCGGGCGATCTCCGGCCCTCGGTCGTTGTCGAACTTGGTGCTCAGCGTGCCGTCCGCCTTCGGCGTGACACGGCCTACGAGGATGTGCGTGAGCGCGCTGAAGTCCACCTTCTCCGGCGGGTACTCATCCGCGTTCCAGCCCGTGTAGTAGCCCGACACCCACTTGCCGCCCTGTCCCGGGCGCCCGCTCGCGACCGGGGCTGCACCCACCACCACACTGGCCACGGCGAGCTGGCTCGGGTCCGCCTTGCTCCGGGCCATCACCCGGTACGTGCCCGGCTTGCGGGGCGCGGTGTAGACGCCAGTGGCACTGATGGTGCCCCGCTCGTTTCCGGGCTCCACGCTCCAGGCCACCGCCGGGTCTTTGCTATTCGTCACGGTGGCGCGGAAGGCATGCGTCGCGCCCGGAGTCAGGAAGACCGCGGGCGTGTCCAGCGTGAGGCTCACCAACCGGGGGCCCTGCTCGATGCCGATGTCGTCGAAGAAGATCGGCGGCAGCGTCCTGCCGC
This sequence comes from Corallococcus exercitus, assembly GCF_003611585.1. GTDB lineage: Bacteria > Myxococcota > Myxococcia > Myxococcales > Myxococcaceae > Corallococcus > Corallococcus exercitus. The sequence continues at coordinate 6,726 of NZ_RAVW01000099.1, read as the reverse complement.
CGTCCTCCTGGAGCCACAGGCCGGTGATGCGCGTGCGGCCTTCGGGCAGCAGCTTCGCCAGCGGTACGCGGCACGTCGTCCACTTGCTGGCTGGGATGGTGCCGCCCGCGCAGGTGGGGCCCAGGGGCACGCCCACGGGCTGCTCGGACCCGATGACGACACGCGCGCGCACCGCCGCGTTCGCGCCGTCCTTCCCGCCGTGCACCTTCAGCACCAGCGTGTCCTCCGGTGACACATCGAAGCCCGGGTGGCCGAAGTATAGCGCCTCCCACGGCCCCAGCGTCACGGAGATGGCATGGCCGCCCGAAGCCCCTGGAACGGTGGCGCTCATCACATGCGCGCCAGCCCACGTCAGGTCCTCCCAGGGCGAGGCCAGCCGGTCCTGGTAGAGCCACGTTACCGGGGGCGGCGCGGCCTTCGGGGGCGGCGCCCCCTGGGAAACACCGCCCAACAAGAGTGCGGTGAGCAGTACCCGGAGTCCGGCCGGAGGTCGTCGCATGGTCCCCATCCTCACAGAGGAGGGGGAGACGCGTCCTGCATCAAGAAGCCGGGTGGGGCGCCAGGGGTTCGTCAATCAGCCCCGCGACCCGGGATTCTCCGTGACGCCACTCGCCTTGGCGGAACGCAGCGACGGGCCACGGGGGGCTGGAATGGACATGCAGGTGGAACCATGGACAGCGTCCCTCTGCCGGGAGCGACGTCGCCCAACTGGTCCAACTGTCGGACCAGTTCGCGCCGCCCGTCGCCGGAGAGAGCGCTGGCCCGGCGAGTGCCGAGGACGGTGGGCCCCTGCGTCCATGTCAGACCCCTCTGGTTGGATGGGCGAAGCATTGGCGAGAAGGGCGGCGGAGATGGTGCGGGTGGGGCTCGTGGCGTACGTGGAGGAGCAGCTTGAGCGGGACATTTCGCTGGGGCGGCTGCCGAGGAACGGGCGGTTGGCCTCGGAGCGGATGATGGCTCGCTGGTATGGGGTGAGCCGGGGCACGGTGCGTGAGGCCTTGCGGCGGCTGGCGGCGCGGGGCCTGGTGGTGCAGCGCTCTGGGCGACAGGCGCGAGCAGTGGCTCTGGACGAATCGCTGACGCTGGAGAACCTGGGCCTGGCGCTGCATGACGAGCGCTCCGAGGCGTGCAGGCGGCTTCTGGAGGGCTTCTTCAGCCTCAGGCGGCAGGTGCTGGTGGAGCTCCTGGCCGACTGCTGCGCGAATGCCTCCGTCATGGAAATGGGGCCGCTGGAGGACATCTGCTTCCAGCTCTGGGACGAGGCCCGCTGGAATCCTGGGGAGCGTTGCGCGCAGTTGGAATTCGAGTTGCTGCGGCAGGCGGCCCAGACGGTTGCACGGCCCGGGCACCTGCTCCTCATCCAATCGCTTCAGCGGGCCTTCCGGGGCATTTCGGCCCGGCTGCTGCCTTTCATGGGCGGTGAGTCGCTGCGCCAGTGGGCCATCTGCGCGCAGAATGCCCTGCAAGAGCGCGACGTGCAGGCACTCCAGCATCAGCTGCCGGCACTGCTGAAGGCCTGTGATGAGCGGGTGCTCGACCAATTCGCGCCACGTCCTCAGGAGCATGTGTCTCCCGAGGCGCCTCACGCTCAGGAGTGCCTCCTCGGCGCCCCCTCCTCAGCCACCGTGTCGGGCAATGCCTCCGAGGCAGGTCCCTGTATTGAGACGGGTGACCCAGGCGACTCCGCGTCGGTCTCCGGGCAGGACGATGCGCCCGAGGCACTTCCCTGCGTTGAGTCGCGTGGCCTCTGCGACCTCGTAGCCGCCACCGCGCAGGACGATGCTCGAGAGGCACTTTCTTGCGTTGAGGAGCGTGGACTCGGCCGTGTCGCGCCAGCTGCCGAGGAGACCAGTGAGCTCGGAATTGCCCCGGGTCCTCATGGGCAGGCCCTTCCCAGGGAGTCGGACATCGAGGTGCCGAGATGCCCAGCTACTCCGGGGGCCGTCTCCTGCGAGCCCGGTGGAGCAAGCGCTGGGGGAGACGTGACGGGCGCCACCTTGGGCACCGTGTCCGACTGTCGGACACGGTGGGACGCTCCGTCTCCGGACGGTGGCCTCCAGTTTGAGGTCCCACCCACCGGCTCCCGCGGACACACCCGCGGGGCGGTGTGCAAGGAGGGCGGACCGCTTCACGGCGCTCAGCGCCCGCTGGGCAGGTGGGCAGCGCGCCTGTGGCGCTTCATTGCCCATTCCCTTGGACTTCCTGCTTCGTGAGCGCCGGTTGAGTTCGCACGCCTCTGCCCAGCCGGGCTTCGGCGCCGGATGGGGCGCCGAACTTCTTGCGACCTGCTCAGGCCCGGACCAGCTCGATGGGGCTTCCTTCGGGGACGTGCTTCATTGCCACGGAGTTCATGCAGTAGCGCAGCCCCGTGGGCGGCGGGCCGTCCGGGAACACGTGGCCCAGGTGGCCGTCGCAGCGCGCGCAGCGGACTTCGGTGCGGATCATCCCGTGCGATACGTCGCGGATCTCCGTCACGGAGTCCTCCGACAGCGTCTGGGTGAAGGACGGCCAGCCGGTGCCGGACTCGAACTTCGTGCCGGACTTGAACAGCGGGTTGTTGCAGCCCGCGCAAACATAGGTGCCCGGTGTCTTGGTGCCGAGGAAACAGCCTGACCCCGGGTACTCGGTGCCGTGCTGGCGCAGCACCTGGAACTCCTCGGGGGTGAGGCGCTTGCGCCACTCTTCGTTGGAAAGGTTGAGCTTGTCCGCCATGGGTCCTCCTCCACGTTTCGGGCCCTGAAGCCCGGAGCACGGCCTTGGATGCACCGCCGGCCATTCCGTCGCACCCTACACCAGGGAGGCAGGCAGGGGCCTGCTCACCGGGAGACACACCTCGCGTCCCAGCGGGCCTCCACGCGTGCGGCGAAGGGAGCGGTCCACCAGTTGTACTTCCTCGGGGCGTCACGCCCGCCCACCAGGAGGCATGTCGATGCGGATTTCGGAACTGATGACCCGGGACGTGAAGACCATCGACGCGGACGAATGTCTGCGCTCCGCCACCGAACGGCTGGAAGCCTCGAGTCTGGGGGCCTTGCCCGTCACGGATCACGGCCGGCTGGTGGGCCTGCTCACAGACTCGGAACTCTCCCTGTGCTCCACCGTTCACGGTCATGACCCCGACATCACCACCGTACGCGAGGCGATGTCCGCGCCGCTCGTCACCTGTCCGGAGGACGCGCCCCTGGAGGCCGGAGAGCGCCTGATGGAAGAGCACCACGTGAGCCGCCTGGTCGTCGTGGACGCCGAACATCACGCCGTCGGTCTCCTGCGCCTGGACGACGTTGCCTCCGAGCCGCTCACGCTGCTGCGGCCCGGTGAGCCGCTGGAACACCTGAGCCTCTATTCCTGAAACTCCAGAGGGCCCGGCGCTCCCTTCGCGAGGGAAGGAAACGCCGGGTCGTTGCCTCTCGTCCTGACGCTCAGCCCGCCACGGCCGGCTGGCACGCGGCGGACAGCCACGCCACGGCGTCATCCCACGGCAGGTCTCGCTGCGAGCCATCGCGCTGGCGCAGGCGGACGCCCTTCGACTCCACCTCGCGGCCTCCCACCACCGCGAGGAACGGCACGCCGTCCTCGTGCGAGCCCAGGACCTTCTTGGATAGCGACTCGTCCCGCACGTCCGCTCGCGCGCGGCAGCCGGCCAGCCGCAGCCGCGCCGCCAGCGCCTCCGCGTAGTCGGCGGCCCCCGCGCCCACGGAGGCCACCACCACCTGCTCCGGTGCGAGCCACGCGGGCAGCGCGCCCCCGTGGTGCTCCAGCAGCATGCCGATGAAGCGCTCCAGGCTGCCGAACAGCGCCCGGTGAAGCATCACCGGGCGCAGGCGCTCTCCGGACGCGCCGACGTAGTGCAGGTCGAAGCGCTCCGGCAGCACCAGGTCCAACTGGATCGTCCCGCACTGCCACGCGCGGCCCAGCCGGTCCTTCAGCACGAACTCCAGCTTGGGCCCGTAGAAGGCGCCCTGGCCGGGCTGGTCCTCGAACTGGAGGCCCGCCTGCTTCGCCGCGGACTGGAGCCATGCCTCCGCCTGGTCCCACAGCGCGTCACTGCCGGCGCGCATCGCCGGACGGCTGGAGAAGGCCACCTGCACGTCGTCGAAGCCGAAGCCCGCGTAGAACGCCTTGAGCGAGCGCACGAAGCGGACCACCTCCGCCTCCACCTGCTCCGCCGCGCAGAAGATGTGGCCGTCGTCCTGCGTGAACTGGCGCAGGCGGAACAGCCCGTGCAGTGCGCCGCTGGGCTCGCTGCGGTGCACCAGCCCGAACTCCCCCAGGCGCAGGGGCAGGTCGCGGTGGCTGGGCGCCATGCGCTGCACCAGCTGGATGTGGCCGGGGCAGCTCACCGGCTTGAGCGCCAGGTGCCGGTCGCCTTCCGGGAGGCAGAACATGTTCTCGCGGAAGTTCTCCCAGTGGCCGCTCTGCTCCCACAGTGGCTGGGAGCACAGCTGCGGCGTACGGACTTCGCGGTAGCCCTCCTCGCGCATGCGCAGGCGGACGTGGTCTTCCAGGAGCCGGTACAGCATCAGTCCGCGCGGGTGCCAGAACACCATGCCCGGGGCCTCCTCCTGCAGGTGGAAGAGGTCCAGGCGCTGGCCCAGCGCGCGGTGGTCGTGTTCATCAAGCATTGTCGTCTCCGTGTGTCGGTCGGGATGAAGCAGCCGGGGCCGGACACGGGGCGTGTGAGGTTGCACGGTCGCCCCGGCCGGAACTCGGCGGGGCGGGAAACCGTGCGCTCGTCAGGCCACCGACACGCGCACAGAACCCACGCCCGCCGAAGCGGTGGTGGTGGTCTGGGTCGCGGTGGTGTTGATGACGAGGCTCACGGGACAACAAGTGCTCCCGAGCGCACGGAAAGTCAAGCCGTGCGCCGGGACACGGTGCATCAGCCCAACAGGGCCAGCAGGCCGGCGAGGCCGACGAAGAGGTAGAAGAGCGACTCGCCCGCGATGAGGCCGCCGCCCACCAGGGACATGGTGCTCATGTCCTCCGGCAGCACCGCCTCTCCGGGCGCGGGTTCGCGCTTGAAGCGCTTGGAGACGGTGTTGAAGACGGACGTGAGGATGCCGCCCATGCCGAACCAGATGGCCGCGGGCAGCGCGATGAAGCCGCCGAACGCGTACGCGTAGGGGCTGGCCAGCACCAGCGAGTCCATCGTCCAGCCCACGCCGAACCCCGTGCGCGACCCCTGCACGAAGCGCAGGTATGCCGGATGCCGGCGGACCCCCTTGCGGATGACCTCCAGCGTGAAGCCGATGGACAGGCCCACGAGCAGCGCCGTCACCTTGTGCGCCGACAGCGTGCCCAGGTCGCGGATGGCGCCCACGAACTTGTACGTCATCGCGGAACTCCACTGGGCCACCTTCACGTCCGGGTGGTCCAGCTGGTTGACGGACAGCACGGGGTAGGCGCCCATGAACACCCGCGCCAGCACCACGCACAGCACCGCGCCCATGAAGATGCCCAGCACCTGGTAGCGGAACTGCACCACGCGGTTGGTGCCCAGGCGCCACCCGGTGGAGCGGTCCTGCTGCATGTCGCAGCCCACCGACGTGGAGATGAGCAGGATGGAGGACGCCATCAGGCCCACCAGCGGATCCTTCAGGCCCAGCAGCGACATCAGCAGCACCGACATCACGAAGGCGCTGGAGATGGGGTTGTTGTCGCTGATGCCGTAGGCAATGCCGTTGATGAGCACGAACAGGAGCGACAGCGCGAGCCCGAAGAGGATGAAGCCCGCGGGCTGGTGCAGCACCTGCGTGGCCACCACGACGACGGCAGCGCCCCAGCCCACCACCCAGGCGATGAGCCGGGGCACGTTGACCTTCTTCCACGCGGGCTCGGTGTCCGCCGGGGCCTGCGCGCGGCCCCGGATGCGGTCCACCGCCTGCACCGCGAGCACCGCCAGGTCCACCAGCGCCGCGCCACAGATCATCGCCAGCGACACCAGGAAGCCGATCTTCCGGTAGGGGTCATTGGGGCCCAGCCACCCGATGTCGCGCAGGTGCGGCGTGATGGCGTAGCCGATGAGGCCCATGATCATGGCGGGCACGGTGATGCGGCTGCCCACCACCATGCCGGCGCCCACCGTGGAGCTGCTTACGCTCAGCGCGGCGATGGCGGCCACCTTCTCCGTGAGCCACGCGGCCAGGATGCCCAGGCCGGTGCCGCCGCCCAGCTTCGCGATGGAGGCCTTGAGCAGGCGCTTGTCGGTGAGCGCGCGCAGGATGTTGGCCACCGCGTAGCCGGACGGGTAGTCCAGCTGGAGCTTGTCCACGAGCAACGGCGTGTAGAGCATGCCCACGCCCACGCCGAACATGCCCACGCAGCCCACGAAGAGCATCAGCTGCCACGCGGGCGGCTGGGGCATGCCCAGCCACACCATGGACTGGATGAGCACGGACATGGCGCACAGCGAGGCCACCGACGCGGCCATCGTCTGCATGTAGTTGGCGCCGTGCTTGCCCTCCGCGCCGTAGCCGTAGGTGACGACGCTGCCGAGGATGCCGGAGAGCACCTGGCTGGCGACGAAGAAGCCCAGGCTGAAGTTCATGTACGACGCGGCCACGCCGCCCAGCGGGCCCAGGAAGAGGATGGCCACCGACGCGAGCAGCAGGTGGTACTTCCACGTGCCCACCGCGGGCAGGAAGCGGAAGCGCGGCGCGACGGCGTCGGGCACGGAGGACAGGGGGGCGGAAGGCTCCGGCGCTGTCTCTTCTACACATCTCCGCG
>NZ_RAVW01000098.1 GCF_003611585.1 Corallococcus exercitus | reverse complement strand
AAGAGACAGGCCCATGCCTGACCGCCTGCGCTTCTTCATTGATTCCACTCCCACCCCCACCGGCGTGGCGCTCCTTGTCTGTGATGAGGAAGGCCGCCTGCGCGCGCTGGACTGGGAGGGCTACGAGGCCCGCATGCACCGGCTCTTGCGCCTGCACTACGGCGAGGGCGGCTGCGTCCTGGAGCCCGCGCGCGACCCTTCCGGCCGGACCTCCGCGCTCCAGGCCTATCTGCGCGGAGACCTGTCCGCCATCACCTCCCTTCCCGTGGAGACCGCCGGCACGCCCTTCCAACGCGAGGTCTGGCGCGCCCTCCGGGAGATTCCGGCGGGCACGACCACCACCTACGGGCGGCTCGCCGAACGCATCGGGCGCCCCAAGGCCATTCGCGCCGTGGGGCTGGCCAATGGCGCCAATCCCATCAGCATCGTCGTCCCGTGCCACCGCGTCATCGGCTCCAATGCCTCACTCACCGGCTATGCCGGGGGGCTGGAACGCAAACGCTGGCTGCTCAATCATGAGCAGACCCACGCCTGAATCCCTCTCAACCCCTCACTGGAGCTTCCTCGCATGACCGCCCGTCCAGACACCGCCAGCACCTTCCGCGCGCTGCACCAGGGGCCTGACCTGCTCCTGCTTCCGAATGCCTGGGATGCCGGCAGCGCCCGCCTCTTCGAGAGCCTGGGCGCCCGTGCCATCGCCACCACCAGCGCGGGCGTCGCCTGGGCCCTGGGCTTCCCGGACGGCAACGCGCTGCCCATCGATGCGCTGGTCGCCACGGTGCGCGCCATCGCCAGCGTCATCCGCGTCCCCCTCACCGTGGACGCCGAAGCGGGCTACTCCGACGACCCGGCCACCGCCGGTGAGAACGTGGCGCGCCTCCTGTCCGAGGGCGCCGTGGGCTGCAACCTGGAGGACGGCAACGGGCCTCCGGAATTGCTCGCCGCGAAGATTGAGCGCGTGAAGCAGGCCGGCGCGCGCCTGGGCATCGACGTCTTCGTCAACGCGCGCACGGACGTCTACCTGCGCAAGCTCGTGCCGCCCGAGCGCCGCGTGGAGGAGGCGCTGGCCCGTGCCGCCCGCTACCAGCAGGCCGGCGCGGATGGCCTCTTCGTCGCGGGCATCACGGACGCGGCCGACATCCAGGCCATCACCCGGGGCACCCCGCTGCCCGTGAACGTGCTCGCGCGGCAGGACCTCCCCGCTCTGGCGGAATTGCAACGGCTGGGCGTGCGGCGGCTCAGCGCCGGCTCCGCCATCGCGGAGTCCATGTGGGGCCGGGCCGGTGCGCTCGCCACCGCCTTCCTCCGCGAGGGACACTCTCCGGCCCTGTTCGAAGCCGCCGCCAGCTATCCGTCCCTCAACGGGCTGATGCCCCGGAAGTAACACCCACCGCCGCGGAAGGAGCCGAGCCATGTCCCAGGAGGATCGTCAGCGCTGGAACGACCGCTACCAGCAGGCCTCCGCGCCGCGGGAGCCCTCCGACTTCCTCCGCTCGCTCGCGGACCGGCTGCCCCGAAAGGGCCGGGCGCTCGACCTGGCCGGCGGCCCGGGACACGACGCGTGCTGGCTCGCGCGGCGCGGGCTGGACGTGACCCTGGTGGACATCTCCGACGTGGCGCTGGCTCAGGCGGAAACCCTGGCGCGCGACGCGGGCGTCTCCCTCACGCGCCTGCGCCTGGACCTGGAAGCCGAAGCGCTGCCGCCCGGTCCGTTCGATCTCGTCGTGTGCTTGAACTACCTCTGGCGGCCGCTCTTCGCCGCGGTGCCAGGACTGCTCGCACCGGGTGGGCTGTTTGTCTTCGCCCAGCCCACCCGGAGCAACCTGCAACGCCATCCGCACCCGTCCGCGCGCTTCCTCCTGGACGAGGGTGAACTGCCCACCCTGCTCCAGGGGCTTCAATCCCTCTCATTCACCGAGGGCTGGACGGGCTCCGGGCGTCACGAGGCGCGCGTGCTTGCACGGCGTCCCGTCAATGACAGCCAGGGCTGAACGCATCAGCCGAGAGCCCCGAGAGGACTCAGAAGCTCCAGCACGTCGCGGACGGCGTACGGCCGCAGTACGACGCGCCAAAGGGCTGGCACTCACCGTAATAGACGATGCCCGGCTCGAAGAAGAACCAGGGGCCGTTGGCGGTGCACCGCACGGAACAGCGGCGCGCGCCGTTGTCATAGCCCTCACAGAGGCCCTGCTCGGAGGTGGCCAGGGACGGCGTCGGATCCCCCGTCCCCTCCTCCGTCTCCACTCCGCCACAGGCTGCGAGGAGGGAACCGACGGCGAGGCTGGCGATGAAGGTCTTCAGGTGCATGGGGTGGGCTTCCAGTGAGCACCGGCGAAGTGCGCGGCGCCGGGCGTTGATACATCAGCCGTCCGGCCCGCCCCAAACGCCCCAGGCGCCCTTCAGCTCCGGCGCTTGTACTGGATTTCAATGGCCCGCTGCGGCTCGGCCCCGGGCTCGATGTTGAAGTGCGTGACGACCAGGGAGTCCGGGCCGGTCACCTGGATGTCCACCCGCCAGCCCCAGCGGGGCGACTGCTCGCCGACGGAGTAGCTGCCGAGCACGGAGAAGCGGTCACTCACCCCGGCCTCTCCCTGCAGCGCCATGATGTCCGTGCCGACGTGGAAGGTGTCCACCCACGACATGGTGAACCGCTGCCCGTCCAGGTGGTAGCCCAGCGTCGCGATCCCGGTCAGCGGCGTGCCCCCCATGGCGGACGTGTACTGGTGCACCACGAAGCGTCCGTCGAGCACGCTCTGGAAGCTGCCGGTGATGGGCGACTCGTCCTCCACCTTGTCGGGCTGGAACCACGTGCGCGCGACGCCCTCCCACGCGCCAACCAGCTGGGAGAGGAGGTGATGAGGACCGGCGGACAGGGATTGCTGCAGGCGTTCCTGGCTCATGGGCGGGGAGTCTCCCGGACGCCCCCCTGGCAGGTCCACTCCTTTGCTTTCTCCGCCATGGACGCGCCCGCGTCATTACATTGATGCCCCGCTTCGCTTCCCTTCAGGAGTCTTCCTTGCCCACGACTTCCGCCTATGCCGCCCCCAGCGCGAAGGCCGCGCTCGGCCCCTTCACCCTGGAGCGCCGCGAGCCGCGCCCCCAGGACGTGCTCATCGACATCCAGTACTGCGGCGTGTGTCACTCCGACATCCACCAGGCCCGCGACGAGTGGGGCGGCGCCCTCTTCCCGATGGTGCCGGGCCACGAGATCGTCGGGAAGGTGTCGAAGGTGGGCAGCGCCGTCACCACGTTCAAGGTCGGTGACAGCGTGGGCGTGGGCTGCTTCGTGGACTCGTGCCGCGAGTGCCCCCAGTGCCTCAAGGGCGAGGAGCAGTACTGCGACCGCGGCTCGGTGAACACCTACAACGGCCGCGACTACGAGGGGCAGCCCACCTTCGGCGGCTACTCCACCCACATCACCGTGGACGCGAAGTACGTGCTGCGCATCCCGGAGGGCATCCCGCTGGACCGCGCCGCGCCGCTCCTGTGCGCGGGCATCACCACGTACTCGCCCCTGCGCTACTACGGCGTGAAGGCGGGCAGCAAGCTGGCCGTCGTGGGCCTGGGCGGCCTGGGCCACATGGCCGTGAAGCTGGGCAAGGCAATGGGCGCGGAGGTGACGGTGCTCAGCACCTCGCCGTCCAAGCGCGACGACGCGCTCGCCCTGGGCGCCACGCACTTCGCCGCCACGTCCGAAAAGCAGACGTTCAAGGCGCTGCGGCGGTCCTTCGACTTCGTGCTCGACACCGTCTCCGCGCAGCACGACTACAACGCCTATCTGAGCCTGCTGAAGACGGACGGCACGATGATCATCGTCGGCGCGCCGGAAACGCCGACGCCCCTGGCGGCCTTCTCGCTCATCCCCCGCCGGCTCAAGCTGGGCGGCTCGATGATTGGCGGCATCCGCGAGACGCAGGAGATGCTCGACTTCTGCGCGAAGCACCAGGTCGCCTCCGACGTGGAGGTCATCCCCATCCAGAAGATCAACGAGGCCTACGAGCGCATGCTCAAGAACGACGTGCGCTACCGCTTCGTCATCGACACGGCGAGCCTGCGGGCGAAGTAGCCGTCTCCGGAGCTGCGGCGGAGCTCCGGCGGAGCTCTGGCGGAGCTCCGGTGAAGCCCCGGCGTTCGTTCTCGCCGGGGCCTTTCCGTCGCGCTTCATCAGCCGCGCCAGGCCGTCCAGAGCGACACGAGGCCGAAGAGGAAGAAGAGCGCGGCGGTCACCCAGCGCACGTACTTCATGTTCACCCGCCCGGACAGCCGGTCGCCCAGGAACACCGCGAGGCCGTCCGACACCAGCATCCCCGCGGTGGTGCCCAGCGTCACCAGCACCGGGGCCTGGTAGCGCGCGGCCACCGCCATGGTGGCCAGCTGCGTCTTGTCGCCCATCTCCGCCATGAAGAAGAGCGCCACCGTGGTGAGGAAGGCGCCGAAGCGCGGAGGCTTGTCACCCTCCTCGTCCAGCGTGTCCGGCTTGAGCGTCCACAGGCCGAAGCCCAGGAACAGCACTGCCAGGACCAGCGCCATCACCCGCGCGGGGACGTGCGTGGACACCCATGTGCCCACCGACGACGCCAGCGCGTGGTTGGCCACCGTGGCCACGAAGATTCCACCCAGCACCACCCACGGCTTGCGGAACCTGGACGCCAGCGAGAACGCCAGCAGCTGCGTCTTGTCGCCCATCTCACTGGCGGCGACGAGGACGAATGAACCCACGATGGCTTCCAACGACACGATGACACTCCATCCCAGTCCTGGCACGGAGGGCGTCGGGTGGAGCGCGTCAGGGAGGAGCGCGCAACGACGGACCTCGGCCAGGGAGCATTGAATCCCTGTCCGAAGGTCTCGTTCGTCTCGCGCTTCGCGAGATGGGGGCCCGGGCTGTCACCAGCCAGTGTGTCGAGCGCCCCTCCGCCCCTCGCTGCCGGGCGGGAACTACTCCCCTTACGTGGATGCGCGAGTAACAGCGCACCGGGTGGCAAGTCAACCCGCCGCGTCGCGCGTTCCTTTTTTTGACGACACGAGAGGCCGGCCCCCTAATGCCCACGCCAGGTCGGTAGCGGCCTGTAGCAGCATTCCTGGAGGAAGCCCGATGCAGGATGGAAGCGCCAGCCCGCTGAGCCCCGACGCTCCGTCGTCCCCGTCCGCGGTGGAACCCGGTGAGGTCCGAAGCCCCGAGGCCGACATCGTCTCCACCCACGTCCTCGTTCCCGAGGAGCAGGTGCACAAGCTGCGCGAGCTGGCGCGGCGCACCCGCATCCACCAGAGCGAGTACCTGCGCGAGGCCGTGGAGGACCTGCTGTCGAAGTACGGCCGCATGCCCGCCAAGACAGAGGGCGAGTCGTGAGCGGCCTCCTGCCCCGCCGCCGTGCGCTGTCGCTGCGTGAACGGCTGCGGCGCTGGCTGGAGCAGGAACTGTAGTCCTCTCCCCGCTGCCTCCAGGGCCTCCCTGGAGCCGCCGCGGGGGAACACGCTAGGGTCGCACGCCTCCCCTCTTCCGGAGCCGCGCCCTGATGCGTTCCGCACTGCTGACCGCCCTCCTCGCGCTGGCCGCCACCGGCTGCGCCACCCCCGGCTTCGAGAAGCTCTACCCCGGCATGACGGCCGCCCAGGTGGCGGACACCATGGGCAAGGGGCCGGCGCGGGCCCAGGAGTTCCCGGACGGCTCGTCGGCCTGGTACTTCGACGAGGACCACTGCGTGCTCATGCGCGACCAGGTGCTCGTGGCCAAGTCCACCACCGAGACGCGCACCGCGGTGCACACGCCCGTGGCGTCCCTCAAGCAACAGGACAAGGCCTGGTGCGGCCCGCCGGGCACCGACGGCCGGCACGAGGAGCGCATCGAGACGCCCTTCGGCACCTTCAAGGGCAGCGTGGACCCCGCCGCCGTCAGCGACCAGGTGCGCAAGGGCGTCCGCCCGCGGCAGGCCCCGCAGGCTGCCGACGGGGGACAGCCTACGCCCTAGCAAGGGAACGCCTCAGGCCGCCGAGCGGGTGGCCGCGGTGTCGTCGCCCTTCTTCATGTTCCCCGCCAGCTCGCGGAAGGACATGTGGCTGATGGACAGCAGGATGAGGCCGAAGGCGATCTGCTGCACCGTCTGGCACAGCCACAGCACGTTCGCGTACGCGAGCCCGTGCGCGTTCACCATCGCGGCGGGCAGGAACAGCCCCAGACCCACCTTCGTCGCGGCCTGGAAGGTGCCCATCATCCCGGGCGCGGCGGGGATCATGATGCCCACCACCAGCACGCACATCACGATGTAGGACTGGAACAGCGACAGGTTCATGGGCTCGCAGGCGACGCCCGGCGCCGCGCCGGAGCAGTCGAACGCGCGCGCGAGCAGCGCCATGCCCAGGCCGTTCACGCCCCAGTAGGCGAACGTGTAGAGGAAGAAGAGCGCGATGTGCTTGCGGTCGGGGAGCTGGCGCATGGCCCCCACGAAGGTGTCCACGACGTCCGCCACCTTGTCCGCGATGCCCGGGGAGAAGCGGCCCACGGTGGCGCGCACCAGCCGCACCGTGCGCTCCTGCTGCCACAGGCCCAGCAGCAGGAACACCAGACCGCCGCCGAACACGGCGAACATCAGCCACGAGCCCAGCTTCACGTACCGGACCTCGGGGGTCTCCGTCGGGACGAAGAAGAGCAGCACGCGGAACAGCGCCGCGACGAAGAGGCCATCCGTGATGCGCTCCAGCACCACGGACGTCATGGCCGCGCTGCGCCGGATGGAGCTGCGCTGGGCGATGAGGAAGGGCCGGGCGAACTCACCCAGGCGGAACGGCAGCACCAGCAGCATCATGAAGCCGATGCCGGACGCCTCGTTCAGCTTGCGGAACGGGACGTGCTCCAGGCCCGACAGCAATGCCCCCCATCGCAGCGTGCGGAACACGTGGATGAGGGTGAGGCACAGGAAGTACGGCAGGAGCCACGCGTAGTTGGCCGCCTTGAGGCTGGCGACCTGCGTGGACACATCCGTGTCCCGGAAAGCCCACCACATGAAGGCAATGGTGACGAGCAGGCTGGCGATGAGGTTGACGGCGCGTTTCACGGCAGGCGGGTATACCGTCACTCTCCCCGCGACTCCAGCGGGACGCCTACCCCCCTGCCCTCCGGGGCGCACGGGCGTGGGCCTTCCAGCGGCCCGCTCCCCTGCCCTGTCGCCCAAAGGGGCCGGCAGTCCTTCAGCACCGGACGGCGGCTCAGGCGTCGTGCCGGCGCGTCTCACCGTCGGAGGGCAGCTCGTCCTCCTGCTGCTCGGCCTGACGGTCGGGCACGCGGTATTCCTCGCCCAGCCAGCGGCCCAGGTCCACGGCGCGGCAGCGGCGGGAGCAGAAGGGTTGGGAGGTGTTTTCCGGGCGCGGCGGCACGGGCTTCTGACAGATGGGACACGGCGCGAGTGGCATGGTGGATGTCCTCCTAGATAAGCCTTGACGCTCCGGCGGGCCAGGACGTTTCGTGCGCCGCCTCGTGCAGACCCCCTCGGACACCGCTCACACGCTGTTGCAAGGCGACCGGCTGTCCCGGGACTTCACCGCCGTGGGCGTGGAGGACACGGTCGCCCAGGCGCTGGAGAAGCTGCGCGCCCACCCCGGCACCGGGGAGATCTTCTACTGCTACGCGTGTGACCCGGACGGCCGCCTGGTGGGCGTGGTGCCCATCCGCAAGCTGATCCGCGCCGGCCCCGACGAGCGCATCGCGTCGCTGATGTTCACACGGGTGGTGAAGCTGCCGGTGGACGCGTCCGACGCGGTGGTGGAGGACTTCTTCGTCACCTACCGCTTCCTGGCGTTCCCGGTGGTGGACGCGGACGGGCGCATCGTGGGCGTGGTGGAGATGAACCAGTTCGTGGACGCGTTCTCCGACACCCTCTTCGACGAGGTGGAGGGCCGCGTGCGCGACGAGGTCTACCGCTTCGTGGGCCTCCCGGAGGGCGAGGAGCGCGAGACGCGGCCGGGGCGCATGGCGCTCAAGCGCTTCCCGTGGCTGCTCGTGAACATCGCCGGCGGGTTCCTGGCGGCCACGACGACGCGGCTGTTCGAGCGCACGGTGGCGGAGCTGGTGGTGGTGAGCGCCTTCATCCCCATGGTGCTGGTGCTGTCGGAGAGCCTGGGCGTGCAGACGACGGCGGTCTCGGTGTCGATGGTCACGCACGGCGAGGTGGACAAGAAGGTGGTGGCGCGCGAGGTGGTGGCCGCGAGCCTGGCCGGGTTGATGGCGGCGACGGTGGTGGCGCTGCTGGGGCGCATCTATTCGCCGGGGTTCGGCTTCCCCCTGGCGCTGTTCGTGGCGGTGACGGTGTCCGCCTCGCTGGCGTCGTGCCTGGGCGGGGTGCTGCCGTTCCTCTTCAAGCGGTTGAAGGTGGATCCGCACCTGGCGTCGGCGCCGCTGGTGCTGGCGATCTCCGACAACGTGACGCTGCTGGCGTACTTCGGATTGGTGACGCGGTTGCTGTTGTAACGGCGTTGGATTCTCTTGCTGAAAGGGGGCAGGGTCATGAAGGTCGTGCGCATCACGAAGCCGGGCGGTCCGGAGGTCCTCGCGTTCGACGAGCGGCCGGAGCCAATGCCGGGGCCGTACGACGTGCAGGTGCGGGTGCGGGCCAGCGCGCTCAACCGGGCGGACCTGCTCCAGGTGCGCGGCGCCTATCCGCCGCCCCCCGACGCGCCCCAGGACGTGCCGGGCCTGGAGTACGCGGGCGAGGTGGTGGCGGTGGGCCCGCGCGCGCGGAAGTTCCAGCCAGGCGACCGGGTGATGGGGCTCGTCGGCGGGGGCGCGTGGAGCGAGGTGCTCACCACGCACGAGCGCGAGGTGCTGCGCATGCCCAAGGGCATGGACTTCGCGGACGCGGCGGCGCTGCCGGAGGCGTACCTCACGGCGTACGACGCGCTGGTGCTCCAGGCGGACCTGCGGCCCGGGGAGACGGTGCTGGTGCACGCGGTGGCGAGCGGCGTGGGGTCCGCCGCGGCGCTGCTCTGCCGGGCGATGGGCGTGCGGGTGGTGGGCACGGGGCGCAGCGCGGACAAGCTGGCGCGGGCCTCGGAATGGGGCGTGGGCCAGACGGTGCTGTGTGAGAGCAACCCGCCGGTGTTCGCGGACGCGGTGCTGGCCGCGACGGGTGGCCGGGGCGCGGACGTGTGCCTGGACCTGGTGGGCGGCGCCTACCTGCCGGAGTCCGTGAAGGCCATGGCGCCCCGGGGGCGGCTGATGCAGGTGGGCTCGGTGGCGGGGGCGCGCGCGGAGCTGGACCTGGGGCTGGTGATGCGCAAGCGGCTCACGCTCACGGGGACGGTGCTGCGCAGCAGGCCCGCCGAGGAGAAGATGCTGCTCACGCAGGTGGCGGAGCGGCAGCTGCTGCCCCTGTTCGACTCCGGCGCGCTGAAGGCCGTGGTGGATGCGGTGCTTCCCATGACGGAGCTCCGCTCGGGACTGGAGCGGATGGCGGGCAACGGCACGGTAGGGAAGATCGTCGTTCGCTGGGACTGAAGCCGCTACACGGTCCGCTTGCGGGCGGGGGCCTTCTTCACCGCCCGCTTGGGAGCGGCGACGGCGGGCTCCTGCGCCTTGAGCACCCTGGCGGAAGCGCACCGGCGCCAGGCCTCCTTGAGCAGGGATTGCAGCAGGGGCCGGTCCACGGTGGTGAGCCGGACGATGACCATGGGCCAGTCTTGATAGTGCGGCGTCACCAGGAAGACGTCTGGCTGTGATTGCAGCAGCGCCTCGCGGTGGTCGAAGTCCACCTTGATGACGATGGAGTCGTCATCCAGTACCCGCGCGAAGAGCGTGTCGCTCACCCGGAAGCCGGGCGTGCCATAGGAACGGCGCTCCTCCGTCGCCGGGAGCGCCAGCGCCAGCTCACGCACGTCGTCCACCGTGAGCCGTCCCTTGCTCGCCGTGGGCTTCGCCTTCGCCACCGTCTTCTTCCGGACCGCCATCCGTGTCCTCCCTGCCCGCTTGCCGCCCTGGCACCGGACGTTATCGAAGCCATTGCGCCCGGGGAGCGGAACCGTATCCTGCGCCGCCATGGCTACCCACTTCGACCCCGCCGCCGCCGCGCAGCCGGGCTCCGGCATCTTCGGCCTCCCCCACTCCCCCGACGAGGCCCACGTCGTCGTCATCCCCGTGCCCTTCGAGGCCACCACCAGCTACGGCGGTGGCACGTCCAACGGCCCCGCCGCCCTGCTGGAGGCCAGCAAGCAGGTGGACCTGTTCGACGTGGAGACCGGCCGGCCCTACGAGCGCGGCATCGCCATGCTGGAGGCCCCCGCGGAGCTGCACATGTGGAACGAGCGCGCCAAGGAGCGTGCCCTGCTCGTCATCGAAGCGGGCGGCATCGAGTCCGGTGACGCCGAGCTGCTCTCCGCCGCGACGGACGTGAACGGCTTCAGCGAGAAGCTCAACGACCACGTCTACCGCACCACGAAGCACTGGCTGGAGCAGGGCAAGCGCGTGGCGGCCGTGGGAGGCGATCACGCCATCTCCTTCGGCATCATCCAGGCCCACGCGGAGAAGTACCCCGGCATGGGCGTGCTCCACCTGGACGCGCACGCCGACCTGCGCGTCGCGTACGAGGGCTTCACCTGGTCGCACGCGTCCATCTTCTACAACGTGTGCGAGCGCATCCCGGGCGTGAAGACGCTGGTCCAGGTGGGCCTGCGCGACATGAGCGAGAACGAGCACCGCTACATCGAGGACTCCGGCGGCCGCATCCACGCCTTCTACGACGCCGTCCTCCAGCAGAACCGCTTCGACGGCCTGCCCTGGAACCAGCAGGTGAAGCAGATCGTCGACAAGCTGCCGCAGCAGGTCTACCTGTCCTTCGACATCGACGGCCTGGACCCCGTGCTGTGCCCGAACACCGGCACCCCTGTCCCCGGCGGCCTGTCCTTCCCGGAGGCCACCGCGCTCGTCGCGGGCGTCGTGCGCTCGGGCCGCACCATCGTCGGCTTCGACCTCACCGAAGTGGCCCCCGACCCGGAAGGCAGCGAGTGGGACGCCAACGTGGGCGCCCGCCTGCTCTACAAGATGATTGGCTGGATGCTGAAGTCGCAGAAGGCCTGAGGCTTCAGGCCACGCGCGGCAGCGACACGCTGAACGTCGCACCCTGCCCGGGGTGCGACTCGGCGGAGAGCGCGCCGCCGTGCAGCTTCGCCAGCTCCGAGGCCACGTAGAGCCCCAGCGCCTCTCCTCGCGCGGGGCCCTCCGGGAAGGGCTGGAACAGCCGGGGCAGCTCCGCCTCCGGGATGCCCGGCCCCCGGTCGCTCACGCGCACCAGCACCTGCTCCGGGGACGCCTTCAGCTCCACGCGCACCTCGCCCTGCCGGGCCGCGTTCGCCAGGAGCACGTCGAACACCTGCTCCAGGCGCTCCGGGTCGAATCTCAGGCCCACCGCCTCCGGGGGCACCGACACCTCCACGGGCACGCCGGGCCCCGCCGTGCGGCACCTCGCGACGGACGCCTCCAGGTGCCGGCGCAGGTCGCCCTCCACTGGCCGCAACGTCACGCTGCCCGCGCTCAGGCGGGCCGCGTCCTGGAGGTAGTGCCCCATCCGCTCCAGCGACTGCAGCTGCGTGCTCAGCGCCTCCACCGCGCCCTTGCCGGGCTGCGGCAGGTCGCGGAGCGTGCGCAGCTGCTCGCGCGCGGCCTCCAGCGGCCCCTGGAGCGACTGCGCCACCCAGCGGCTCAGCGCCTCCACCGGCGTCGAGGGCTCCGCGGGCACGGCGGGGGCCTTCTCCAGCACGTCGTGGATCAGCGTCTCGAAGTCGGTGATTTCAAAGGGCTTGTTGAGGAACGCGGACGCATCCGGCGAGCCCTGCTGGAGCACGGCGCTCAGCAGGATGATGGGCACGTCGCGCAGGCCCGGCTCCTGCTTCAGCCGGCTGCACAGCTCCATGCCGCTCATGCGCGGCATCATGTGGTCCGTCACCACCAGCCGCGGCCGGTGCGCCCGGGCGAGCGCCAGGGCCTCCTCGCCATCCCGTGCGCGCACCACGTCGTGCCCCAGGTCCTCAATCACCTGGCTCAGGACCTCCAGCACCGCGGGTTCATCATCCGCGACCAGGACGAGACTCATGTGCAACCACTCCCTCGGCCCCCGCGGGCATCAAGAAACTCGCCGCGCCGGGACGCCCAGGGCCCGCCCTGCGCTCCCGGGCCGCAATCGGGCCGGGGCAGGGACGTTCTGCCTGAAGTGCGTTCGTTCACGGCCGCGTCATCTGGTCTATGAAGAGCCGGACGCCGCTTCCAGACACCCAGGGAATGGCTGCGGCCTTCCCGACATTCAGACTGTCTTCCGGGAGACAATTTCCGGCGGCGTATGGAGGAAGGGCATGAGGGCAGCACACATCCGGTGGGGGCTCTTGCTGACGGGGCTCGTGCTGGCGCTTCCGGCGCACGCGGACCTGTCCCGCCGGCGCAGCGACGTGGTGGAGGTGGTGCAGAAGGTCTCCCCGGCGGTCGTCTACATCGGCACCGAACAGGAGGTGGAGTCACGCTTCCGGGGCCGGCCGCGCTCGCCGCTGGAGGAGTTCTTCGGCCAGGGGATGGATCAGCCGGACACGCGCCAGCGCATCACCGGCCTGGGCAGCGGCGCCATCATCGACCCGTCCGGCATCATCGTCACCAACGACCACGTCATCCGGGGCGCCTCCGCCATCCACGTGGTGCTCGCGGACGGGCGCACCTTCGACGCGGAGGTGGTGGGCAGCGACGCGAACAACGACCTGGCCGTCCTCAAGGTCAACGCGAAGGAGCCCCTGCCCACCGCGAAGCTGGGCACCAGCTCCGACTTGATGATTGGCGAGACGGTGGTGGCCATTGGCAGCCCGTTCGGCCTGAGCAAGACGGTGACGGCGGGCGTGGTGTCCGCCACGGGCCGCACCTTCCGCGCGGACGACCGCGTCTACAACGACTTCCTCCAGACGGACGCGGCCATCAACCCGGGCAACTCCGGCGGGCCGCTGCTCAACGTGGACGGGGAGATCATCGGCATCAACACCGCCATCTACGCGAACGGCCAGGGCATCGGCTTCGCCATCCCCGCGGACAAGGTGCGGCGCATCGTGGAGGAGCTCACGCGCTTCGGGAAGGTGCGCCCTGCGTGGGTGGGCATGGACACGGCGGACCTGCCCGCGCAGGTGGCCGCGCGGCTCGGGTGGGAC
Source organism: Corallococcus exercitus (assembly GCF_003611585.1). Lineage (GTDB taxonomy): Bacteria > Myxococcota > Myxococcia > Myxococcales > Myxococcaceae > Corallococcus > Corallococcus exercitus. The sequence goes on along the minus strand of NZ_RAVW01000098.1, from coordinate 12,187 downwards.
CGCACATACGGCGTCATCGTGACGAACGTGGATCCGGACAGCCCCGCCGCGCAGGCCGGTGTGCAGCGTGGCGACGTGGTCGCGGAGCTGGGCGGATCGCGCATCCAGGACGCGGAGGATTTCGACTCGCGCGTGCGCGGCTATCCGGCGCGCTCGGTCTTCCCCTTGGTCCTCTTCCGAGCAGGCGGCAACCGCACGGTGCAGGTGACGCCGGTCGAATTTCCTGCTCGCCTGCTTGAAACCCTGGCGTGGGAGAAGCTGGGACTCCGAGTGAAGGAGAGCAAGGGCGGGATGGCGATTGCGTCCGTGCGGCCGGGGTCCGCTGCCTCGGAGATTGGCCTGGAGCCGGGGGACGTGCTGTTGAGGATGAACAATCAGCCTGTCCCAACGGGTGACACTTTCCGTGAAGCCCTGCTGACGGCGCGACGGGGACGTAGCGTGCTGTTGCTCGTGCGACGCGGGCGTTACGGCTACCACCTGACGCTGCCTTTCGAAGGGCAGCGGCTCTAGGTACATCCCGGGGATTCCAGGATCGATGGGAAGGGCACTAGCATGCCGTTCCCATGAGTTCGCCTCGCTATCAATCACTCGGCCCCCTCCTTGCTGGAGAGGGCTCGCGTGCCTTCCTCGGCCTGTCGCTGGAGGACGGCGCCACGCCCCGCCCCGTCGTGCTCATCTGGGCACCGCCTGAGATTGCCCAGAACCCGGAGCTGGTGGCGCGCCTGGAGCGCGAGACGAACCGCGCCATCGTCTTCGAACACCCGAACATCCTGCGCGTGTACGGCCTGGAGAAGCTGGACGGGGGCCTGGCGCGAGTCACCGAGTTCGCGGACGGCGAGCCCCTGCGGCGCGTGCTGGAAGCGAACCCGCGCATGTCGCCCGCGTTCGCGTCGCTGGTGGTGGCGGACGCGGCGATGGGGCTGCACTACGCGCACGTCGCCGGCAACGACGACGGTTCGCCGCTGGTGCACGGAGACATCCGGCCCGAGACGCTGATGGTGTCCTTCAGCGGCTTCACGAAGGTGACGGGCTACGGAGCACTCTCCGTGGCGCCGCGCGAGCGCGGTGGCAAGCGCGTGAAGAACCGCCGCGCGTACACGTCCCCGGAGCAGCTGCTGGGCGGGCGCGAAGCGGTCAACGTGCAGTCGGACGTGTTCCTGCTGGGGCTCACGCTGCACGAGTGCCTCACGGGAAAGATGCCGTTCAAGGAGTCGGCGGATCCGGACAAGGCGGTGCTCAACCGCGCCCTGCCCCCGATGCCGGCGGACGTGCCGCTGAAGCTGGATGCCGTCGTGCGCCGCGCGACGACGAAGCGCGCGCTGGAGCGCTACCCGTCGGCGCTCGCGTTCCGCGAGGCGCTGGTAGAGGCCATCGGGAAGCTGCCGGAGCACGAGGAGTTCGCGGCGCACCTGGCGAAGCTGTTCCCGCCTGAGAGCGAGGCGCGCGCGGCGCGGCGGGCGACGATTGAGAAGGGCATCGCGGAGGCGCTGTCGAAGGCGGGCATGCCCGCGCCGCAGATCGCGGAGCTCATCGCGCAGGGCGTGGGGCTCGCGGAGCCCGTGAAGAACAAGGTGCCGGAGTTCTCTTCGTCGGTGGGCAGCACGTCCGCACAGCCCGTGGCCACCGCGCCGCAGCCGTCTGCCTCCGTGCAAGCGCCGGCCTCCGCGCCCGCCCAGACCACACAGGCATCGACGCCCGCGCAGGCCCCGCAGAGCACTCCTGTCGCGGTTCCAGCCCAGAGCCCTGTCCCGAGCACCGCGAACCCGGTCAGGGGTCAGGGCCCTCACGGTGCCACGGCTCAGACCGTGACGCCCTCCCCTGCCCCCACGACCTCCACGGAGACGCGTCCTACGGGCCCCATCTTCGGCGGCGCGGCGAGCCCCGCTGCGGCGCAGGCCGTGGCGGCACAGAAGCCTTCGCGCTCCTGGGTGCCGTTCGTGGTGGGCGGTCTCGTGCTGACGCTCGGCGCGGGCGCGGTGATCGTCCAACGCCAGCTCCAGGGCACGATGACGGTAGAGACCTTCGACGCGGGCCTGCCGGCCGTGGTGGTGGCCGAGCCCTTCGACGCGGGCATCGAGGACGCGGGCGTGGACGCCGGTGTGGACGCGGGCCCGACCATGGGCATCCTGGACCTCACCGTGGAGCCTCGCGTGGAGGTCACGCTCAACAACGCGCTCCTGGGCCGCACGCCGCTGTCCGCGTCACTGCCGCCGGGCAAGCACCTGCTGACCTTCACCAACGGCGCGCTCGGCATCTCCGTGTCGCGCACCGTGACGGTGGCCCCCACGGGCCGCTCCGCCTACCAGTTCTTCCTCAACAAGGCCTTCATCAACGTGCGAGGCCCGGCCGGAGCCAACGTCACCATCGATGGCAAGCCCGCGGGCACGGTCCCCGTGGAGGAGCTGGACGTCTACGAGGGCTACCACCGCCTCAACGTCACCGTGGGCCCGTCGCACTGGCAGAAGACCTTCACCATCGAGCCCGGTCAGCGCGTCAACTTCGACGTGGACTTCCAGGAGCCCCAGGAGGCCGTGGAGGAGTAACCGCTGGTTGGCGTAAAGACTCCGCCACGGGCCGCAGGTTCGATTCCTGCCGCCGCCATCCCGAGAAGCCCAGCAATCTTGAAGGGTTGCTGGGTTTTGATTTGTCCTCGTTTTCATCATGTGCCCCGCGCCAGCTCGTCCGGCGCACGTTGAGCTTGCCGCGCCGCAAGTCCAGGTCTGCCCACTGGACTATCAGCGCCGCGGACTCATCCTGGACGGACTGCGCTGACCGGAGGCCACCCGTTCGCTGACGCGCGCTACGTCGTCGCTACCAGCAGCGCCTCGCCGCTCCCCGGCCGGAGCCCGTCGGCCCTGCCCGCGAAATAGCGCTCCGTGAGCTGCGCGGCGGAGACGTGCTGGACGTCCGCGAAGCCGGCCTCGCGCGCCAATGCGAGGATTTCCTCCGGGGGGAAGAAGCTGAGGAAGGGCGTGCCGGCCGCCCGTGCGCTTCGCGCGGCACCCTCGAGGCCCGCGCGCTCCTCCGGTTCGATGAGCTCGAACGGGAGGATGAAGGACATCGCGAACGTCGAGCCCGGGGCGAGCCCCGCCACCTGTCGCAGCGTCGCCATGTTCGCCTCCTTCGTCAGGTACATGGCGACGCCCGTCGAGGCGATCACGGCGGGCCTCTTCGGGTCGAAGCCCGCGCGCACGAGCTGCTCCAGCCAGGACTCGTTCGCCTCGAAGTCCACCGGCACGAAGTGCAGATGCTCGGGGATCGCGAGGCCAAGCTCGGCGAGCCGCGAACGCTTCCACGCCTGCGTGTCCGGCTGCTCGACCTCGAACACGCTCAGCGACTCGGTGAGCCCGCGCCTGCGCTGCGCGAACGTGTCCAGGCCCGCCCCGAGCAGCACGTACTGCGAGACGCCCTCCCTGGCGCGCGCTTCGACAAGGTCCTCGATGAACCGGGCACGCGCCACGATGGACGCCCGCGAGCGGGCCATTCGCGCCGGATGCATGTCCGGCCGCTGTCGCCAGCCCTCATCCGGAGCCACGAGCTGGAGGCCCACCTCGTCTTCGAGCACGTGCGGCGCTGCGTCCACCTGCACATGCAGGGCACGCCACAACGCGACCCGGACGGCGGTGTGGTCGGGAGCAGCGATGGCCGTGTCAGCCATGGGGGTGCTCCTTGTGGGTGCCCGCGGGCGACGCCGCCTGCACGCTCAGGTGCCGGCCGTCGGGGTCCGCGAGGAGCATCTCGAGCGCGCCCCAATGCTGCGCTTCGAACGGGCGCACGACGCGGCCTGAATCCGGAGGCGAGAACTTCGCGGCGTCGCGCACCGCGATCATCGGCTGAAGCAGCAGCGGAGTGCCCTCCGGACGCTCGGCGACGAAGAGGAACGGCCCGCCCCCCGGATGGCGGAGCTGTCCGGAGTGGTGGTCGGTCTCGAACTCCAGCTCGTATCCGAGCGCCTTCCAGAACGCGACCGTCTTGCCCCAGTTGTGCGTTTCGATGAGCAGTCCTGCGATTCCGTCCGTCGTCATGGCTTCCTCCGCTTCGATGGCTGCTGGTCGAGGTAGGCGCGCAGGGCGGCAGCCACGATGGCCGACAGCGACTGCTCGGTCTCGACCGCGTGGTGCTTGACCTCGCGGATGAGCTCCGTCGGCAGGTACACGTTGAACTGCTTCACGTCGTCGGCCACTCGAGCCTCCTCGCACTAGATTGCTAGCATGCTAGCATACTGCAAGCCAAGGGGCGTACCGGGCGTGCCACGAAAGACTGGCGCGCCCCGCGGATTCCCTGTACTCAATGACCCAAAATGCGAATCGGGTCATTTCGTTCAAGCCACGAGCCTCAGCCCCCGCAGGACGACGGGCAGCAGCGCCTCCAGGCGGCTCTTCGCCAGCGCCTCGGTGGGCAGCGCCCGGCCCTCATCCGGCAGGCCGCAGCTGCGGGCGATTCGCATCAGCACCCGGGCCAGCTCGGATGCCTCGAACCCGTCAATGGGCAAGGTGACGCGCGCCTCCTTCGCCGCGAGCTCGAGGTCCTTCGCGAGCAGCTTCGCGAAGCGCACGTCCATGGCCTTGAGCACGTCGCCCGCCACCGAGTCCTTCGACGCGAGCAGCTCCTCGGCATGCGGGGACGCGTTCACGTAGCCCTGGAGCCACGCGTACTTCGCCACCAGCCGCGCGCGGATGCGCTCCGTCCCGGTCCGGGCCGAGCCCACCGCCTCCTCGGAGCGGGCCAGCAGCTCGTCGCACAGGTCCTCGCAGACGGCGCGGAAGAGCGCGTCCTTCGAGTCGAACGCCAGGTACACGGTGCCCTTCGCCACGTTGGCGTGCCGCGCGACGTCCTCCATCGACGTGCGGCGCACGCCGTACTGCACGAACAGCGCACGGGCCGCCTTCACCAGCAGGGCCGGGTCACTGCGACGCACGCGGCCGGTCGAGCTCTTCTTCATGTCTTCTCTCTTCGCAAGGAGCAGTGCCATGGCGCAACAGACAAACGCAGCTTCCGTTTCGAAGGCAGTCCTCATCACCGGGTGCGGCTCAGGCATTGGCAAGGCGACGGCGCTGCACCTCGCCGCGAAGGGGTGGAACGTCTACGCCACCGCGCGGAAGACATCTCAGCTGAAGGACCTGGAGGCCGCGGGCTGCAAGGTCCTGGCGCTTGATGTCACGGACGAGGCGTCCATGAAGGCCGCGGTGAAGGCCGTCGAGCAGTCCGAGGGCGCGGTCGGCGTGTTGATCAACAACGCGGGCTACTCGCAGTCGGGCGCCATCGAGGCGGTGTCGATGGAGAAGGTGCGCGCGCAGTTCGAGACCAACGTCTTCGGCGTGGTGCGGCTGAGCCAGCTCGTGCTGCCCGGCATGCGGCGCCAGGGCTACGGCCGCATCGTCAACCTGAGCTCCATGGGCGGCAAGCTCGTCTTCCCAGGCGGCGGCTACTACCACGCCACCAAGTACGCCATCGAGGCGCTCAGCGACGCGCTGCGCTTCGAGGTGAAGGGCTTCGGCGTCGACGTGGTGTTGATCGAGCCCGGGCTCATCCGCTCCGGCTTCAGCGAGGCCGCGGTCTCGTCCATGGCGACGAATGACGCGGAGGAGGTGTACACGCACTTCCACGACGCGGTCGCGAAGGCCACGAAGGAGTCCTATGAGAAGGGCCCGCTCGCGAAGCTGGCCGGCTCGTCCGACGACGTCGCGAAGGTCATCGCCAGGGCGCTCACCGCGAAGAACCCGAAGCCGCGCTACACCGTCACGGGTTCAGCGACGCTGCTCTTGACCCAGAAGTCGCTGCTGACCGACCGCGCGTGGGACCGGTTCCTGGGCTCGAACTTCCCGCGGCCCGGTTCCAAGGCGGCTTGAGCCCCGGTGGGCCGAGTCACCCTATCCCGCCAAACTACAACGCTTGCGTGCCTGCCCGGAATCCGCCCCGATGCACGAAGGAGGTGAGGGGAAATGGCCCCCGGTTTCGTTGGGCGAGGGTCCCAAACCTGGAAGGGCCACGAATGAGATACCTCCTGCTCCTGCTCCCCTTGCTTTCGAGTTGCGCCTCACCTTCCAGGGGGGTGGCCCCAAAGGAGGCCGTGGTGGTCTCCGACGCCGACCGCATCGTTCGGGACCTTTGCGACAAGCGGCTTGCCCTGCTGGGCGAGGACAGCCACCACGGCGGTGGCACGACCCTCACCTTCAAGGTGGAGCTGACACGCAGGCTCGTGGAGGAATGCCACTACGATGCCTTCTTCATCGAATCCGGCACCTATGACTTCATCCACCTCCAGGCGCTGCTGAAGGAGGGGCAGCCGGTCAGCGAGGACACGGTCGCCTCCGCGATCGGCTTGATGTGGGCCCAGCAGGAGATGAAACCCCTGGTCCAGTTCCTCGCCGGGCGGCTCAATGCGGGAACCCTCCAGGCTGGCGGGCTCGATGATCAGATTGGCAAGGGCACCTACGCCAACCGCCAGATGACGGGGGAGCTCATCCCCTTCCTGAAGGGAACGAGGCAGGCCGAGTGCGGGGCGGCGCTCGAGCGGCACATGGCCTGGCGATACGACGAAGCCCACCCGTACACGGCGGAGTCCGCGAGGTTCATCCTGGGCTGTTGGAAGGAGGTGGGGGAGGTGCTCTCCGGGCCCGGAGCGGGTGCGAACCCGAGGCTCCAGGGGCAGTTGCAGATGGTCCGCAACCTGGAGCGGTTCTTCACCCGTGAAGCCATGGAGCACGCGAGCGGGACCCCTGACTGGCGCGGTCACGACGATCGTGACCACTCCATGTTCATGAACCTGGAATGGCTCCTGTCCCAGTCCCCCAATCCCAGGAAGGCCATTGTCTGGACCGCCACCGTTCATGCCGCAAAAGACCTCAGGGGCGTCGATGCGAACGAACGACACCGGACTCCCTTCGGCTCCTATGTCCATGAGAGGTTCGGGGACCAATCCTTCGTGCTTGGCTTCTCCGCGGGCTCCGGAAGCCATTCGCTTGGCAGCAGTGGTCGCATCTATCCCCTCGCGCCCGCACCGGCCGACTCCCTGGAGGGCCAGGTGTTGTCTGGTCACACGTCAAATACCCGGTATCTGGAAGGTCACCAGCTTCGTGACCTGGGTCCCAGGGTGGCCCGTCCATTGACCTACGCGTGGATGACGGCCCCCTGGGCAACGGTCATGGATGGACTGCTGATCTTTCGGGAAGAAACCCTGCCGCACCCACTGCCCCACTGATTCCCGTCCGGGAACGGGCAACAGGCGCCTCAGAACTCCGCGACGAACGCCAGCTCGCAGACCCGCTCGCGACATGAGAACACGTGCAGCGCCCCGTCGAGGAACTGCCCGCCCTCGTAGTCGAGCAGGTGCAGCATCTCGCCATGCGCGCAGCTCGGCGTCGCGTCGGCCTGGTCCCAGCCCGCCACGCCGCCGAGGCGAGCTCCACCCCAGCTCGCGCCGCCGCGCTGCTGCGCGAGCCAGTCGTCGTACTCCACGTCGACCTCCTCGAGCTGATCCGGATCGAAGCCTTCGGGGAACGGCCCGTCGAGTTCGAGCGTATCGAAGCCGAAGAGCGCGCTCGACGCGGTCTCCGGCGTGATCTCCGAGCGATAGCGGTACCAGCTCGCCGGCGGGAGCTCGGTCGCCGGCGAGGCCGGCGTCACCCGCTGGCTCTCGCGCAGCCAGCCACTCGACGCCGATTGCCACGCCTCGGGGCCGGTCACGCGGTGTCTCGGCTCCACCAGGCGGACGTACGCGACGCGCGCATCGCTGTTCTTCGCGACGCCGCAGTGAAAGCAGAAGAGCGCGGCGAGGCCGCGGCCGCCGGGGAGGAAGTCCGCGAGCACGGCCGGCGCGATCTGGACGCACATCTCCAGCGGGCGAGCGCAGATGCCGCAGCTCGGCCAGCGCGGCTCGTCAAGCCAGGCAACGGAGCCGTGCGCGAAGCAATCGCCGGGGCTGGGATCGAAGCGCTCGGGCTTCAGGTAATGCGGCACCTTCAGATCGACGCAGGTGGGCGCGGTCTCGCGGAGTTCGCGGCGCCAGGGCGCGAACAGCGGGTGCTCGGGGATCTCGGGGCGAGGCGCCTTACGCGCGCAGGGCACGCAGGTCTCGGCGACGTCGCTCCAGCGCGGGTGCTCGCGCACGAAGGTCGGCCATGGGGTCTTCTTCAGCGCGCGGATCGGTTCGGCCTTGGGCTCTTCGGTGGCCGCGGGCGCGACGACGAGCGGCGTCACCATCACCGCCTTGGGCACGCCCTTGTAGCCCGGCGCGATGCCGTGCACCTCGACCCGGGTGCCGACCGAGGGGTTCACGGCGAAGCTCTTGAGCGCGGTGCCGCCGAAGCGCACCCGCCCGCCTTCGTCGAGCTCGATCCACCCGAGGGCGTCAATGGGGTTGAGCTCGACGATCGTCCCTTTTTGCCCACTCATCGCGCGGAACGCTAACACGCCGGCTGGAGGTGGCGATGCGGGTCAGAGGAGGCCCGGGTCGATGCGTGCCGCGAAGATCGCGAGGAGCGCGCGGAAGTCCCTGGCGACCACCCGCGTCTCATCCCCTTCTTCATGGAGCCAGAGATGGACGCGCCCCTCCGCGTCCAGCAGCAAGAGGTCGCCATCACGGCCGAACAAAGGTGCCACCATCTCGGTAAGGTGCGCGGTCGAGACGTCGCGCCGAAGCCCCTCGCGAAGGTCGGTATCAGCCTGGGGCTCGTAAAGCCCCCAGCCGCCGATATCAATCAACACCTCCCCCGCGCCGTCCGCCAACTCGGCGAGCCCATCCGGGCACGGAAGTCGCCACTCGGCGTACTGCCGGCGCCAGGCATCCCCGAATGGGTAGAAGTCCTCCCCGGAGTCGGGCTCGATCACTTCCTTCGGGATGGCCAGGGAGAGCACGGCCTCGACCAGCGTGCGGGTCGGGAGCTGTTCGTGCGATGGCCGCGCGGGGGCCTCGATGCCAAGCACAGCACACACCTGTGCATGACTGGCGAGCGAGCCCCAGAGCGCTGTCCCGCGGTCAAAGCGCGCCGAGGCGGAGAGCGGCCCGACGACGACGGGTTCGAAGCCCGCATCGCGCGCGAGCTGCGCCGCCGTGGCCGCGGCCTCGGGGTCATCCGAGGCGATGGGAACCGAGGGTGGCACGAGCGCGACCGTCGGGCCGAACAAGGCTCGCTCGTGGAGCGTGTTGAAAGCCTTCACCGTTCGCGCGCCCGGGAACAGCGCTCCGGTCAACGATCCAGAGCCGCGCTGAGAATTGCCCAACCTGGCCGCGTAGTAAGGATCCTCGGGGTTCGTCACGTCGATCACGACCACTCCGGACAGCGCCTGTTGCGAGGCTTCGGCGACGTCCTTGAGGGCCGAGACGGGCGTCGCCAGCACGATGACCTCCCCGTGAGACAGCGCCCGCGAAACGTCACCGACCGCGACCGGTGGCTCCACGGACACCTGCCACGGCCGCCGGACCCCAATGCGGACGTCGTGCCCTGCCCTCGCCCACAGCGTGCCGAGCTGCACGCCGATCCGTCCCCCGCCGATGATCCCGATGCGGAGCGGCCTGTCGGTGTGGGGCACAGCCACACTCCCGGCGGCCATGGCCTGCGGCGCGGCGGTGGCGCCGAGTTGCGCTTCGAGCCGTGCAGCCGACCCGGAGCCGCGACGGTGCAGCTCCGCGACGACGCGCGACGCTTCCTCACGGTTTCCCCAGTACCTCTGCGGGGCCAGGGCGTTCCCGTGCTCCAGGAGCTGGCGCTCAGACCACCAGCGGAGCTCTATTTGCCAGCGCGCGAGCTGTTCCGCGGGCTGCCGCTCGAACCAGGCCAGGTACTCCGGACGAAGGGCCTCGCGGCCTTCCGGCGGCAGCCAGGCGAAGAACTCCGCGACGACAGGCGCATCCGCCGCTTCGACCCCGCGTTGAAAGGCCTGACGCGCATCTTCGACGCCGCCCGCCACCTCGCCCGCAGTCAATTGTGCCCGGGCACGGGCGAGAAGAAGCCAGGGCCGCTCCGAGATAAAGGCTTCCGGCAACAGCGCGGTGACGCTTGCGAGTCGCTGCTGGCGCTCGCAGATCTCGACCGCGATCAGGTGCGAGACGTTGTAGTGCCGTCCCGGGGCGACCCGGCACAGATAGGCGAGCTCGAGGCCGTCAGACAGCCGCTCCAGGACACCGCGAAGACGTTCGTGGATCGCATGGATCGGGTGCACGCCACCGGAGTTGACGAGCTCGAGCAGGCAGCCCCCGTCCGGGTCACGACGCAACCGAAGGGGCCACGATTCGCGCCTGGGGTCTGGCGCGGACTCTCCTCCAACGAAGGGTAAGCTCACGAACCCCGACAGTAGGCCAACGCACGCCGGGACGCCCGGAAACCTCGGAACAGGAAAACCCCATGTTTCATCCCACAGCGATACTCAAAGACACCGGGAACGCGGACCTTCATGTCGGCTTCGTGTCCTGTTTTGGCGAGCCGTCAGTGCAGTGGGCGTTCGTGGACGCCGAAGGCCAGTTCTCAGGGCTGGGATCCATCCGGGTCTCGAAAGTCGAAGAGTTCATCGAGGCCTTGCGCCGTGCCAGCCAGGAAGCCCTCGACAACGACCCTCGCTAGCCCCATGGCTGCTCGTCAAGAAGTGATCTTCTGGGGGCGCAGCAGCGCGGCGGCCAGCACGGCTCCGTAGAGCGCCGCGCTTCCATGGACCGCGAGCGCGAAGCCGAGCGAGGCGCCGCCATGCATTACGGTCAGCGCGTCCACGGTGGGCATCACGATGCACGCGAGGACGAAGACGCCCGCGGCCTTTCGCTGCCGGATGGCCACCAGGGCGAACATCGCCAGTGCCAGCCCGAGGTCCCTGCCCGCCTTGACGTACAGCCAGGGGATGACCTCGCTTCCGGAGTCGGCCAGACCGAAGCCCCTGGCCGCGCTGATCGGATCCAGCACGGCCCTCAGGCTGAGGAACAGCATGAAGCCGCCCAGCAGCAAGGTGAACAAGGCCGTGGGCGAAGTGAGCTTCCAGGGCAACTGTGCAGGGTTCGGGTTCATGAGGCCTCCAGTTGAAGCGCGGGTGTCGTTCATGACTGGGAATGTGCCGTTCGGGCCTCGGGGATGCCATTCGCGGACGGCTCAACCTTTTGTCTGAAACGCTCAGGGCCTGAGCGCTGGGGGCAGCTCGCTGCTAGCTTCGAGAGCATGGACCTCTCGCATGCTTCCGACCTGCTGGGGCAGATCCTCGAGCGAACCCGTCTGCGAGGACAGCTCTACTGCCGCACCGTGGCGCGGGCTCCCTGGGGGCTGCGCTTCGCGCCTACGACCTCAGCGGCCCTGCACCTGGTGATCGCGGGCTCCTGTCACCTCACCCAGGGCCGGGACACCGTGGCGCTGGGGCCTGGGGACGTCGTGCTGCTGCCGCGCGGCGACGGACATGCCGTAGCGGACTCGCCCCGCAGCCCCAAGCTGCGCCTGGAGGACTGGCTGGCGGCACGTGGAGAAGGGGCTTCCTCGTATGTGCTGGGCGGGGACGGCGCGGAGTCGCGGCTGCTCTGCGGCGTCTTCGCGTTCGACGAGCCGGGGGCGCATCCCGTGTTGCGGCTGCTTCCCGAGCGGGTCCACCTGCGAGGGGCGTCCGAGGACGCGCGTGCCCTGCTGCCCACGGTGTCGATGCTCGAACGGGAGTACGCGCGGGGTGAGCGGGGCTCCTCGGTCATCGTCTCCCGGCTGCTCGACATCCTCCTGGTGCAGGTGCTTCGGGCCTGGGCGGACGCGCAGCCACCGGGCGGCGCGGGCTGGTTGGGCGCGCTCGGAGACCGGACGCTCGCCAGCGCCCTGGGCTGGATGCACGCGGAGCCGGGGCGGAGCTGGACCGTGAGCGAGCTGGCGCGGCGTTCGGGGACCTCAAGGGCGACGCTCGCGCGGCGCTTCGCGAGCGAGGTGGGCGTGGCGCCGCTTGAGTACCTCACGCGGCTTCGGATGCAGGAGGCCGCGCACGCACTGCGTGAGGGACAGGACGGGCTCGCGGCCATCGCGGGCCGCGTGGGTTACGAGTCCGAGTTCGCCTTCAATCGGGCCTTCCGGCGGGAGATGGGCGTGCCTCCCGGCGAGTACCGGCGCAAGGCGCGTGAAGTCCAAGGGTCCTGACATCCGCGTCCCCTGGGGGGCCCCCACGCGCGTGCCAGCCCTGGCACGTTCGCTCGGGAGGCGCCCCCGCCTGTCTCTTATACCCATCTGACGCTGCCGACGAT
>NZ_RAVW01000097.1 GCF_003611585.1 Corallococcus exercitus | reverse complement strand
GCGCCCGCTGGCCTCCGACGCTCCGGCCTCCCGCGCCGCGCCGCCGCCGGCCCCGGGGATGCTGCTGGACGTGCCGAAGTCGACGCCTCGCTACAACGGCGCGCTGCCCGGCGTCGTGGAGGGCGAGCGCCCCACGCTGGATCAGATCCGCCGCGAGCTGGGCGACTGCCGGCGCTGCAAGCTGTGCACGGGCCGCAAGAACATCGTGTTCGGCTCCGGCAACCCGCGCGCGGACCTGGTGTTCGTGGGCGAGGGCCCGGGTGAGAACGAGGACCTCCAGGGCGTGCCCTTCGTGGGCGCCGCGGGCGACCTGCTCACCAAGATGATCAGCGCCATGGGCTTCACCCGAAACGACGTCTACATCGCCAACGTCGTGAAGTGCCGCCCGCCCGGCAACCGCAACCCGGAGCCGGATGAGATCGCCGCGTGCGAGCCCTTCCTGCGCTCGCAGTTGCTGGCCATCCAGCCGAAGGTCATCGTCGCGCTGGGCAAGTTCGCGGCGCAGACGCTCCTCAGGGACACCACCCCCATCACCCGCATGCGGGGCCAGTGGCGCGAATACGAGGGCATCCAGCTCATGCCCACCTTCCACCCCGCGTACCTCCTGCGCAACAGCGCGGAGAAGCGCAAGGCGTGGGAGGACCTGCAGCAGGTGATGAAGCTTTTCGGCAAGCACCCGGGCTCCAGCGCATAGACCGCGCGGCGCACCGCGACCAGGAGAGGCACTGATGAAGGGCGTGCTCGAGACGCGCGAAGTGCAGTCCCCCGCGCTGGAGAACAACCCGCTGGGAGACCCGGCCCGCCGCCGGCTCACCGTGTACCTGCCGCCGGGCTACGCGGCGGGCACGCAGCGCTACCCGGTCGTCTACTTCCTGCACGCCTTCGGCAACGGCGGCGGCTCCTGGACGAACGCGTCCGGCTTCTCTCCCTCCGTGCCGGACCGCCTGGACGCGCTCATCGAAGCCGGCACCATTCCTCCCGTCATCGGCGTCTTCCCGGACGCGTGGACGAAGCTGGGCGGCAGCCAGTGGGTGAACAGCGACGCCATCGGCCGCTACCGCGACTACCTGATCAAGGACGTGGTCGGCTTCGTGGACAAGACCTTCCGCACGCTGCCCAAGGCCGCGTCGCGCGCGGTGGTGGGCCACAGCTCCGGCGGCTACGGCGCGCTGGTGATGGGCCGCTACCACCCGGAGGTGTTCTCCCTGGTGGGCGCGCACGCGCCGGATTCCTACTTCGAGTACTCGTACCTGCCGGACCTGCCCAAGGCGGCCACCGCGCTGATGAAGGCCGGCGGCGTGGACACGTGGGTGACGGAGCTGCGTCAGCGCGCGCGGGACACCAAGGTGCGCGGCGACGACTTCCCGGTCATCAACATCCTGGCGATGGCGGCGGCGTACTCACCCAAGAAGGGCGAGCCGCTCAACCTGGAGCTGCCCTTCGAGCAGCACAACGCGAAGCTGCGCCTGGACGTGTGGAACCGGTGGCTGGTGCACGACCCCGTGCGCTTCGTGCCCAAGTTCCTGGACTCGTTCCGCAAGCTCAAGACGGTCTACCTGGACGCCGGCACCCGCGACGAGTTCAACCTGCGCTGGGGCACGCGCATGGTGGCGGACGACCTCAAGGCCGGCGGCGTGACCGTGGTGCACGAGGAGTTCGAGGACGGGCACTCGGGTGTGTCGTACCGCTTCGAGCGCTCGCTGTCGGTGCTGGTGCCGCTGCTGGCGGCGGACTGATAAGGGGGGAGCATGGATACGTACGGACTGTCGCGCGTCGTCGGTGAGAAGGGCGTGCTGCCGCAGCGCGCGCGCAAGCTGGACCCCTCGCTGCCGTGCCGCGAGGCGGAGCTGCTCATCGACGTGGAGAGCCTCAACATCGACGCCGCGTCCTTCAAGCAGATCAAGGACGACGTGGGCGGCGACCCCGCGCGCATCGCGGGGCGCATCCAGGACATCGTGCGCGAGCGCGGCAAGATGCAGAACCCCGTCACCGGCTCGGGCGGAATGCTCATTGGCCGCGTGAAGGAGCTGGGCGCGAAGCACCCCGCGAACGGCGTGCTCAAGCCCGGGGACCGCATCGCCACGCTGGTGAGCCTGACGCTCACGCCGCTCGTCATCGAAGAGGTGAAGGCGGTGCACGCGGACATCGACCGCGTGGACATCCGCGGCCACGCGCTGCTCTTCGCGAGCGGCATCTACGCGAAGCTCCCTTCGGACATGCCGGACACGCTGTCGCTGGCGGCGCTGGACGTGTGCGGCGCGCCCGCGCTGGTGGCGCGCCACGTGCGCCCGGGCATGACCGTGGCGGTGCTGGGCGCGGGCAAGAGCGGGGCGCTGTGCCTGGCGCAGGCCCGCCGCAGCCTGGAGAGCCGGGGCAAGCTGCTGGCGCTGGACATCTCCCAGAAGGCGCTGGACGCGCTGTCCGCCATCGGCCTGTGCGACGAAGCCCTGAAGGTGGACGCCACCCAGGGCGTGGACGTGATGGAGGCGGTGCAGAAGGTGACGGGCGGTCAGCTCTGCGACCTGGTCGTCAACTGCGCCAGCGTGGGCAACACGGAGATGGCGTCGCTGTTGTCCGTGAAGGACGGCGGCACGGTCATCTTCTTCTCCATGGCCACCAGCTTCACCACGGCGGCCCTGGGCGCGGAGGGCGTGGGCAAGGACGTCACCATGCTCGTGGGCAACGGCTACGTGCCCGGCCACGCCACCCTCACGCTGGAGCTGCTGCGCACCGAACCGGCGCTGCGGCAGCTCTTCGAGGCCCGCTACATCTAGGGCTTGAGGAAGGCCGTGTGCACGGCCTGCATCAGCGGATCCTGGGAGCCGCCCGCCAGGGTCCTGGGCAGGTGGCCCTGGTTGATGGTCCAGATGATGCTGCCGCCCAGGCCCTTCTCCCGGGCCCAGCGGCCCTTCTCCGACACGGACGCGACGTCCTCGTAGGAGATGTAGTTGCAGGACTGCGGGCCGTACGCGGTGGGGAAGGAGAGGTAGGGCGCCTTGGCGACGTCGTCCCAGCGGTACGCCTCCGGCGAGTAATAGAGCGACTGGATGTTGGCGTAGCTCATCGCGTTGTCGCTCTGCTCCTCCACGATGCCGTCGCGCCCGTCCAGCGGGGTGCCCGGCTCCGTGATGCCCTTCCAGCAGGTGCCGAAGAAGCCCACGCCCACGCCCAGCCGCTGCGGGGGCACGCCCGCGTCCAGGAACGCCTGCACGGAGCTGGCGACGGAGCTGGGGTGTCCGCCGCTCTCCCCGAAGAGCGCGCTGGAGTGCCAGCTCTCCCACTGTCCCCAGTGGCCGCTCATCTTGTAGGCCATCACGTTCATCTGGTCGACGCGGGCCGCGAGCTGCCGGTGGAACTCCGCGTCCACCTTGCCCAGCGCGAAGTTGGAGTTCACCCAGCCCACGGGCACCGTGATGAGGATGTTCTCGTCCGCGGCGCGCAGGTCGTCCAGCAGCGCCAGCAGCGGCGCGCTGTCCTGCGGCAGGAGGATGGGCTCCCAGTCCACGTCCACGCCGTCGAACTGGAGCTCGCGCATCGTGGTGATGATGTTGCGCACGAAGTTGCGGCGCTTCTCCAGCGTCTCCGTCGCGCCCTTGAAGCCGTCGTACTCGCCCATGCCGCCCAGCATCAGCAGCGCCTTCTTGCCCGCCGCGTGCGCCCTGTGCGCCAGCGCCCGGGCCATCTTCGGGCCCTCCACGGCGTCCACGTCGAAGTCGGTGTAGAGCGTGCCGTCGATGCGCGGGCGGATGCGGCCCACCACCACGTGCGTGAGCAGCGACATGTCCACGGAGTCCACCGGGTACAGGTCGCGCTGGTAGCCCACCCAGTAGCCCATCACCCAGTTCGCGGGCGCGCCGCCCGGACGCGGCGTCACCTGGGCCGTCTGGCGCGAGCAGGGGCCTTCGCCCATCTCGTTGGCCGCGCAGACGGTGAACGTGTACGCGGTGCCGTTGTCCAGGTTCTCGATGAGCGTGCCCGACGCCGGCGCGTCCACTCGCTGCACGCGGCCGCCCGGCTCCGCCATGACCTTGAAGTACGACAGCGGCCGGCCGCCGTAGCTCGAGGGCGCCAACCAGCTCACGTACGCCTGGCCGTTGCCCGCGGTGGGCACCACGGAGCGAGGCTGTCCCGGCACCGTGGGGTTCGGGATGCTCATGCCCGCCTGCGGCGTCACCAGGTCCGTCTCCACGGAGGCCTGGCCTTCGCCCATCGCGTTCACCGCGGAGACCTTGAAGACGTAGGTGAAGCCGTTGTTCAGGCCCAGCACCATGGCCTGCGTATCGGGCACCTTCACCAGCGCGCCGCCGCACTCGGGCACGCAGCGCACGACGTAGTAGAGCAGCGGGCTGCCGCCATCCGCGGGAGGCACGGTCCACGTCACCAGCGCGGAGGCATCTCCGGCCTGGGCGACGACCTGCTTCGGCGCTTCTGGAGGTGTGAGCGGCGGAGGCTTCGCGTCCGGCCCGCCGCCAAAGTCGCAACCGCTCAACATCACCGCGAGGGCCAGGCCGACCCACCCACGCACTGGTATTGCCCGATGGCTGTTCATCCCTGCACTCCTGGAAGGACGCGGGATGTTATGCGGTCAACCCCACACTCGGAGTCAAGGGCAGTTGGAAAAATGTGGCAATTTTGTATGAATTGGAATTCGTGTATTAAACCGACTAATCCCATTCTGCCAGGGAATCACAAAACCTCAGCGGATGGGAAACCGGCCCCCTGAGAACGGCTGGTGCGAGGGGCTGCCGGCAGGCACGGGCCGGTCATCGGGTGCCGGGCCTCAGCGCGCCTGCGCGGTAGGGGCTTCCGGGACCTGCGCGGGAGCGACCGGTACCTCCGGCGTCTGGGTCCGGGCCCAGTCGTTGGCGGAGCGGCCGCTGGCGTCGCGCACGGCGGGGGAGGCGCCCTGGTGGCGCAACTGGTCGGCGACCTCCGTGCGGCCGAAGAGGACGGCGAACATCAGGGCCGTCTGGCCCAGGCGGTTGGTCTGGTCCACCGCGCAGGGCTGGGCGCTCAAGAGCTTCACCACGTCCGCGTAGCCCTTGAAGGCGGCGCCCATGAGGGCGGTGTTGCCCCGGCTGTCGCCCGCGCACGCGTCCGCTCCGGCGGCGAGCAGCGCCTTCACCGTCCCCGTGTGGCCGTAGTAGGCGGCCAGGATGAGGGGGGAGAAGCCCCGGGTGTCGCGGGCCTCCACGGGCGTGCCGGCCTTGACGAGCCCCTCGACGATGTCCGTCTCGCCCTCGCGCGCGGCGGCGAGCAGGTAGCGCTCCGCATCACTGGTGGCGAGCAGCCGTCCAGTGGGCGTCGCCGGGGCGCGCAGGGACATCCACGCGGCGGTCAGCACCGTGCACACCAGCATCACCAGACCCAGCGAACCGAGCAGCAGCTTGCGAACCATGAGGGCGTCTCCAGGGGCCCCGCGTCCATGTGGGGACGCGGGGCGGGCAAAGGGGGGGAAGGCAGCGGGGCCACCGTGGCGTCACCGGCGGCCCTGGGCGTCACGTCACGGCTGGTCGCGCGTGGCCAGCGGCGCGAGGGTGGCCTTCGCGTCGTCCAGCTTCACGTTCACGGCCTTGGCCAGGCGCGTGCCGTAGTCCGTGTTGGCCGCGTAGAAGTGGCCCACCATGCGCGCCTTGACCTTCGCGTCGCGCACCTGGCCCAGGTCGCCGGCCAGGTTCTGGATGAGCCGCTCCTTGGCGGCCGCGTCGAGCGAGGCCCAGAAGGCGCCCGCCTGCGAGAAGTTGTCCGTCTTCTCGATGGGACGCTGCTGCGTGGTGCCCGTCAGCGGCGCGTTGGAGAAGAGGGCCGAGGGCGTGTCCGACGTCTCGCGCGTGACGCTGGGCTCGTAGTTCACGTCCGACTTCGTGTTGCCGCTGTTCATCGCGCCGGCCTGACTGTTGTTGTTCACTGCGGCGCGCGCGCGGTTCACCGGCAGCGACAGGTAGTTGGCGCCCAGGCGGTAGCGCTGCGTGTCCGCGTAGGAGAAGAGGCGGCCCTGCAGCAGCCGGTCCTCGGACGGCTCGATGCCCGGCGGCATCACGCCCGGGGAGAAGGCGGACTGCTCCGTCTCCTCGAAGAAGTTGTCCGGCATCTTGTTGAGGGTGAACTTCCCCAGCTTCACCGGGGGCAGCTTGTCCTTGGGCCACTCCTTGGTGGCGTCCAGCGGATCGAACGCGAAGCTGTCCAGGTCCTTCGGGTCCAGCACCTGCACGCTCAGCTCCCACGAGGGGAACTTCCCGGCCTGGATGTTCGTGTAGAGGTCGTGCGTGGCGTGCTGGAAGTCCTCGCCGCCCAGCTTCGTGGCCTCCTCGGCGGTGAGGCCCTTCACGCCCTGCTGCGACTTCCAGTTGAACTTGACGTACTTCACCTGGCCCTTGGCGTTGACGAACTTGAAGGCGTGCACGCCGTTGCCGTCCATCTGCCGGTAGTTCGCCGGGATGCCCAGGTCCGAATAGAGCTGGGTGATCATGTGCGTGGACTCGGGCTGGTGGCTGAAGAAGTCGAAGTAGCGGCCCGGGTCCTGCCGGTTGGTGACCGGGGACGGCTTCAGCGAGTGCACCATGTCCGGGAACTTCATGGCGTCGCGGATGAAGAAGACGGGCAGGTTGTTGCCGACCAGGTCCCAGTTGCCTTCGTCCGTGAAGAACTTCAGCGCGAAGCCGCGAGGGTCGCGCAGCGTCTCCGGCGAGCCGCTGGGATGGATGACCGTGGAGAAGCGCACGAACATCGGCGTCTTCTTGCCCTTCTGGGAGAAGACGGACGCGCGCGTGAGGTGGGAGAAGTCGCCGTAGCTCTCGAAGGAGCCATAGGCGCCGACGCCGCGCGCGTGCACCACGCGCTCCGGGATGCGCTCACGGTCGAAGCGCGCGAGCTTCTCGATGAGGGCGAAGTCCTCCAGGAGGATGCCGCCCCGCGGGCCGGCCGTCTTGGAGCTCTGGTTCGTGCCCAGCGGCGCGCCCGAGTCGGTGGTGATGGGAGGAGGGTTGCCCGCCGCGAGGACGGGAGCACCGGACAGCAGGACCGCGAGCATCAACGAGCGTCGGTTCAAGGGGACTCCTGGGGGTTACGGGGGACCGGACACCCCCAGAGCACGCCCCATGCCGCCCCTCCGTCTCATGTGATTTCAAGAGGTTGAGAGCAATGGCTTGGGTGCCTTCACCGTCCATTCGGTGGAGCAACCGAAACGGCGGTGGCATCGACCACCGGCTTGTCGGTGTTCGAATGCGCAACGAAGTTTCGGTGCGGCGGCGTTCGCTTGATGCGTCTCGCCATTCGAGAGGCGCGGTGCGGCATCGTTTGCTGGTGGTGCGGGGGGCCGCGTTCTTGAGCCGAAGGACGCTGCGCTCGGGTAGGGTGCGCGCATGTCAGGCCCGTTTATCGACGACGCGCGGATTGCAGAGGCGCGCAAGCTGGCGGACGAGATCGTCAATCCGATCTTCGACCTCATCCAACGCAACACCACTGTCTCCAATGAGCGCACCGTGTTGCGCTTCTTTGGCATCTCCGGCGCGGGTGCCCGGGGCGTACCCCTGGCCAACCTCATGGTGGACAAGCTGAAGTCCGCCGGAGTGCTCAACCGGGGCGCCGCCTACTGGTATGGCCGCGCGCTGCAGCTGGGCGCCAGCAGTCCGCTGGACGCCGTGGAGCGCCTCACCGCGCTGCCCACGGACAAGATGGGCCCGCTGTCACCGGAGATGGAAGCCAACCTGCGCGACGCCGTGCGCGAGGAGGCCCGCGCGGCGATGACGGAGCTCAAGGCCCGCATCGCCCAGCGCAACGCCCTGCGCGAGCAGTTCCCCATGTCCCCCGCGCCGCACAAGTACGTCATCGTCGCCACCGGCAACATCTACGACGACGTGGACCAGGCGAGAGCGGCGGCGCAGGCGGGCGCGGACGTCATCGCGGTCATCCGCTCCACGGCGCAGTCGCTCCTGGACTACGTGCCCCACGGCGCGACGACGGAGGGCTACGGCGGCACCTACGCCACCCAGGAGAACTTCCGCGTGATGCGCGAGGCCCTGGACGACGAGAGCCGCAAGCTCAAGCGCTACATCCAGCTCACCAACTACTCGTCCGGCCTGTGCATGTCGGAGATCGCCTTCTGCGCGGCGTACGAGAAGCTGGACATGCTCCTCAACGACGCGATGTACGGCATCCTCTTCCGCGACATCAACATGCGGCGGACGTTCATCGACCAGTACTTCAGCCGCCGCATCTGCGCCCTGGCCGGCATCATCATCAACACCGGCGAGGACAACTACATCACCACCGCGGACGCCTACGACGCGGCCCACACCGTCATCGCCAGCCAGTTCATCAACGAGTGCTTCGCCAAGCGCGCGGGCCTCAAGGACTGGCAGCTGGGCATCGGGCACTCGTACGAAATCGACCCGTATCGCGAGGACACGCTCCTGCTGGAGCTGTCGCAGGCGATGCTCGTGCGCCGCTGCTTCCCGGACGCGCCGCTCAAGTACATGCCGCCCACGAAGCACAAGGAGACGGACATCTTCTTCAGCCACGCGTACGACGTGATGGCGGACCTGGTGGCCATCTGGACGCGGCAGGGCATCCAGCTGCTGGGCATGATGACGGAGGCCATGCACACGCCGCTGCTCGCGGACCGGTACGTGGCGCTCAAGTCCGCGTCGTACATCCACCGCGCGGCGCGGGGCATCGACGAGGAGTTCACCGTCCGCGAGGACGGGAAGATCGCCAACCGCGCGCGCGAGGTGTTCGCCAAGGCGGAGGAGCTGCTGCGCGAGTGCCACTCCGAGGGCATGGTGGCCGCCATCGGCAAGGGGCGCTTCGGCGACGTGAAGCGCGAGGAGACCGGTGGCAAGGGCCTGGATGGCGTGCTGGAGAAGGCGCCGGATTACTTCAACCCGTTCCTGGAAATGCTGGAGGCGTCATGATCCTGGGTACTTTCGTGGCTGTGATGATGGCCGCGGGCGGCAGCGCGGATGCGTTGAGCAGCGTCACGGTGAAGAACATCGCGATGAAGGCGCCGGCGGCGTGGACGCGCTCCAACATGGACGGCACGGAGAAGTTCCTGGCGCCCTCCGGTGACGCGTACTTCCTGGTGGACGTGGGCACGGTGCAGACCGCGGGCATGAAGGCGGAGCTGTGCCGCACGAAGATCCTCGCGAACATCGGTGGCGAGGGCTGGACCATGCTGAAGGTGGGCGGCCAGCCAGCGGCCACGAAGACGGACACGGACGCGGCGCCGGACGGCAGCGGCAACGTGGACACGGTGACGTACGTGGGATGCAACGGGAAGACGACGTGGTCGGTGGTCTTCTACATGGAGCAGGGCAAGAAGGACCGTTTCGCGCAGGTGGCCGAGAAGGTGGGCACCAGCGTGTCTTTCACGCCGCCCAAGAACAAGAAGGGGTAGTTCGATGGTGAAGCCGAGCAAGCAGATCATCCGCCCCTACGGCGACCGTCGCGACGACGGCATGGTGCAGCTGTCGTTCACGCTGCCGGTGCCGCTGTCGGAGAAGGCCAAGGAGGCCGCCGCCCAGTTCACGAAGAAGATGGGCTTCACGGACGTGAAGGTGGCCGCCGCCGAGCGCGCGGCGGACCAGTACACGTTCTTCGTCGTCTACGCCCGCTCCAACGTGACGCTGGACTACGCGGAGATCGACGTGCCGGAGGTGGTGGTGCGCAAGATGGGGTTCGACGACCTCAACGCGCTCATCAAGGAGAAGGTGCGCCGCCGCATCGTCGTCTTCGGCGCGTGCACGGGCACGGACACGCACACGGTGGGCATTGACGCCATCCTGAACATGAAGGGCTACGCGGGCGACTACGGCCTGGAGCGCTACCCCGGCTTCGAGGCGTACAACCTGGGCAGCCAGGTGCCCAACGAGGACCTCATCAAGAAGGCCACCGCGAAGCACGCGGACGCCATCCTCGTCTCGCAGGTCGTCACGCAGCGCGACGTGCACAAGGACAACTCGCGCCAGTTCATCGACGCGGCGAAGGCGGCGGGCATCCACGGCAAGACGCTGCTCCTGTTGGGCGGGCCGCGCGTGGACCACAAGCTGGCGCTGGAGCTGGGCTTCGACGCGGGCTTCGGGCCGGGCACCAAGCCGTCCGACGTGGCGAACTACATCGTGCACGCGGTGATGAAGAAAGAGGGCACGGAGTCCGCGGACGCCCACTACCAGGGGGAACCCACGTGAGCACTGGCACGAAGGCGGTACTGCGGCTGCGCATGGGCAGCCATGACGCGCACTACGGCGGCAACCTGGTGGACGGGGCGCGGATGCTCGGTCTGTTCGGGGACGTGGCCACGGAGCTGTGCATCCGCTCGGACGGGGACGAGGGGCTGTTTCGCGCCTACGACTCCGTGGAGTTCCTGGCCCCGGTGTACGCGGGCGACTTCATCGAGGCGGAAGGGGAGATCATCTCCGCGGGCAACACGTCGCGGAAGATGCGCTTCGAGGCCCGCAAGGTCATCCGGCCCCGGCCGGACGTGAACGACTCAGCGGCGGACGTGCTGCCGGAGGCGGTGGTCGTCTGCCGCGCTTCCGGCACCTGCGTGGTCCCGAAGGACAAGCAGCGGGGGCAGCGATGAGCAAGCCCATGGTCCTTACTGCAGCGTTGGTGGGCGCGGAGACGACGCGCGAGCAGACGCCGTACCTGCCCATCACCGCGGAGGAGATTGCTGAAGACGCGGCGAAGTGCCGCGAGGCTGGCGCGGCGATGGTGCACATCCACGTGCGCACGGCGGAGGGCAAGCCGTCGCAGGACGCGGAGCTGTTCCGCGCGGCCATCCGCGCCATCCGCAAGCGCACGGACGTGCTCGTCCAGGTGTCCACGGGCGGCGCGGTGGGCATGGACGTGGACGAGCGGTGCGGCGGGCTGACGCTCACGGGCGCGGACAAGCCGGACATGGCCACGCTCACGACGGGCACGGTGAACTTCGGGGAAGAGGTGTTCTGGAATCCCCGTCCGCTGGTGCGCGACATCGCGAAGCGCATCAAGAGCATCGGCCTCAAGCCGGAGCTGGAGTGCTTCGACGTCGGGATGATCGACGAGGCGCGCTACCTGGCGAAGGAGGGCCTGGTGGAGCTGCCGGCGCACTTCGACTTCGTGCTGGGCGTGCCGGGCACGCTCCAGGCGCGGCCGGAGGTGCTGGACTTCATGATCGCAGCGCTGCCGGAGGGAAGCTCCTGGACGGTGGCGGGCGTGGGGCGCCAGCAGCTCCCGTTCGTGGACGAGGCCGCGAAGCGCGGCGGTAACGCGCGCGTGGGCCTGGAGGACAACATCTACCTGTCCAAGGGCGTGCTCGCGAAGGGCAACTACGAGCTGGTGGCGGAGGCCGCGAAGCGCGCCCGTGCCGCCGGCCGTGAGCTCGCGACCCCCGAGCAGGCCCGGCAGCTCTTGCGCCTGGGCTGAGGCTTCACGCGAGGGCCCGGGAGCGGACGACGCCCCGGGCCTTCGTGTTTCAGGAGTGCCCGCCTCGCGTGGGCCACCGGGAGGCTTCGCTCCACGGTGCCCGAACGGGTGGCGCGACGGGGCTGCTCAGGCGGCCCAGGCCCAGCCGACATGACCATCCGGGCGCACCAGCATCCCGCCCACGCCTTCGAGGTCCCTGCGTCCTGTAGGGCCCCGTGCGCGCAGCGTCGTCACCTGGGAGGACCAGCCGGGCTCCCAGCGGGGCAGGGGGCGTGAGTCGCCCTCTCCCAGGTCCAGTAACAACCACCGGCCTGGATGCAGCGCCGCGTAGAGCCGCATGTCCGCGCCCTCCCGCATCGGAAGCTCCGCGTCGCTCAGGCGCCGGCCGCTCCACTCCGGGAGCAACGTCACCTCCGGCGCGGGCACGTCCAGCGGCGCGTAGCCCACGTCGAGCGCACCGATGTTGTTCGCGAGCTGGCGGTTCAGCCGGGGCTCACGAAGCAGGTCGCTCATCATCGCGCGCAGGGCCAGCGTCTCCTGCGTGGCGCCCATGAGCGCGGTCTGCGCCAGCGTGTTGTGGATCAGCGCCTCCCCCACGGGGCGGCGCTCTCGCGAGTAGCTGTCGAGCAGTGCCTCCGGCGCACCGTCCTTCACCACCGCCGCCAGCTTCCATCCCAGGTTCATCGCGTCCTGCAGACCGACGTTGAGCCCCTGGCCTCCTGCTGGGAAGTGCATGTGCGCGGCATCGCCAGCCAGCAGCACGCGCCCCTCGCGATAGCGCTCCGCGAGCCGCGTCTCGTTGCCGAAGCGCGACAGCCAGCGCGGCTCCCGCATGCCGAAGTCCGTACCCGCGATGCGCAGCGTGCTCTCCCGCAGTTCCTCCAGCGTGACAGGCTCGCGCACCGGCGCCTTCTCCCGGAGCGGATCATTCACGACGATGCGGTGGACGCCCGGGGCCATGGGCACCACCATCACGCCGCCCCGCTCGTTCGCGATGCCGACGGCCGGTTGGGCCGGCGGTGCGCCCAGCGTCACATCCCCCAGCATCGCCGTGCGCGTCACGTCCGTCCCCGGGAACGGAATGCCCGCGAGCCTCCGCACCGCGCTCCGCGCTCCGTCCGCGCCCACCACGAAGCGTGCCCGGATCCGGAAGGGGCCCGCGTCCGTGGAGCCCTCCAGGTCCACGCCTTCGCCGTCCTGGCGAAGTGCCTCCACGGTGTGGCCGCGCCGCACGGCCACGCCCAGCTCCGTCGCTCGCGCTTCCAGCAGGGCCTCCGTCACCGCCTGCGGGAGGAACAGCGTGTAGGGGAAGCGCGTGTCCAGGACGCTGAAATCCAGGCGCGTGTCGAGCATCGCGAAGTGCCCGGTGGGCAGCGGCCGGCCCCTCTCCAGGAACCGCTTCTCCAGCCCACGAAGCGCCAGCACCTCCAGCGAACGTGGATGCAGCGTCAGCGCCCGGGACTCGCGCACGGCCTCCGCGCGCCGCTCGAACACCTCCACCCGGACACCCGCCAGCGCCAGCTCGCACGCGAGCCACAGCCCGGTGGGACCTCCTCCCACCACCGCCACATCGAGGACCTCCGCCATGACCGACCTCCCGCCCGAAGGCGTCAAACTAACGTTGTTAGGGATCGACTAACGTTGTTAGTTTGTCAAGCCAGCGAGGGCCAGAGCGGGCATGCGAATCCAGCGGGAGCAGGTGGTGGCGGCGGCGTGGACGCTGCTGGACGAGCACGGCCTGGAGGGCCTCACGATGCGCGTCCTGGCGAAGGCGCTCTCCATCCAGGCGCCGTCGCTGTACTGGCACTTCCCGGGCAAGCAGGCCCTGCTGGACGCGATGGCGGACACGCTGGTGCAGGACGTGGCGCGGACGCTGACGGCGGACTCGCCGTGGGAGCCGGTGGTGCGCTCCGTGGCGCAGGAGCTGCGGCGCGCGTTCCTGTCCCACCGGGATGGCGCCCGTGTCTACGCCGGCACCCTCGTGGTGTCCGAGCACACGCTGCGCGTCGCCGACACCGTCATCGGCGCGCTGACGCGGGCGGGGTTGGACGCGCAGGCGGCGGGCTGGGCGGCGTTCACCGTGCTCGACTACGTGCTGGGCTTCACCATTGAGGAGCAGGGCTTCACCGCGCAGGACGCCGAAGCGAAGGAGCGGGAAGGGGCGCTGCGTCAGCTCGCCTCGGCGCGCTATCCCCACGCGGCCGGCGCGGTGGACGCCATCCTGGACCGCGACTTCGACCGGCGCTTCGCCTTCGGGCTCGACCTGCTCGTGGCGGGCATCCGCGCGCGGCTGTCCCCGCCATAGCGCGGCGCTGTCAGGAGTCCGGAGCGCATTTCGTCCCGCTGCCCGGCACGCAGCGCACCCGCGGACACCGCCTGTTCATCCGGCTGTCCACCCGGGACGGCTCGGGCATCATGCCGCGCATTCCTCCCGGCCTGACGGGAGCCCACGGGGAGTCGCGAAGCGATGGACACGGGACTGCAAGGCAAGGGTGTGCTGGTAACGGGCGGCGCGGGCGGCATCGGTTCGGCGCTGGTGCGCGCGTTCGCGGGCGAGGGCGCGAAGGTGGCGGTGCACTACCACCGCAGCCAGGAGAAGGCGGCGGCGCTCGCGCGCGAGGTGGGCGGCACGGCTGTTCGCGCGGACCTCACGGTGGAGGCGGACGTGGACGCGCTGGTGCCCCATGCGGTGAAGGACCTGGGCCGGCTGGACGTGCTCGTGTGCAACACCGGAGTGTATCCCGCGCCCGACGAGCCGCTGTGGCAGATGTCGCTGGAGCGCTGGCGCCGCACGCTGGCGCAGAACCTGGACAGCGTGTTCCTGAGCTGCCGCGCGTTCCTGCGCCACGTGGAGACCACGGGCACGGGCACCATCGTCATCATCAGCTCCACGGCGGGCCTCTTCGGTGAAGCGGGCCACACGGACTACGCGGCGGCGAAGGGCGCGCTGGCGGCCGGCTTCGTGAAGAGCCTGAAGAACGAACTGCACCGCATCGCGCCCATGGGCCGCGTGAACGTGGTGTGCCCGGGCTGGACGGAAGTGGACCGCAACCGCGCCAAGCTGGTCGACCCGGAGTTCGTCGGCCGCGTCACTCGGACGATGCCGCTGCGCAAGGTGGGGCAGCCGGAGGACGTGGCGCGCGTCGTGGTGACGCTCGCGTCGGATCGCATCTCCGGGCACGTGACGGGAGAGGTCGTCACCGTGGCCGGAGGCATGGAAGGACGGGTGCTGCATGAAGACTGAGCTGGACGTGCGGACGTACAACCGCGAGGCGTGGAACGGCGAGGTGGGTCGGGGCAACCGGTGGACGGTGCCGGTGTCCCCGGAGGTCATCGCCGCCGCGCGGCGGGGCGACTGGAGCGTGGTGCTCACCCCGACGAAGCCCGTGCCGCGTGCGTGGTTCGGGGACCTGAAGGGCAAGGACGTGCTGGGCCTGGCGAGCGCGGGCGGCCAGCAGTGCCCGGTGCTCGCGGCGGCGGGAGCACGCGTCACCGTGCTCGACAACTCGCCCGCGCAGCTGGCCCAGGACCGGAAGGTGGCCGAGCGCGAGGGCCTGTCGCTCCAGTACGTGGAGGGCGACATGCGGGACCTGTCCGCGTTCGCCGACGAGAGCTTCGACCTCATCTTCCACCCATGCTCCAACTGCTTCGCGGAGGAGATCCGGTCGGTGTGGCGCGAGGCCTTCCGCGTGCTGCGTCCAGGAGGCGTGCTCCTGTCGGGCCTCTGCAACCCGGTGCGCTACCTCTTCGACCCGGCCGAGGAGGAGCAGGGCGTGATGCGGCTGAAGTACCCCATGCCGTACTCCGACTTCACCAGCCTCACGGACGAGGAGCGCCGCCGCTACAGCGACAAGAATGAGCCCATGTGCGTGGGGCACTCGCTGGAGGACCAGTTGGGCGGGCAGCTGGACGCGGGCTTCGTGCTCACCCACCTCTTCGAGGACAAGTACGAGGCGAAGGACCTGCTCTCCACGTTCCTGTCCACCTTCATGGCCACCCGGGCGCTGAAGCCCGCGTCGCGTTCGTGACGCAGAAGTGCGTTGCGCTCAGGAGCCGCGAAAGCCTACAGGAGCGGGGTCCGGGTCCACCCGGACATCCCCCTTTTCGTAGGAGTCGTCCATGAAGCTGTCCCTGCGTCTCTCCGCTGTGTTGCTGATGGGTGTGTCGGTGCTGGGCCTGGGCTGTGAGGGTGCGGGCGCGCGGGATCCGCTGAACGCCATCGAGGCGGGCGCCCCGGTGGCGGTGGAGCCCGCGCTGGCGGAGGTGAAGCAGGGCGCGGTGGGCGACACGGTGCTGCGCTGCACGCAGCCGCAGGACGGCAGCTACCTGGAGGTGGTCCAGACGGCCACGGGCTACGAGGCGGCCACGGTGACGGAGGCCTACGACCCGTGGGACTGCCGCTGCACCTACGAGCAGCGCGTGGTGCTGGGGCAGTACACGCGGTGCAACCGCTCCACGGTCGACCCGCGCATCCTGAACTGCTTCCGCATCGAGCCCAACGGCACGACGGGCAAGGTGGTGCTGTCCACCACGCGCGTGCAGCGCACCCAGATGGTCATCGGCGGAACGCAGACGGTGTCGTACACGGACCTGAGCATCGCGGCCATCAACCAGGACCCGGGTCACACGCCGCGCCAGGACTTCAACTACAGCATGGCGGACTGCCAGTAGCCGGCGGCCTCCCGGAGGGGATTTAACCTTCGGCGGGCTCCGGGGTTTTGAGTGTCAGAGCGCGACGGGAAGCAGGCTGCACGGCTGCTCCCGGCGCGTTTTGACCTGAACCCGGAGTCCACACACCATGTCGCTCAAGTCCATGCTTCGCGGTACCGCCGTCGCCACGCTACTCCTCGCCGTGCCCGTGCTCGCCCAGACGGCCGCGCCGACCGACTCCGCCAACCAGACCGGCCAGTGCGAGGGGCGCCGAGGCAAGCACGGCGGGGGCCACAAGTTCGGCCGCATGCAGGAGCGGCTCGACAAGCAGGTCGCCGAAGGACGCCTGACGCAGGCCCAGGCCGAGGGCTTCAAGTCGGAGGCCCGGCAGCTCCACGAGGAGATGAAGGCCGCGCGCGCCGCCGCCAACGGCCAGGTCGACGAGGCCCAGCGCGCGCAGTTCAAGGAGCGCCGCAAGGCGCTGAAGGAGAAGATCAAGGCCGCGTTGGCGCCCACGCAGCAGGGCGCCTGAGGTTCCGCCGTGAATGGGGGACGTGACGCGAGGGCCCTGGTCGGCACAGACTGACCGGGCCCTTTCGTCCGCGGGAGTCCCCATGCTTCGCAGCCTCCTCGTCGCCGTCGTCGCCCTGACCGCTGGCTGCCGCGCGCACTCCAGCGCGACGCAGGCCCCGTCCACGCCGGCCGCGCCCCAGGCCGCGTCCTCCTACCAGGGAGTGCCCGACGAAGAGCTGCTGCGCGTGCAGAAGCGCGCCCGCTACATCGCCACCTCGGAGCGCGGGGCCATCAGTGCTTCGGACCTGCTGGTGCAGCGGCCGGACCTGGACCACGGAAAGCTCAACTGCTTCTTCACCGTGCCACGCGGCAACGCCTGGTACTCCGTCTTCGGCAAGGTGGATGAGCAGGGGGCGTTCGTGCCGGTGTACGCGTACCGCGCGCCCATCGAGTTCTCGGAGCAGATGGAGGCCCTCCCCGTGGAGTCCCTGCCCGAGGGACTCGATGCCGTGGCACGCGCCGTCAGTGCGAGCACCACGCGAACCGCCGAGGTGCATGGCCGCGGGCAGCTCAACCCCGTCGTGGTGGAGGAGGACGGCGGCATCACCGTGTACGTGCTCCAGGGCTTCAACGACCCGAAGGTCTACCTCCTGGGAGGCGACATCCGCTTCCGCTTCAGCCAGGACGGGCGACGGAAGGTGGAGGAGACGCTGCTCCACCAGGGCATCATTCCCGTGGAGGTCGGCTCGTCACTGGATGGAAAGCGCCAGCATGCGGCCTCCGTGCATGAGCATCTGTTGATCAAGGGTCCCCTGGAGACAGAGCTGGCGCTGACGATGCTCTATCCGGCGATGGGAAGCGTCTTCGTGAGCAGCGTGGGGGTGGACGCCCTCTACAACCTGCGGACGGATGGGACGATCCGTGTGATTGGCGGCGAGCCCGCCGACGTCCAGCGTGAGCTCCGGCCGGACGGCACGTTCGCGCCGCTTGAGACCGCCGCTACCGGCAAGACGGACGCGAAGCCCTGAGGCCCGCCCCATGCGAAAGGCCCTCATGCTTCGCGGTCTCCTCGTCGCGCTGGTCGCCCTGAGCGCTGGCTGCCGCGCGCACTCCAGTGCGACGCAGGCCACGGTGCCGCGGCAGGCTTCGGTGGACGCGCCGGACACGGCGGAGTCCCCGGTGGTGCTGGTGGCGGACGCGGAGCTCCAGCGCGTGCAGAAGCGCGCCCAGTACATCGTCGAATCGGAGCAGGGCGCCATCCGCGCCACGGACCTGCTGCTCGCGCGTCCGGATCTGGACCGCACGCGGATGAACTGGTTCTTCACCGTGCCGCGCGGCAACGCCTGGTACGCAGTCTTCGGCCGCTTCAACACGCAGAACGCGTTCGTCCCCGCGTACGCGTACCGCGCGCCCATCGAGTTCTCCGGCGAGATGGAGGACTTCCCCGTCGAGTCCCTGCCCGAAGGCATGGACGCCCTGGCCCGCGCGGTGAGCACCGCCTGCGAGCGCGTCTTCCAGGTGCATGGCCGCAAGCAGCTCAACCCCGTCGTGGTGGAGGAGGACGACGGCATCACCGTGTACGTGCTCCAGGGCTTCGACGACTCGAACCTGTACCTGCTGGGCGGCGACTTCCGCTTCAAGTTCAGCAAGGACGGCCGCCAGCAGCTCCAGGAGCTGCCCCTGCACCAGGGGCTCATCCCCGTGTCCGTCGCGCCGGACGCGGACGGAGAGGTGCCTCCCTTCTCCGCGCACGCGCACGTGCTCTTCCCGGGACCGCTGGAGACGGAGCTCGCGCTGGTGATGCTCTATCCCGCGCTGGGCGGCCTCTTCGTCGGCGCGGCGGACCAGGACTGCGTCTACGCGCTGTCGCCCGACGGCACCATCCGCGCGGTGCGCCTGAGCCGCGAGGAGATCCTGCGCGAGCTGCGGCCGGACGGCACCTTCGCACCGCCCGAGGCCCTGAAGGCCGAACCGGAACCCGGCGCGGACGTGGTGCTCTGAACAGCTCCTTCCGTCGCACTGTTGAGCTTCGATCAGGCCCTTCGCGGCGGTCCGGCATCGTCCGCGAGGAGGGTGCCTAAGTTCGCGGCCTCACGAGCAGGAGGACGCGAATGGCCTTGCAGAACGACTACCAGGACGTGCTGGACGTGGCGAAGAGCGTGGGCGCGAAGATCGAAACGCGCGAGGAGAACGGCAAGCTCGTCATCAAGGGCGCCGTCGACCACGCCTTCGACCGCGATCGCATGTGGGATCAGATCAAGGCGAAGCACCCGAAGTGGAACGACGAGGTCATGGTCATGCTCACCGTGACCCACGCCGAGCCCTACGGCGTCTACACCGTGAAGTCCGGCGACACGCTCAGCAAGCTCGCCCGGGACATCTACGGGGACATGAAGCTGTACACGAAGATCTTCGAGGCCAACAAGGATCAGCTCAAGGACCCGGACCACATCAAGGTGGGCCAGGTCCTCAAGCTGCCGCCGAAGACCATCGCCAACAAGGCCTGAGCCGCGGCGCTGGAGGCCCGTCCTGCCAGTCCATCAAGGGCAGTACGGGCACTCCACCGTGGCTTCGAGCGAGTCGTAGACGAGGCAGTTCTGGTCCGCGGCGCTGTCGTTCTTCTGCTGGCAGCGGTAGTTCCACACGGACGCGCACTGGGTATAGACCTGCGCGTCGCCGGTGGGGCCCTGGTAGGTGGACGTGCAGGTGCCGCCCGAGCTTCCACCCGACACGGTGCAGCTGTAGGGGTCCGTGCCGCTGGTGCACTTGAGGCCGGAACAATTGGTGCCGCTGCCCATCCACTTGCCCGAACAGCTGGAGGCCGACGTGCGCTGATCACACAGCACGCGGTTCAGGCTCGACTCGTAGTAGGCGCACGCGCCGCTGCCGCTGCCGCCGCCGCCATTGCCACCCGAGCCTCCGGAAGGCGTGCCCCAGCTCCACTCGGGCGTCCTCGGTTCGGAGTAGGTGTCCAGGGAGACCGTGCCCTCCGGAAAGCCCACGTCCTCGCACGAGTCGCCCTCGAAGTAGCCGCAGTAGTCCCAGCCATCGCACCAGAAGTCGCGGCACTCGTCCCCGGTGTCGTCGTTGCAGAAGTAGATGGACGAGCCATGGACGCAGGCGCCCTGTTCGGCGAAGCACCCTGGCAGCACGAGGCCCACCGCGAGGGACAGGAGGAGTGCGGGCGCGAAGCCGGTGAGACGGCGAGAAGATGGGTTCATGGCGCCGGAGGGTAGCTGCAAGCCGCCGCTAGATTCAGCTGGGTCAGCGTCACCACGGGCGCTTAGAGCCCGCGCAGGCGCGCGGCCCAGGCGAGGTACGCGCCCCGCGGATCCACGAGCGGATCCCGGAAGAGGGCGCGGATGTCGGCGGTGTCCACCTGACCGGCGTCGAAGGCGCGGTAGAGGCTGTCCCCCAACAGGTAGCCGAGCGCGTGGCTGACGCCGTGGAACAGGCGGTCGCGGCGCAGGGGGAGGAGCTTCACGGCCTCGTCGGGGGCCTCGGACTCCGTGGCCTTGTGGGCCAGGACGAAGGCGGCGATCTGCCGCTCCAGGCCCCGGGCCTCGCCGAAGCGCCGGGCCCACTCCGTGACGCTGGGGCAGGTGCGGCGCGGGTTGATCAGCTTGGAGCCGAAGAAGCCCAGGGCCTCTTCCAGACACCGCGCGTAGAAGGCCTCGGACGCGCCGCGCGGAGCATCCATGGCATCGCCTACGGCGCAGTGACGCACGAAGTGGGCGGCCTCCTCCGCGGCGTGGTTGAGGGACAGCGACGCGAGGTAGGCCGTGCGCGCGCGCGGGATGTAGCCGCTCTCGCGCGACAGGATGTGCTTGCGCAGCTGGGACAGCTCCGCCTGGGTGAAGCGGCCGCGCTGGCGGATGCGGGCGAGCACGTCGCCGTCCGCCGCCGTCGTCACCTCCACCGAGTCCAGCTCGCGGCCCACGGACACGCCCGCGAGCCCGCCGATGAGCTCCGCCATGTCGCGGAAGCGCTCCGCGGCGCTGCGATCCAGGAGGGGCGCGTCGTCGCCTTCGGCCTCCAGGTAGTCCAGGAAGCTCTGCTGGCAGAGGACGGGCGAGGCGTTCATCAGGCACAGCGCGCCGTCCGCCAGCTCCACGGCCTCCGCGCTTCCCAGGCGGCCTTCACGCGCGAGGCGCCACCAGAGGCCTTCGGCGTTCTGGTACACGACGAGCCCGCGGCGCGGATGCGCTTCCCCCAGCGCGCGCTCCACCTGCGCGGGGAGGTGGCAGGGCGCGGCGTGGAACTGGCCCACCAGCACCATCACCAGCGGGACGTCCTCCGCGCGGGCCACGTGGGCGATGCGTTCAGCGGCGAAGGCGTCGCGCAGCGCGAGCGAGCGCTCTCCCTGGGCGCGCCGGTCGATGGCGGCCACCTGGAGCTTGAGGCGCTTCGCGAAGGCCAGCACGGCGCGGATGCCGGCGCCGGGACCGGAGCCCGGGGTGGGGCCGTGACCCAGCCGCGACAGGAGGGTGCGCTCGGGCAGGCGTCCCGCGAGGTACGCGTCGAGGGCCGCCTGGTGACGGCCTTCCACGCACTCGAGCGCCAGCACGACGCGGCGCCCGGAGGCGAGGGCGCGCTCGACGAGGTCCAGGTAGGTCTGCTGGGCGAGCGGCAGCGTGTGGTAGTCGCCGACGTAGACGAGGTCCGACGCCGCGATGCGCTGGTGCACGTGGGTCAGGGGAACCACGCGCTGGTAGGTGCTCGTGCGCCGGCGGTAGCGGGCCTCGTAGGCGCGGAAGGCTTCGGTGCGGCCTTCGACCACCCGGGCGATCTGGGCGCGTTGGCGGCGGAAGAGGGCGAGGTGAAGGGCAAGCGACGCGCGCATGGAGCGACAGGCACCGTCGCATGCGCTCGCGGGGGCGGCAAAAAATCAGCGGGGCGTGGCCGGGTGGCTTGCTTGACTCGCATGGCCCTGCAACGGACCATCGTCGTCAATCTTGCAGACCGTTCTTCCTCGCACGCTCATCCTCTGTGCCGTGATGTTCGTCGCGGCCCCCGTCCACGCGCAGGAGCCCGCGCTGTTGCACGCGCCGCCGCAGCGCGCGGAGGCCCGGCAGCCCCTCCAGCTGGATGCGACGCTGGTGGATGGCGGCAAGGTGCTGGAGCTCTTCGTTCGCTATCGCGGCCCGGGAGACCCGTACGTCCAGGTCCCGATGGAGCTGCAGTACGGAGACCTGTACCGCGCGCTGATCCCCGCGGAGCACATGGTGCCGCCTGGCGTGGAGTACTTCGTCGAGGCGGCGATGGCGGATGGGTCGCGCACGCCGCTCTTCATGTCCGCGCTCCGGCCCGCGAGGGTGATGGTGGGGACTCAGGCCCCGGAGCCCGCACCGCCAAAGGTGCCGCCGGGCCGCAAGGGAAGCCGTGAGGATCCGAAGTCCGTGCCCAGCATCGATGCCTTCACGCCGCCGTCCGGGGGAGGGGAGGACGATGACGCCGGTGGCGTTTCGGCTCCGCCTCCTGCGAGGACGGGGACCTCCGACTCGCGAGCATCGAGCACCGCGAACGGTACGGATCCGCGCCCGTCGAACCGGATAGGAACCTCCGACTCACGCGCCTTGAGCACCGCGACGGGTCCGGACTCGCGCTCGTCGAACCGGACAGGCACCTCCGACTCACGCGCCTTGAGCACCGCGACGGGTCCGGACTCGCGCTCCTCGAATCGGGTGGGGCCCCCCGACTCACGAATCTCGAGCACCGCCAGCGGCACGGACGCGCGTGCTTCGGGCCGGACGGATGCGCCCGACTCACGCACTGCCTCCCGAACGGACGACCCGCGCACTTCGACTCGCGCGAACGGTACGGGCTCGCGGACGCCCGCCCGTGAGGACACCGGAGCCTCCCGCGCCTCCAACTCCGACGACGCGATGGCCGCGCTGAACGCGGACCTGCCACCGGACACCCGCGCTGACTCCTCCTCACGCACCGCCCTGGACGACGACCTGGCGCTCTACAGCGCGGAGGACGTGCTCGCGGTGACGACGCTCCAGGAGGAGGCCGTGCGCACCGTGCCGGCCATCGGCGCTTCCTTCAACCGCTCGCAGATGATCGCGCTGGGGGCCCGCACGGTGGCGGACGTGCTGGACGTGGTGCCGGGCGTGTCCGTCAGCCGCGACGTGCAGGGCTTCCACCGCACCGCCATCCGGGGCCTGCGCAACGACGCGGAGGTCCTCTTCCTCCTCGACGGCCACCGCCTCAACAACTTCTTCGACGGCAAGGCGCTCATGAACCTGCCGGTGGAGAACCTGGAGCGCATCGAGGTCATCCGCGGCCCCGGCTCCGCCATCTACGGCGCGGGTGCCTTCCAGGGCGTCGTCAACCTCGTCACCAACCAGGCCGACGGCGTGCGCGGCGCCGTCTCCACCGGTGGCGTGCCCCGCGACGACGGCCGGCTCGCGCTCGCCACCGACGGCCACCTGTCCGCCGCGCACTCCACCGGCGACCTGCGCCTGTTCGCGGACCTGGACCTCTGGAGCCAGGAAGGGGACTCGCTCGTCATCGACCACGACGCGCTCGACGACGAGGCCGTGGACCAGGGCCTGCGCGACGTGGACGAGCCCGCGGGCCGCACCCGCGACGGACGGTTCCTCGTGAACGCGGGCGGAGGCGTGTCCTACGGCCTGGACAGCGCCGGCCGCGTGGGCGTCACCGCGCGCTACCTCTCCGAGAAGCGCGATGCCCTCGTCGGCCTGTTCGACTCCGTGGGCAATGACTCGCAGCTGTCCTGGAACGTGCTCCTCGCCGACCTCAGCTGGGAGCGGCCCCTCTCCGACGGCGGCCAGCTGCGCGCGCGGCTGGGCTTCGATCAGCAGTCCACCGACCGCCTCTTCCAGCTCACCCCCCACGACTTCCGCACCGGCGACGGCGTGGACCGCCTCTTCCCGGACGGACTCCAGGAGGAGACCCAGGTCACCGTGCGCACCGTGACGGCCTCCGTGGACGCGGACCTCGCGCTGGCGAAGGAGAACCACCTCACGCTGGGCTTCGTCGCCGAACAGCAGTCCCTGTCCCGCTACGACTACACCACGAACTACACGCTCGACGGCCGCCTGCGCCCCAGCCCCGCCGCCCCCGAAGGGCTCGTGGACCTCACGCAAGGAGCGGCCTCCCGCCGCCTCAACCTGGGCCTCTCCGCGCAGGACCAGTGGACCGTCCTCTCCGCGCTCACGCTCACCTTCGGCCTGCGCCTGGACGCCACGCAGCTGCCCGACGTGGACGCGGCGGGCTCGCTCGACGCCAGCAAGATGGTGGTGCGCGTGAACCCGCGCGTGGGCCTGGTCATCGCCGCGTCGGACGCGCTCGTGCTCAAGGCGCTGTACGGCCGCGCCTTCCGCGCCCCCACGCCGCAGGAGCTGGTCGAGCGCATCCCCGACACCGACTACAACCAGGGCCGCTTCGAGGGAAACCCGCTCCTCAAGCCCACCACCGTGGACACCTTCGAGCTGGGCATGGACCTGGTCCAGGCCGCGGGCGAAAGCCGCGTGCGCGTGCGCGCCAACGCCTTCCTCCAGAACTTCGCCTCGCCCATCACCCCGGTGGACACCAGCGGCAACATCGTCCCCCTGCGCAACCGCGAGCTGGGCGTGCGCGTGTACGGCGTGGAGGCCGAAGCGCGTCTGGAGGCGTCGAAGCGCGCCGCCGCGTGGGTGAACGCCAGCCTGTCGCGCGCGCAGGACCTGGAGCTGCCGGAGCAGTCCCGCCTGCTCACGGACGTGCCCCAGGCGCGCTTCAACGCGGGCGTGTCCATGCCGCTGGGGGACTGGGTGAACCTGGACGTGGTGGTGCGCTCCGGCGCCGAGCGCCGCAACAACAACCGCTCCACGCTGGAGCTCATCCGCCGCTATGAGATCCCCGCCTACAGCCTCATCACCGCGCAGCTGCGCACCGAGCCCATCTGGGAGCACTTCGAGGTGACGCTCTTCGCGCAGAACCTCTTCGACCACGACCTGCGCGACGACGTGCCCCGCCCGGACCGCGTCACCGGCCTGCTGCCGCGCGAGGGCGTGTCCGGCTACCTCACCCTGAGGGCCTTCTACTGATGGACCGCCGCCACCTCACCGCCGCGCTCGCGGCCCTCGCGCTGTTGCCCGGGTGCCTCGCGTACAACGACTCCTGCGCCCCGCTGGTGGACGACCCCGACGCCGTCGTGGGCTACCTGGGGGAGGAGGTCCAGCTGGGCTCGGCCTTCACCCGGCACGACAACAACGCGCTGGGGCAGCTGGCCGCGGACGCGTTCCTCCACGCGGAGGACGGCGCCGCGAAGCCCACGGAGCTGGGCATCATCAACGGCGGCTCGCTGCGCGACGAAGGGCTGTGCGTCACCCGCACGTCCCTGCGCACGGGGCCGCTCACCGACGGCGTCCTGCACGAGGTCATCCTCTTCGAGAACCTCGTCGTGACGGTGGACCTCACGGAGAAGCAGCTCGTGGCCCTGTTCGAGCACTCCGTGGAGGCGCTGGCCCTGGAAGGGCAGGCCATCGTGTCGCCGTCCGGCGCGTTCCTCCACGTGTCCGACGGCACCACCCTGCGCGTGGACTGCGCGCGTCCGGCGGGCCAGCGCGTGACGGAGCTGCGCGTGAGGGGCCGCACCGTGGCCATCCCCGCGCGCGACGACGCGTCCATCCGCTACCGCGTGGCGATGTCCACGTTCGTGCTGGACGGAGGGGACGGCTACGGGAGCATCCTGGGCAACGCGGGACAGGACCCGGACCGCAACCCGGTGACGGCGCGCAAGCTGGGCGGCACGGACGCCAACATCGCGGCGGCGTACATGAAGAGCACCTACCCCAGCCCGGTCCAGGCGCTGAAGGAAGCCCCGCGCATCGTCTTCGACAACTGTGCCC
>NZ_RAVW01000096.1 GCF_003611585.1 Corallococcus exercitus | reverse complement strand
CCCCGGGCCCGCCCGCGCTCCGGACACTGTCACCGCCGGGGCCGGAAAGACCCTCTTCCCCGACAGCCCTCCGGATTCAGCCACTACAGAACAATCCGGTGGAACCGCGATCCATGCGGGGGCTCCCGATTCACACCTTTTTTGCGCGCGGCCCCTGGAAGGCCGCCGCACATCTCGGGGGAACACCACATGAAGCGTTTGATGTCGCTGGGTTGGGCCGCCGCCACCGCCGCCGTCCTGGGTTGTGGCGCGAGCGCCTCGCAGGAGGGGGGCGCGAAGGAGGAGGCACAGCCCGCCGTCACGTCGGCGTCGCGGTCCATCGTCACCGCGGCGGCCGCGACTCCCAGTGCCTGTAACGCGCTCTATGCGTCCGGCGCGGCGCAGGCGGCGCTCGGCCAGGCGGTGGTGGATCCGGCGCTGCACACGGATGGCTCGGTGCGCACGCTCATCCTCTCCTTCAACACGTCGAACGCGATGGGCGGCGTGCTGAACCTGGACGCCGTCCTGGGCGGCCTGACGCGGACGCTGGGCGGGACGACGCAGGGCCTGGGCCTGGGCAACGTCCTGGCGCTCAAGTCACTGCCCATGGTGGCGTTGAAGGCCCCGGTGACGCCGCAGCTCATCACCCAGCTGCGCCAGGAGCTCCAGCCACTGGGCCTGCTGTCCATCTACGAGGACAAGCCGCTCCAGTACTTCCTGGACACCAGCGTGCCGTACATCCACGCGGACACGGCGCGCACCGCGTACGGGACGACGGGCGCGGGCATCGGCGTGGGCATCATCGACTCCGGCCTGGACGGCACGCACG
Source organism: Corallococcus exercitus (assembly GCF_003611585.1). Lineage (GTDB taxonomy): Bacteria > Myxococcota > Myxococcia > Myxococcales > Myxococcaceae > Corallococcus > Corallococcus exercitus. Next base: position 25,308 of record NZ_RAVW01000096.1, on the reverse strand, counting down.
GTGACTTCCCCAACGTGGCGCGCAACGTGAAGGTCGTGGCCTCCCCGCTGGACGTGGGCGTGGGCGGCGCGCTGTACGTGGACACGCCGAACAGCGACCTGACGAGCGGTCACGGCACGCACTGCGCCAGCATCATCGGCGGCTCGGGCGCGCGCTCGGGCGGCAGGCACCAGGGCGTGGCCCCTGGCGCGAAGCTGCTGGGCGTGGGCACCGGCGACGCGCTGAGCATCCTGTTCGCGCTGGAGGGCTTCGACTTCCTGATGGATCCGGACGTCCGTGAGGCGCACAACGTGCGCGTCATCTCCAACTCGTGGGGCACCAGCGGCAGCCACTTCGCGCCGTTCGACCCCATCTCCCTCGCGACGAAGCGCGCCTACGACCTGGGCATGGTGGTGGTGTTCGCGGCGGGCAACGAGGGCTCCGACCCCGATACGCTCAACCCGTACAGCGCCTCGCCGTGCGCCATCTCCGTCGCGGCCGGCACGTCTCGCGACACCACGGCGGCCACGAACCCGCTGCTCAGCCAGGACAAGCCGGGCGAGCTGGCGTCCTTCTCCAGCCGCGGCATCCCGGGCGATGAGTTCCACCACCCGGACATCACGCTGCCCGGTGTGAACATCGTGGCGGCGCGCGCGCTCAGCGCCACCATCATGCAGCCGTACCTGGGCCTGGACCTGCTGCACCCGGAGCCGTTCTACGCGGCCAGCTCCGGCACCTCCATGGCCGCGCCGCACATGTCCGGCGTCGCCGCGCTGCTCCTGGAGGTGAACCCTGCCCTCAACATGGACGGCGTGCTCGCGGCGGTGCAGGCCACGGCGCGGCCCATGTACGCGACGGACGCGGCGGGCAATACGCGCCAGCTGGAGACGTGGGAGGTGGGCGCGGGCTACGCGGACGTCTACGCGGCGACGAAGCTGGTGAATGACGCCGTGGGCACCCGCTACATCACGCAGACCACCGCCCTGCCCTCCTGGACGGGCACGGTGAAGACGAGCATCAACCTCCCCGTGGTGGACCTGTCCCTCCGGGCCGCGCAGCACGAGCACGCGCTGGAGGTGCCCGCGGGCGCCAACGCCCTGCGCATCAAGACGGACTGGGGCAACCCGGCCTACGACCTGGACCTGTACGTCTATGGCCCCAACGGGGAACTCGTCGCGACCAGCGCCGAGGGCACCTCCACCGGCGAGGCCGTCACCATCACGAACCCTCCCGCCGGCACCTGGCGCGTTCAGCTCAAGGGCTTCCTGAACGTGTCCACGCAGTACACCGGCACCGCGGAAGTGGACCGCCGCGTCCCGCGTCCGTAGTCACTCACGGACCCCACAAGGCACGGCAGTCCCCGCCCTCCTCTCGTGCTCGCACGGGAGGGGGGTTGTTCGTTTGGGGCTCAGCGGGGCGTGAGCGTCACCTGCGTGTCCGCGATGGCGCGGCCCTGCGCGTCCGTGAAGCGCGCGTGCACCGGCACGGGGCCCGTCAGCCACCCGCCCTGAACGGGCGTGCTGAAGGGCAGCGGGACGTCCACGCCCGCGGCGACCTCTGGGGCCGCGCCCTCGCTGGGGAAGAAGCGCAGCGGCTCCCCCCCGGCCTGGGGCAGTCCCTCCAGCGACAGGCGCACGCGCTCCGGCGCGGTGTAGCTGAACTGCACCGCGTTGCCCTCCGCGCACGTCAGCGTCCCACCGGGACGGGCCTCCGCCAGCACCTTGCCCGTGGGCGCGATGCAGAAGGCGCGCACGCCCCAGGCCCCTTCGCCCGGCGAGGACGAACGCGCCTGCCACTCGGGCGCGCCCTGTTCCTTGCGCTCCAGCGACGGCGCCACGGCCACCAGCGCCACGGCCGCCGCGGCGGCACCCAGCGACAGGGGCATGAGGAGCGGGGACGCGAACCACCTCTTGCGCTCCGGCACCACCGCCGGCCGCGCGGGGGCCTGTCGCAGCCTCGCGAACAGGGCCTGCTCCAGGAGCGCGCTCCGGGCCTGGGGCAGCGCGCGCTGCTCCAGCACGGACTCCACGCGCGACAGCCGCGTGTACGTCTCCTGACAGTCGGGGCAGGTGGCCAGGTGCGCGCGCAGGCGCTCGAAGCCGTCCGCGTCCAGCCCGTCCCGGCCCTTCTCGAAGAGGGCGGCCATGGCCTGCTTCACCCGGCGGTCGTCACATCCACTCATCGCGTACCCCGCCGCTTGAAGAAGCTCCAGCCCTGCGTCTCCAGGTCCTCGAGGTACCCCTTCGACTGGAGGAACCCCAGCAGCCTGGACTTCAACCCGAACTCGCGCCGCCGCACCTGGATGCGCGTGAGGCCCAGCGCCGTGGCCGCCTCTTCCTGGGCCACGCCCTCGCCGAAGCGCAGCTCGAACAGCCGCTGCTCCTCCCGCGACAGGCCGTCCTTGAACGCCGCGAGCAGCGCCTCCACCTCGCGGTCCTCCAGCAGCTCCACCAGCCCGCCATCCTCGGGGGAGGACTCGGTGAGCCCTTCGAAGGCTTCGTCCCGGCCCACCACCTCGCGCTCGCGCGACTGCTCCAGCAGCACGTTGCGCGCGATGCCCATCAGGAAGTGGGCATACGGACGCGTGCCGTTGTAGGCCGCGCGCGTGCGCGGCTCGAAGGCGCGAGCGAAGGTCTCCAGCAGCGTGTTCTCCAGCTCCATCGCGTTCCTCAGACGGGTGAAGGCTCCCCGCCATGCGGCCGCCTTGAGCAGGCGGGCGAGCGGCTCCGCGTGCGCGCGATACACCTCTCCCAACACCTCGGGGGTGCCTTCGCGAAAACGGCGCAGCGTGTCGTCATCCCACTCCATCCCTCAAGGGCTTACCGCGTCCGTCGCGGTTCCGTCATCCGCATGTTGTCGCGAGCGGCCTTCGGTGGATTGTCGGTTGCACCCCGTGGCATTCTTTCGCACTGCGCACTGCGCAATCCCTGATGCGAATGCCCTCTCACAGGACCCTGGCCTTGGGTGTACTCCTCCTGGCCGGAACCGCTGCGAGCGCCGCGCCGGAGCAGGTGCACTACGCCCTCATCGTGGCCAGCAACACGGGCACCGAGCCGTCCCAGGCCCCCCTGCGCTACGCGGACGACGACGGCGCCCGGTACTACGAGCTGTTCGCGCCCCGCTCGCGCGAGGTGGTCCTGCTGAGCGTGCTGGACGCGGACACGCAGGCCCTGCACCCGGGGCTCGCCGCGAAGACGCGGCCCCCCACCCACGCCGCGCTGTGGGACGCGCTCGCCCGCCTGAACGGCCGCATGGCGGAGGACCGGGCGAAGGGCGCGGTGCCGGTGCTGTCCTTCGTCTTCGTGGGCCACGGCAAGCGCGGCGCCGCGGGTGAAGGGTCGGTGAGCCTGCTGGATGGGCCGCTGACTCGCACGGAGCTGTACGCGCGGGTGCTGGCGCCGAGCAAGGCGTCCTTCCTCCAGCTCATCGTGGACGCGTGTGATTCGTACTTCTTCGTCCACTCGCGCGGCGCGCTGCCGGTGGGCCCGGCGTACGCGGACGCGGTGAAGGGGCTTCTGGGCAACCGCGAGCTGGAGCGCTTCCCGCAGGTGGGGGTGGTGCTGTCCACGTCGTCGGAGCAGGAGAGCCACGAGTGGAGCGCCATCCGCTCCGGCGTCTTCAGCCACATGGTGCGCTCGGCGCTGTCGGGCGCGGGGGACGTGAACGGGGACGGCAAGGTGGACTACGCGGAGCTGCGGGCCTTCGTGGCCGCCGCGAGCCAGGGCATGGACGACGTGCGAGGCACGTCGCGCGTGTACATCCAGCCGCCCGCGCTGGACCGGGCGTTCGCGCTGACGAACCTGACGGCCACCGCGTCGCTGGGCTACCTGCTGGTGCCCACGGGCGTGGCGGGCCGGCTGTGGGTGGAGGACGCGCGCGGCATCCGCGTGGTGGAGCTGCACAAGGAGCGCGAGCGTCCGCTGGTGGTGTCGCTGCCCGTGGGGCGCGGCTACTACCTCCGGGCCAGCGGCCGCGAGGCGTCGTTCGCCATCACCCGCGCGTCGGAGGTGGTGGACGCGGGCGGCCTGCGCTGGAGCGACGCCAGCGTGGCGGCCCGGGGCGCGGTGACGGACGCGCTGCGCGACCGCCTCTTCTCCGTGCCCTTCGGCCCGCGCTTCTACCGGGGCTACATGGCGAGCCTCGGCATCACGCCGTCGTCGGACGAGGCCGACGCGGTCCTGGTGCCATGAGCCTCCCCGCGTCCCTGCTGCTCATGCTGCTGCGGATGTCCGCGCCGTGCGACGCGCAGACGCGCGTGGTGCTGGTGCCCTTCGAGAGGCTGGCCCTGCCGTCCGAGGACGCGCGCGAGCTGGAGGACGCCACGCGGCGCGCGGTGGCCGCGTTGCCGGACGCGTGCCTGGAGTCGCGCGAGGACACGGTGGCGAGGCTGCGCGGCGCGGGCGCGGCGCTGGCGGCGTGTGGCGACGCGGAGTGCCGGAGCGCGCAGGCCACGGCGCTGGGCGTGCGCAGGCTGGTGCGGGGGGTGGCGCTGGGCGTGGGAGGCAGGCGCAGCGTGGCGCTCACCGTGACGGACGCGCGCGGCACGGAGACGCGAGCGCAGTTCGAGGCACCGTCCACGACGCCGGGCGAAGCGGACGCGCGTGCGACCCACGCGCTCCAGCAGGTCTGGTCGCCGCTGGTGACGGCGCGCGCGGCGCGGGAGCCCCGGGGTTCGCGCGTGCTGCCCAAGGTGTTGTGGGGCGTGGGCGGCGCGGCGCTCATCGCGGGCGTGGGCTTCGGGCTGGCGGCGCGAAGCACGGAGTCGAAGGTGTCGAAGAACGGCGGCGAGTGCGCCACGGCCGGCGAGGCCTTCGCGGACTGCTTCGCGTCGCGGCTCGACGCGGGCCGGCGTCAGGCGCGCACGTCCAACGTGCTGCTGGGCGTGGGCGCGCTGCTGGGCTTCGGGGGCGCGGTGTCCTTCCTCTGGGAGCTGCCATGAACCCGCGGCCGTGGGCAGCCCCGCGCTGGAGTGCTGCGATGAGGAAGCGGCTCGCCGCGCCCACAGGCGCCGTCGTGCGCACCCGGGGTGACGAAGTGCCCTTCGCCGGAGCAATGCCATGAGGACGCTGCTCGCCGCGCTGATGGGGGCCGTCGCGCTCACGGTGGGCGCGTGTACCTTCGCGCCGGACCTATCGCGCTTCGCCGCGTGCGACGCGGCCGGCGGCTGTCCCTCCGGCACCACGTGTCTTGCTTCGGAGAACCGCTGTCTGCCGGCCTGTGGCGAAGGCGGACCTTGCGACGGGCCTGCTCCCGTGGACGACGCGGGCACGGAGCAGGATGGCGGCACGGAGGTGGACGCCGGCACCGTGGACGCCGGCACCGTGGACGGTGGCGTGGCGGACGCGGGCGAACCGGACGCGGGTCCTCCCGCGCTCGCGCTGGAGGCCAGCCCCCTGACGGAGGCCGTCGAGTCCGTTCCCTACTCGGCGCAGCTCCAGGCCCGGGGCGGCACGCCGCCGTACACCTTCAACGCGACCAGCCAGTTCCCTTCGGGCCTCGCGCTCGACACCGAGGGCCGTGTCACCGGTACGCCCACGCGCGCGGGGGACCTGTTCCTCCCCGTGGAGGTGACCGACCGGAGCACCCCGATGAAGCGCGCCAGTGGCAGCCTGCTCCTGCGCGTCCGCCCCCTGCTGAAGGTCGCGGGCCCCCAGCCGCTCGCGGACGCCGCCAGCAATCGCGCCTATACCGAGCGCATCTCCGCCACTGGAGGAAAGGGGCCGTACAGCTTCGCCCTCGCCCCCAATCAATCGCTGCCGGCGGGCCTGACGCTGGCCGCGAACGGCGTCATCACCGGCACCACCACGCAGGCCGGGGAGCAGGTGTTCACGGTGGTCGTGACGGACAGCGACACGCCGCCCCAGTCCGTCACCGGCACGCTCTCCATCACCCTCACGAACGCCACCGGCAACGTCAAGCTGCTGTCGCGCGCGGTGCCCACCGGACGCATCGGCTCCGACTACAGCTACACCCTGCGGACGACCGGCGGCACCGGCACGTTCAACTGGAGCGTGAAGGACGGGGCGCTGCCGCCGGGCATCCTCCTGGACACCAAGGAGGGCATCCTCTACGGCAAGCCCACGAGCGGGACCGACTTCACCTTCCAGATCAGCGCCGTGGACCTGCTGGCCAACGACGCGCAGTCCTACTCCCTGCACGTCGACTGACGCCCGGGCCTCACGGATAGCGGTCCACCACCTGGATGATGCCCGTGTTGTCCTGCACCACGGAGAAGCCCTTCATCGGGCTGGGATACGCGATGAGGCCCTCGCCGTCCCGGTCCCAGCGCGAGTCCAGCAGCACGCCACAGAAGGGCACCGACGTGGCGCCGCTCTCCGGGGTGAAGATGCGGTCGTACCGGCCGAACACGCGGTGCTTCGTCACGTAGAGCCGCCCGCCGATGCGCGCCCCCGGCAGCTTCGCCTCCCCTTCCGCCTGCGGCAGCGCGATGACGAAGCTGTAGTTGTACCGGGCCGGCCCCGGGTGGTCCTGGATGCTGTCCACGATGACGGGGATGCGGTCCCCCACCTTCAGCCCCAACCGCTCCATCTGGAGCTGCGCGCCGCGAGGACAGCTCCCCTCTGGAGGCATCCACGTGGGACGCGGCGCCTTGGCGGCGGCGTCCGGTCCGTGCTGACACGCGAGCGCGAACACCCCCAGCAGGGCCAGGCCCCAAGCCCTTCCACGGTGGCGCGCACGGTCGGGTCGCAAGCGAAGGTCTCCGGTCAGAACGTCCCGATGCTGAAGTGGAACTGCGTGGGCGCCTCGTTGAGCGCTTCGTCGCGGTCCAGGTTGAAGCCCACGTCGAAGGCCAGCGGGCCCACGGGCGTCACGTAGCGCAGGCCCACGCCCGCCGCGTAGCGCAGCACGCCCGGGTCGAACAACGTGCGGTCCTGCCACAGGTTGCCCGCCTCGAAGAACAGCCCCAGGTCCACCGCGGCGATGGCCGGCACGCGCAGCTCCGCCTTGGCCAGCGTGAAGAGCTCGCCGCCCTGGCTCGCGGGCACCTGTCCGGAGAGCACCGCCTTCAGGTCGTCCGGACAACCCGCGGGCGTGATGACCGCGCGGCACGCGGCCAGCCGCTGGTGCAGCACCTCGCGCACGTCCTGCGGCAGCACGCCGTCCTCGCGGAAGCCTCGGAGGCTGGACGAGCCGCCCAGGTAGAACAGCTTGGACCCGATGTTCTGCGACCCCTGCGTCAGGGGCACGATGGTGCCCGCGCGCGCGCTCACCGCCACGCTCGCGCGGCGGCCCAGCGGCGCGTACGCGCTCACGCTGCCCGACAGCTTCACGCCGTCGATGGGGAACTCCGGCACGCGGTTGCCCGCGACGTCCGTGGGGTGGACGCTGATGCCGCGCATGAACTCCGCGCTGCTGCTGAGCACCATGCCCCGGCGCGGGTTCGCCGGGTCGTCGCGGAAGTCCAGCGTCAAGGACGGGCGCAGCGAGTGCAGCGCGAAGTCACCGTACGGGTAGCGCAGGCGCTCCTGGTCCGCGCGGTTGACCAGCTCCAGCACGCCCGGGCGCGAGCGCAGCCGGTTGTTCTCCAGTTCGTACTGGAGCGACACGTTCACCCACGACGCCAGCGCCCAGTCCGCGCCCAGCACCGCCGCGAACCGCGTGGACAGGTACGACGGCCGGTGCACGCGCTCGCCAATCAGGTCCAACCGAGCGCCAATCTCCTGCGGCGCCAGGAAGGACAGCCGGGGCTGGGACAGCGCCAGGTTGCCGCGCCCGCCCAGGCCGCTGAAGCCGTTCAGGTCGGACTCACACGCCTCGCCGGACAGCTCCCCGGTGGAGCACCCGGCCGGAAGCCGCGACGACGACAGCGCCTCCGCGCTCGCGCCCGCGTAGTTCACCTTGCCGCGCGCCAGCAGGTTCAACCCCCGGCCGTCCAGGTTGCGCCACGCCGTGTCCAGCGTGATGCGCGGACCGTCCACCAGGAAGTAGCCGCCGGACACCTCACCGTCGATGCGCGGGCGCTCCTGCACCGTCACCAGCACGTCCTTGGAGGCCTCGCGGCGGTTGGGGTCCGCCAGCGACACCTCCGCCTGCCGGAACAGCCCCAGCCGCGACAGCCGGCGCTGCGCCTCCGCCAGCGCCTCCACCGACAGCGGCGAGCCGGGCTTCAAATCCAGCTGCGCCAGCACCACGTCCGGATCCGAGCGCGTCAGCCCCTGGAGCAGCACCTGCCCCACGCGCACGCGGGGCCCCGGGTCCGTGCGGTAGGTCACCTGAGCGGAGGTGCCATTCTCCTCCACCGACACGGAGTTGCTCACGCGCGCGAAGAGGTAGCCCTCGCGGCCCAGTCCCCGCTCCAGCGCGGCCTGCGCCTGGTCCACCTTCTCGAAGCTCAGCGGCGTGCCCGCGGGCAGCAGCAGCGTCACCCAGACGGGGTCCACCTCCAGCGGCATGCCCAGGAAGATGGGCGCGCGGATCAGCGCCTGGGGTCCCTCCTCCACGTCGAAGTCCGCCTCCGCCGTGTGGTGGACCGCATCCACCGTGAGGCCACGGAACGTCACCTGCGCGGACGCGAAGCCCTGCTCACGGTAGGCCGTCGTCATGGCGTCCGCGGCCTCCAGCCACGCCTCCTCCACGTAGACCGTGGAGGGGTCCGGCGGAGACACCCCGCTCGCGTCCTGGCGCCGCTCGCGCCCTTCGGTCTCCAGCGGGTCCTCGCGCATGGGCAGGTCCAGCTCCGGCCACGTCTCCTGCGCCGCCACCTGGTTGGTGAGCATGGAGCGCAGCAGGTCCGACGACAGCGCCGCGTTGCCGCGGAAGTGCACGTCCGTCACGCGCAGCGGGGCGCCCTCGTCCACCTGGAAGCCCAGCACCGCCGCGTCCCCGTCCGGCCGGATGAGCTCCAGCGGCCGCACGCGCGCGTCGTGGAAGCCGCGCCGCCGGTAGAACGCCTCCAGCCGCCGCGCGAGCCGCGCCGCCACGGCCTCGTCCATCGCCTCCTCGCCGTCGTAGGCCACCACGCGCGCCAGCAGCGAGCTGGGGAAGCGGCGGTTGCCCGTGAAGCGCAGATGGAACGCGGGGCCCGCCGACACCGGCACCGCCACGGACGCCTCGCTGTCCTCCACGACGACGGTGGGCGTGCCTACCCAGGCCCGCCAGTGCTGGCCCTCGCGCAAGAGCGCCCGCAGCCGCTCCAGCCCGAAGTCCAGCTTCGCCCGGTCGAACACCTCTCCAGGCTTCATCCCCAGCGCCTCCACCAGGCGCGGCAGCGGCAGCGCGGGGCTGCCGGAGAAGGTCACCTGCCGCACGCGGGTGGGCTTGCCCTCCTCCACCACCAGCGTCACCGCCACGCCGCCCGCGGGCACCGGCCGCTCCTCCACCTGGATGTCGACGGCGTCGTAGCCCTTGCGCTGGTAGGCCTCGCGCACGGAGGCCGCCGCGGTGTCCAGCTCCTCCGGATCCAGCGGCCCGCCCTGGAGCAGCCCGCTCGCATCCAGCAGCTCCCCGGACGTGAGGACGTGGTTGCCCCGCACCGCCACGTGCGACAGCAGCGGCAGCGGCGTGAGCTGGAAGACAAGCCGCACTCCACCCGGCACGTCCTGTGTGAGCGCCACCACGTCCGCGAAGCGCCCCGTGGCGAACAGCTGCTCCACCGACCTGCGCACCGCGCCGGGCGTCAGCGCCTGGCCCTTGCGCAGCGTGACGAGCCCCGACAGCCCGTCCGCGGCCATGCCCTCCGGCAGGTGCAGCTCCACGGCGACGACCGCGGGCGCTTCATCATCATCGTGGCCAGCGGGCGCCGCGAAGACGGGGAGCGCGCACACGAGGAGCAGCACCGCGGTCAGCGCGGCTACTCGACCTCCCAGCCCAGCTTCAGCTCGAGCCCGAGGTTTCCGAACGACGCCTGGCTGTTCTCGTTGTCCCACTGGGCCTGTGCGGAAAGACGGTCGTCGAAGCGGTACTCAGCGCGTGCCCGGGTACCTCGCCCACTCACGGGCTGGGTCATCCCGATTTTAAGCTGCTCGGACAGGAACTTCGACTCCAGTTGTGCGGTGGGCTCCGCCTGCCGGGTGGCGTCGTTGTAGGTGGTGGAGATCTGCAGGGACAAGTCCCTGAGGACCGGATTGCTGGGCAGGAACCGGCGCACCTGCCGGTCCAGTCCTGACACGTTGAAGAGGGCCTCCGCCGCCAGACCGTAGCTCGCCGACGCGGCCGTGTCCTTGTCCGCGCTCGTCACACCCAGTGTCAGCAGCGACAGGATGTCACCCTCCGTGAGCACCGGCTCCGACGACAGCACGACCAGAGGGTTGGCCGGCCGGCCGAAGGCGTGCAGCTTCACCACGAACTCGCGCACCGACGTCTGCGCCTGCACCTCGAACACCGGGTCGATGCCGGACGCGTCGCGGAACTCCAGCTGCCCCTGGTCGATGGTGAAGAGGTTGTTGCGGAAGAACGCCTGGCTGCCCTCGGCCGCCTCCACGCGGCCCAGCAGCCCCGGCTTCACGTCCGTGCCGGTGAGCCGCACGTCGCCCAGCAGCCGCGCCTTCGCCAGGTTGTTGTCCACGCGCACGTCGCCGAAGTGCACGTTGACGTCCCAGGTGAAGAAGGGGTCCCTCGCGCGCTCGCCCCCGCCGCCCACCGCGAGCTGCGGCTTCTTCTGCATCGTCTTGAGCAGCGATTCGATGTCGAGCGGCTTCTGGTAGCGCAGCTTGACGATGTCCAGCCCGCCCGTGACGGTGGGCCCCGTGGGAGGCCCGACCACCTGCAACAGGCCGGACACGGTGAGCGGCAGGTCCTCCGTCATCCGGTACGGCACGGCATCCAACTGCAGCGTCAGCGCCAGCCGCTTGGGCACGAAGCGCTCCAGCCGGATGTCGCCGCGCGCGGACACCTGGCCCTCGTTGACCTGGGCCTGCAGGTGCTCCAGCAGCACGCGCTGGCCCGTCAGCTCCAGCCGGCCGGACATGCCGCGCACGGTGAGCGGAAGGTCGCGCATGGACAGCCGCACGTCGGACAGCTCCGCGGTGCCCACCACCGACGGCGCGTCCAGCGAACCCGTCGCCTCCGCGTCCACGCGCAGCTGGCCGCCCACGCGCTCCATGCCCGGCAGGAGCGGCTCCAGGAGGCGCACGTCCATGCGCCCCTCGCGAAGGCTCATGTTCATGGCGCGCTTGCTCATCCAGCCGCCCAGCGTGACGTCCACCGACGCGCCGCTGAAGCGGAACGGCTGCACGTCCAGCCGGCCGTTGATGTACGTCAGGACGAGAGGCCCCTGGTTGCGGCCGCGCAGGTCGCCTCGCGCGAGCGACAGCTCCCGCACCGTGGCCGCCACCTGATAGCCCTCCGGCTGCAACAGCGGGCCCTGCACCGTCACGCGCCCCGCGAGCATGCCGGTGACGCCCGCGAGCGCCGGCACCTGGGGCAGCAGCGGTCTGATTTCCGGCAGCAACAGGTCGACGGTGGAGTCGAAGAGGTAGGGCTCCTTCACCGTCATGTTCAGGTAGCCCTGTGCGTCGCGGAAGGGGCGCCCGGTGATGCGCAGCTGCTTGCCCTCCTGGTGCAGCGCCAGGTCCATGGCGCCCAGGTCGCGCGACGCGAAGGTGATGCGCGGCCCCTTCAGCGTGGCCTGGATGTCCGGCTTGTCCGCCGTGCCCGCCACGGTGCCCGCGAGCGCGAGCGTGCCCTGGATGCCCATCTCCTCCGCGGTCTCCGGGCCCACGGCCTCCGCCAGCGACAGGTTCTCGCCGCCGAAGCGGTAGTCCAGCGCGCCCCCGGTGAAGCCGAAGGAGCCCTCCACCCAGGTGCGCCCCAGCCGGCCGTCCAGCACGGTGCGCTCCAGCACCATCGCCTTGCCGTCCACGAAGCGCAGCCGCGCGGAGCCCGCGCCCAGCCGGCGCCCCAGGTACGTGGTGTCGCGCAGGTCGAAGGCCACCAGCCCTTCCAGCTTCTCCAGCGGGCTGTCGATCTCCACGCGTCCGGAAGCCGCGCCCGCGAACTGGCCTTGAATCACCGCGATGGACGGACTCAGGCCCGCCACCAGGTCCACCAGATCCTCGGTACGCCCCTGCGGCACCGTGACGTCCAGGCGCAGGTGCAACAGGCGCGCGAACGTGAGCGCCGCCTTGCCGAAGTATTGCGTGCGCCCCTTCTGCCCGGTGAGCGAGGGGAACGACAGCAGCCCATTCGAGTACGACAGCTTCGCCTGCGTCACCCCCAGGCCGAAGCCCCAGAAGGTGAAGTCGCGCAGGGACAGGCTCGCGTCCACCTTCACGTCCGAGTACGGCCCCACGATGGAGTAGTTCGCCGAGCCCTTCCCGGACCACGGCAGCTCCGCGATGTGGCCGAAGTCCGACAGCTCCAGCTCGCCGTTGCCCTGGATGTCCAGGCCGCGCGTGGTGTCGAAGTAGAGCGTCACGTCGCCGTGCACGCGCGAGCGGCCGGACTCCACCGTGAGGCGCGTGAAGGACACGCGGTCGCCCGTCAGCTTCACGGCCGTCTGCGCGCGGCCCCGCTCGAAGGTGAGCAGCGTCTTGCCGGCGCTCGGCGGCGCGTCGAACGCGCGCGTGGCCAGCGTGAAGTGTCCCGTGCGCAGGTCCAGCGGGCCGGACAGCGCCGGCCGGGGCAGCAGCGTGCCGGTGAGGTGCGCGTTCGCCGTCGCGGGGAAGTCCACCCAGGAGCCCGCCACGCCCGCGCGCTCCAGGATGCGCCCGAACGACGCATCCTCCGTCTGGAGCGTCACGTCCACCGGCAGCTCCGGCGTGAGCTGCAGCGCGCCCGACAGCTTCACCCTGCCGCTTCCCAGCGGCGCCTCCAGCGACTCCACGCGCACGCGGTCCCCCGCATAGGACAGGCGCGCGTTGAGGCTCACCGGGCCGTACTGCTCATAGGCCAGGTTGCTCGCGGACAGGTCCGCGCCCACCGCCAGCGCGGACGGCTTCCCGGTGACGGACAGGCGCGTCCACAGGTGCCCGGTGGCCGGACGCGGCAACAGCTTCGCCTGCGACAGCGTGCGCAGTGGCAGGAACACCTGCGCATCCAGCGCGAGCACCGGGTGGCACAGCGTCTCCACGCGGCCGGACACCGTGGCGGTGATGTCGTCGAGCGTCACCTCCGCGCGCTCCACGTCCAGGAGCCCCTCGTCGGGGTCCAGCGAGCCTGTGAAGCCCAGCTGCCCCAGCGTCAGCTCGCCGCCACCCGCGCCCAGGCGCACCAGGCCGCGCCGCGCGCCGACCTCCAGCTCCATCACGCCCCAGTGCTCCACCCACCCCACGTCCAGGTTCTCCACCTCCACGCCGCGCCCGTCCGGCAGCGCGAGGCGCACCTCCGCGCCGGTGATGTCCAGGCGCCCCACGCCCACGCGCGTCAGCGGCGTGAGCGGGCACGTGCCGTCGGGGGAAGGCGGGCTGGCCGAGGGCCGCGACAGGTCCAGCGCCACGCGCGGATGGCGCACGCGCACCTGGCCCAGCATGAGGCGGCGAGACAGGGGCGACAGGAAGCCCAGCGCCACCTCCGCCTCGTCCGCGGCGAACAGCGGCGTGTCCGTGCCGCGCGCGAACACCGACACGCCGTGCAGCACCACGCGCGAGCCCAGCGGATCCAGCTCGCACCGACCGATGCCCACGTCCACGCCCAGCAGGTCCGGCAGGTGCCTGCGCGCCACGGTGCAGGCGGCGTCCCAGGTGAACGGCTGGCGCAACAGCAGGATGCTCCCCGACACCACGAGGAGCACCCACAAGAGCGCCTTGCGCGCTGCGCTGTTGCGGCTGGGGAGGGACAAGCCGCTAGAGCTTACCGAGTCCCTCGAGGTAGCGGTCGATCTCCGCCAGGTCGATTTTCGTGTTCGCCGTCCGGGGCAGCGACGTGGCGGGAGCGCTCGCCCGCTCGCCTGCCTGGGCAGCAGCCGAGCCGCCCTGGAGTCCCAGGTTCGTCCCGATGCGGTGCACCAGCTCCGCGCCGATGGTCTCCGAGCGCGCCAGGAACGCCTCGAAGAGGGCGTTGTCGCACAGGGTGTTGATGACGCGCGGGGTGCCGCCGGAGTGCTCGTGCACGGCGAGCAGCGCCTCCGGCGTGAAGGGCATGCGCGGGCAGCCGGCGAGCCGCAGCCGGTGCTTCACGTACGCCTCGGTGGACTCCGCCGTGAAGGGCTCCAGCTTGTAGCGGAGCGCCACGCGCTGGGCGAGCGGCGGGTCCAGCTTCAGGTTCTTCTCGATCTCCGGCAGGCCGAAGAAGACGAAGGAGATGAGCTTGCGCTCCGGCACTTCCAGGTTCAGCAGCCCCCGGAACTCCTCCATGATCTCCCGCGTCTCCAGCATCTGCGCCTCGTCGATGAGGACGACGGCCTTCTTGCCGGACTCGTAGATCTGCAGGAGGCGCTGGTAGAGCTGCGACAGGAGCGCCAGCTTCTCCTGCGCGGGGTTCTCCACGCCCAGCTGGAGCGCGATGCGGCGCAGCAGCCACTGGGCGGTGATGCCCGAGTGGATGATGACGAGCAGCGCGGCCTCGTACTCGGACTCCGGAAGCGAGTCGAGCATGCGCCGCGCGAGCGTCGTCTTCCCCGCGCCGATGTCGCCCACGAGGATGGACAGGCCCTTCATGTAGCCCACGGCGTGCATCAGCCGGGTGAGGGCCTGCGAGTGCTGCGCGGAGTTGTAATAGAAGCGGCTCACCGGAGCGTTGGAGAACGGCTCCTGGGTGAGTTCGAAGAAATCGAGGTAGGTCGTCATCGCTCGCCGGGCCTCGTGGGGACGCGCTACACGTACCCTACTTTACGAGCCTTCGGCGCGCCCGCGGCGGGAACCGGTGCCGGAGTCGCGGGGCCCTTGCCAGCGCGCGGCAGCGGGTCCTCCTCCGGAGCGGTCACCGCCGACAGCCGCGTCACCTGCGACCCCACGTCGCGGTACTTCGCGTCCATCGCGGCCACGCGCTGGAAGTGGAAGAGCGCCTTGCCCGGCTCGTTGAGCGCGTCGTAGGCGCTCGCCAGCTCGAAGCCCAGCGCCTTGGCCACCTCGCCCGTCGCGAGCACGTTGGAAAGGCCTTCCTTGAACACCTGCACGGACTCTTCCGGCTTGCCGCGCAGCGTGTGCAGCATGCCAATCATCGTCAGGCAGTCCAGCTCGCGCGGGGTGCCCACGCAGCCCTGGCGGGCCACGTCGAACTCGTGGACGGCGTCGTCCAAGAGGCCCATTTCCTTGTAGGCGATGCCCAGGTCGTAGTGCGTGTCCACGTCCTCGGGCTTCACCACCTTGGCCAGGCCCTTCTTGAACTCGGCGAACACTTCATCCACCGAGTACTGGAAGTCCTCATCCGCCGGGGGCACCGCCGCCAGCGACTCACCGCCCAGGTCGTCCAGCTCACCGGCCAGCTGCGCCGCCAGGTCGAACGCGTCGCCACCACCGGCGCCGTCGTCGAGCGATGCCTCCGTCACCGGCTGCACGGAGGGCACGTGCACGGGCTCGGAGGGAGCGTCGTCCTCGGGGGCCGCGCCACCGCCGGCCTCCAGCTCCTCCAGCCGCGCCATCAGCTCCCCGGCGCGCACGTGGCCCGGGAACGCGATGGCCACCGTCTCCAGGATTTCGCGCGCCTCTTCCAGCAGCCCCTGGTCGAGGAAGAACGACGCCTCGTCGCACTCCTCGGAGGCAGGCTCCTCCTCGGGCTCGGCCGCCGGTTCCGGCTCGGGCTCCGGCGCATCCGCCAGGGCCTCGGGCTCCGGTTCAGGCTCCGGCGTGTCCTCAAGCGCTTCGGCCTGGGGCTCGTCGTAGGACAGCTCCTCCACCGGCGCGAGCACCATGTGCGCGGCGGTGGGCTCGTCGTCGTCCTCGTCGCCCAGCGACATGCCCCCGTCGTAGGCGGGCTCTTCCGCGGGCGCGGCGAAGCTTTCGTCCAGGCCGGCGTCGTCCAGCGCGGAGGCGTCCAGGGGCGCGAGCCCCACGCGCGTGGGCGCGTCGTCGTCCTCGCCCAGCGACATGCCGGGCTCGACCAGCGCTTCGTCGTCGCCGTCGTCCAGCGTCGGCAGCTGGCGCGTGTCCGGCGCGGCCTCCTCGAGCAGCGCGCGCGACGGGGACAGGATGCGCGTGGGCGGCGGCTCCTCCTCGTCGCCCAGCGACATGCCGCCCGCGTCGTCCGCGAGCACCATGGGCTCATCACCGCCCACGTCCGCGAACGAGTCTTCCGCGTACGCCAGCGCGTCGTCCTGCGCGACCAGCGGCTCGTCGTCCAGGCCTCCGGAGGCGTCGGAGCCGCCCAGGCCCGGCTCGTCCGCGAGCACCAGCGAGTCCTCGTCGGACGCCACCACCAGGTCGTCCTGCGGGGGCAGGTCGTAGACGGTGTTCTCGGCGGAGCTGATGGGCTCGCCCATCACCGCTTCCTCGCCGCTCAGCGTGGTCTCCGCGACCTCGTCGTCGACGATCTCATCCGAGTCCGACCCGTGGCTCAGCGCCGCGAGTGCCAGCTCGTCGCC
This sequence comes from Corallococcus exercitus, assembly GCF_003611585.1. GTDB lineage: Bacteria > Myxococcota > Myxococcia > Myxococcales > Myxococcaceae > Corallococcus > Corallococcus exercitus. Next base: position 8,912 of record NZ_RAVW01000096.1, on the reverse strand, counting down.
TTCCGGCTGCGCGAGCGCGTCCTCCGGCGGATCCGCGACGAGGACCTCGTCGTCGTTGGAGTCCACCAGGATGGCGTCCTCCTCCAGCGACTCCACGCCCGGCGCCGCCGCCGGCGCCACGAAGCCCCCTTCCGAGCGGAGCACGGACAGGAAGGCGGGCACCTCGGGATGCGCCGGGTTCTCCTGGAGGATGGTCGCCAGGTACGGCTGCGCGCGCACCACGTCCGCGCGGCGCGTGCACAGGCGCAGCACGTTGAGCAGCTGCTCCGACGCCTGCGCGCCGTTATTGGCCGCCACGTAGATGTGGTACGCCTTCTCGTGCGCGTCCAGGTTCTCCGGATCCACGGAGAAGACCTTGCGCAGGTGCTCCAGCGCTTTGTCGTGGAGCCCGTACTTCACGTAGACGTCCGTCTCCGTCAGCAGCTTGGCCAGCTGCTCGCGGCTCATCCCCACGGGCGGAGGCGGCACCACGGCCGCGGGCGGCGCGGCGGGCGCGGGACGGGACACCGGCGCAGCGGCGGCGGGAGCACTCCACGCGGGCGCGGCCTCCTCGGCGTGATGGTGCGAGGCCGGCGCGGGCTCCGGCTCGGGTTCCGCGACGGGCCCCCGGCGCGCGAGCAGATCCGGGTCCTGCGGATCCAGCAGTTCAATCTGCGTCCACACGCCGTCGGACTCGGCGGTGCGGCCGCGCTCCTGGTGGATCTTCGCGAGCTCCTTGTAGACGGACACCGTCTTGGAGACCTGGCCCAGCCCCTGGAACGCCTGGGCCAGCAGCGTCAGCGTCTCCACATCGCGGCCATCCGCCTTGAAGCAGACCTGGAGCTTGGCCAGAGCGCGCTTCTGGTCGCCGCGCTGCAGGTACGACGCGGCCAGCTCCTTCGCGAGCGGGAGGTTGTCCGGCTCCAGCGCGGAGAGGCGCTCGGCGACGCGAAGCCAGTCATCCGCGCGGGCGTTGCGCTTGAGGTACTCGGCGGCGCGCTTGAACTCCTGCGCCGCTTCCTTCGTCATGTTCTCGCGCGCGTACAGCTCCGCGAGCTTGATCTTCGACGCCACGTTCTCCGGGTCGAGATCCACCATCTTCTTGAGGGTGTCGAGGCTCGACTTGGTGTCGCCCGCCTTGTCGTAGTGGTTGGCGACGATCTGGAAGTACGCCATCGCCTCCGACATCAACCCCAGCTGCTGGTGCAGCTCCGCCAGCTTGAGGTTCACCTCCAGCAGGTTCGGGTTGAGCTTGAGGACCTGCTTGTAGAGGGCGACGGCCTTGAGGAAGAAGCCGTCCGAGGAGTAGCTCTCCGCGACCTTGGTGAAGAAGTGCGCCGCCTGGGCGTTGTCGTTCTTCTTCTGGTACAGCTCCCCCATCTTCTGGAGGACCCGGATGTCCTTCGGGTCGACCTCCAGGACCTTCTGGTACTCCTTGATGGCTTTGTCGTACGCGCCCTTCGCGACCAGCTTCGCGGCGGCTTCGATGATCTTGTTCTTGTCCATCGAGCGTGCGCTTCCGGCAGGCAGAAACCCCGAGGAACTTCGCGGGTTTCAGTCCTTCTCTGGGGGGGAGCGTTGGAGGCTAACGGAATCCTCCAACGCGGGTCAAGAAACAGCCTGCCATCCCCCGGGGCTGGATCACCCGCCTGGACGCTCGCACGCCCGGCGGGTTTTCCATGCCTTCACGGTGAGCGCTACGGCGTCTCTTCCACGGCCTTCTTGAGTCGGCGCGAACCCGTCTCGCTCGCCAGCAGGCGCTCCACGAAGCGGGTGTCGTAGTTGCCCTCCTGGAAGGACTCCTCCGCCAGTGCGGCCCGGTGGAACGGGATGTTGGTGCGGATGCCCTCCACCACGTACTCGGAGAGCGCGCGCTGCATGCGGCGGATGGCCGTCTCGCGGTCCTCCGCGTGCACGATGAGCTTCGACAGCAGGCTGTCGTAGTACGGCAGCACCGTGTAGTTCTCGTACGCGGCGGAGTCCACGCGCACGCCGTAGCCGCCCGGCACGCTGTAGCCGGTGATTTTTCCCGGCCACGGCGCGAACGTGACGGGGTCCTCCGCGTTCACGCGGCACTCGATGGCGTGACCGCGGATCTGCACGTCCTCCTGCTTGAAGCGCAGGGGGTGCCCGTAGGCCATGCGGATCTGCTCACGGACCAGGTCCACGCCCATGACCAGCTCCGTCACGGGGTGCTCCACCTGGATGCGCGTGTTCATCTCCATGAAGTAGAACTCGCCGCGCTCGTCGAGCAGGTACTCGATGGTGCCCACGTTGTTGTAGCGCAGCTTCTTCATCGCCGCGACGGACACCTCGCCCATGCGCTGGCGCAGCTCCGGCGTGAGCGCGGGCGACGGGCTCTCCTCGATGAGCTTCTGGTGCCGCCGCTGCACGGAGCACTCACGCTCGTTGAGGTGGATGATGTTCCCGTGCTCGTCCGCGACGATCTGGATCTCGATGTGGCGCGGCTTCTCCACGTACCGCTCGATGTAGAGGTCGCCGTTGTTGAAGCTGGCCAGGGCCTCCGCCTGCGCGGTGGAGAACGCCTGCGCGAGCACACCCGGCTCGCGGACGATCTTCATGCCCTTGCCGCCGCCGCCCGCCGCCGCCTTCAGGATGACCGGGAAGCCGATCTCCTTCGCGAACGCCTCCGCCTCGCGCGGATCCTTCACCACGCCAGGGCTGCCCGGGAGCAGCGGCATGCCGGCCTCGCGGGCCGCGGCGCGCGCGCGCACCTTGTTGCCCATCAGCCGCAGCATCTCCGGACGCGGGCCAATGAAGCGGATCTTGCAGTTCTCGCAGACCTCCGCGAACTCGGCGTTCTCCGACAGGAAGCCGTAGCCCGGGTGGATGGCGTCCGCGCGGGTGATCTCCGCCGCGGAGAGCAGCTGCGGCACGTTGAGGTAGCTCTCCTTGGACGGAGGCGGCCCGATGCAGACGGCCTCGTCCGCGAAGCGCACGTGCAGCGCGTGGGCGTCTGCGGTGGAGTGCACCGCCACGGTGGCGATGCCCAGCTCACGGCATGCGCGGATGACCCGCAGGGCAATCTCCCCGCGGTTGGCGACCAGAACCTTCTTGAACACGGCCGTGCTCCTTCGCGAGGGCCTTGAGGCGCGTCCCGCCCGGGAATGGGCCGGACGCGCCTGACAAAGAGAGACTCAGGCCGGCTCGATGCGGAACAGCGCCTGGCCGAACTCCACCGGGCGACCGTTCTCCACGAGGACCTCGGCGATGCGGCCGGAGACCTCGGACTCGATTTCGTTCATCAACTTCATCGCTTCCACGATGCAGAGCACCTGGCCCTTGCGCACCATCGTGCCCACGTCCACGAACGGGGGCTGGTCCGGCGCGGGGGTCCGGTAGAACGTCCCCACGAAGGGGCTGGTCACCATGTGGCCCGGCTTCTCCGCGGGCTTCTCCGGCACCGGCGCGGCGGCAGGGGCCGCGGCGGGGGCCGCACGCGGCGCGGCCGGGGCGGAGTAGTCCACCGGCGGCGACACCGTCACCCCCGGGCCCGAGGGCGCCGTGTGGTGGACGATGGTCGTCTCCGGCGCGTGACCGCGGCGGATGTAGAGCTTCTCCGGACCCCGCGTCCACACCAGCCGGGTGACGTCGGAGGCCTCCAGGATTTCGACAATCTGCCGGAGGGCCTCCACGTCCAGGGACGTGGTGCCCGCATCCCGCCCGGAAGCCGCGTCCGAGGACTGGGCCGGCCGGGTTGCCTTGCGCTTCGTTGCCATTCAGACCCCTCCCGGGTCGCCAGGTGAAGGGAAGACGCTCTAGCCCGCGGTGGCGACGCGGGTCAGGTACTTGCCACCTTCACGCGTGTCGATCTTCAGCACGTCGCCCTCGTTGATGAACAGGGGGACGTTGACGGTGAAGCCGGTCTCCAGCGTCGCGGGCTTCATCGCGCCGGACACGGTGTCGCCGCGCACGCCGGGGTCGCACTTGACGACCTTGAGGTCCACGGAGTTCGGCAGGCCGACGGAGATGGCCTTGCCGTTCCAGTAGAGGACCTCCACCGGAGTGTTCTCCTTCAGGAAGTTCTTCGCGTCGCCCAGCACCTTCTCCGTGATGAAGGTCTGCTCGAACGTCTTCTTCTCCATGAAGTAGTACTCGTCCCCCGAATTGTAGAGGTACTCCATGTCCTTCTGCTCGATGTCGGGGACGCCCACCTTGTCACCGGACTTCATGGTGGGCTCCAGCATGCGACCGCTGAGCAGGCTGCGAATCTTGGTCCGCACGAACGCGGAGCCCTTGCCGGGCTTGACGTGCTGGAAGTACTCGATCACGAACGGCTCGCCGTCGATCTCGATCTTCAAACCATTGCGAAACTCAGAGGTGTCGACAAAACCGGCCATGGGGACCGACTCCTTCAGCCTGACCAGACTGACGTAAAGACGAAAGCCCGGGGTGTCTAGCCCATGCCCTGTTTCCTGCAAAGGGGAAAGCGGCGGCACGCTGCGTCGCCGGGCAGGCTCGACAAGCCCCTGCCCGAGCGAACGTGCGTGGCTACAACTCCGCCTTCACCTGCGGCGCGGTGACGCGCAGGACATAGCGCCCCTTGCCGAAATTCCCGTCCGCGCGCAGGGCCAGCACCAGGAAGTACTCCGGCGTCAGCAGGCGCATCACGGTGAGGACCTTCTCGCTGTTGACGGACACCTCGGTGACGGTGCCCGTCTTCAGCGACTCGGCCGCGTTCTTCAGCTGCGTGAGCAGGTTGGCGTACTCCACCCAGGTGCCGGAGACGTCCAGCTCCGTGGCCTCGTCCTTCTGGAACGTGTCCACGGAGATGCCGTCGAAGCCCATCACGCTGCACGCGAGGGCCCCGTCCACCTGGTTCACCACCGCTTCAAGGTGCGTGCGAAAAGACATGGTTCTCCCAGGGCCGGGTGGCGCAGGCCTGGCTCACTGACACGTGGGATAGATGTTGTCCTGGCCCGCCCCCGAACCGCACGGCCCCTCGACCGTCGGCACCTCTCCGGGGTTGCAGGCACGAAGCGCGACGGCCGTGTCGGCGACGTCGAGGCCGAAGACAACCTCGTTCGACTCGAACTTCTTGCCGCTCGCCGCAAACTTGCCGGTGAGCTGCAGGGTGACGCGCACCTGGGCGGTCGTGGTCCCCGACAGGGCATCCCTCAGGGCCGCCGCGGCCTCGGAGGTCATCAGGTTGACCACGAACCGGTTGTCATCCGAGCTCGGGTTCAGTGCCGCCGTGTAGGGAACCTCTCCGGAGGGCACGTTGATGCTCGACCCCGAGTTGGTCGTCGCTTCGTAGGACAACTTCAGCGTGTCCACGAAGGCGGTGGCGGAGCCGCCAACATCGGAGTCCGGATCCAGCGGAGCCCCATTCACTTCGATGGGGGCCACCGCATAGCTCGACTTGACGATGAGTCCGAGCACATAGGCGTTCCGGTAGGCCAGGTTGAGGGAGCCATTGGCCAGGCCGGGATCCTCCGCCGTGAAGTCGCATTCCTCATCCGGCTGGATGGTCTGGAGGATCTGGACGACGGGGCTGCTTTCAGAGCACGAGCACAGGCCCAGGGCCAGGGTCGCGGCGACGAAGAAGGGCTTCATTGAATGGAGTCTCCCAATCCGAACGCGAAGCCCTACAGGCTCTGCGCGATGGTCTGCCGGTTGAGGATGCGGGGCGTGATGAAGATGAGCAGTTCCTGGCGCTCATCCGTCTCCGTGGTGCTCCTGAAGAAGAAGCCGAGCACGGGAATCTTGGCGAGGAAGGGCACCGAGTCGCGCGAGGTGCTGCCCCGGCGCACGTAGATGCCGCCGATGACCGTGGTGTCGCCATCCTTCACGAGGACCTGGGTGTTGGCCTCCTTGCGCTGGATGGACGGCTGGCCGTTGGCACCGGTGTTGGACGGGTCCGGCTGGTTGTTCTGCGCCGCGATGGACATGAGGATGCTGCCGTCCTGGGTGATGTGCGGCGTGACTTCCAGCGACAGGCGCGCTTCCACGAAGGTCGTGTTCACGCCGCCCGCCGACGTCTGGCTGAACGGGATGGACAGACCCTGGCTGATGCGGGCCGTGTTGTTGTCCAGCGTGGTGACCTTGGGCGACGAGATGGTCTTCACCGTGCCCTCCGTCTCCGCCGCGGACAGGCGCAGGTTGAGCTGCACGGCGCCGCCCGCGGAGCCGAAGGCGAAGCCCATGGCGCCACCGAGGCCCTCACCCACCGCCGCCGGCAGGTTCACCGCGAAGTTGGGCTGGGTCGGAACACCCGGCGCCGCGCCCCCCGCGCCGCCCGTGACGCCGACGGTGCTGGGGAAGATGAGGCCGGTGGGGTTGCCGGTGGCGGGGGACAGACGCGTCTGACCGCCCCATTGCACACCCAGGGCGCGGCTGAAGGTGGTGCTCGCCTCCACGATGCGGCTCTCGATGAGGACCTGCGGCGTCTGCGTGTCCAGGCTGCGCACCAGGGCGCGCGCCTTCTCCGTGTTGGAGCGGATGTCCTTGATGATGAGCACGTTGGTGCGCGTGTCCACCGTCACCGAGCCACGGTCGCTGAGCACGTCCTTCACCCGCGACGACATGTCCGCGGCCACCGCGTAGTTCACCGGCACCAGGCTGACCAGCAGGTCCTCCTGCTGCTGCAGCGACTTCTTGCGCTCCTGGCGCAGCCGCGCCTCCTCTTCCAGGGTCTTCAGCGGCGCGATGCGGATGATGTTGCCCACCTGCTCCTGGCCCAGCTGCTTGGTGCGCAGGATGAGGTCCAGCGCCTGGTCCCAGGGCACGTTGCGCAGGCGGATGGTCACGCGGCCACCGACGTCGTCGGCCACGACGATGTTGCGCTTGGAGATCTCCGCGATGACGCGCAGGAGGTTCTGGATGTCGATGTCCTTGAACTCGAAGGACACGCGCTTGCCGCGGTAGCGAGCCTGCTGGGGCGCGCCCTCCGCCGCGTACGCCGGGGCCTCCGCCGTGAAGCCGGCGGTGCGCTGGGTGACGGCGACCTCCTCCGTCTTCACGCCCTGCACGTCCAGCCGCCAGCTCAGGCTGTTGGCGCCCTGGGTGACGTTCTCCTCGATGGCGCCGTCCGCGGCGACCACCAGGCGCACCTTGCGGCCCTCACCGGGCACGCTGAAGGCGCTGATCATCTTCACCGGCGTGTCCAGCGCGCTGGTGTCCAGGCTGCGCTCCAGCTTCTTGGGCAGGCGCGCGTTCTCCAGCGTCAGCACCGCGCTGCGCGGATCCGGGCGGTCCACCTTCCACGCCGTCGCGCCGGACAGCTTCAGCTGCACGCGGCCGCCCGTGGGGCTCTCGTCGAAGGATAGGTCCTTGACCTCCACCACCGCCGGCTGCGGCGCGGCCTGCGCCACCGCGGGCTGCGGCTTCGCGGCTTCCTGCACGGGCAGCGGCTGCGGGCGCAGGGGCTCGGTCTCCGCCACCGCGTCGCGAGGCTGGGAGGGCTTGGGCTTGCGCGCCACCGCGCCGCCCAACACCACCTCCAGGCCGCGCTCGGCGCGGTCCACGCGGTACGCGGGCATGTCACCCCTGGCCACGAGGACCAGGCGCACCTTGTCCTCGTGCGCGCCCACGCGCACGTCCTTGAGCAGGTCGCCCTTCACCTTGGGCGCCTTCGCGCTCAGGCCCACGCCGTACACGTCCACGGCCAGGCGAGGCGGATCCACCAGCTCCAGGACCTCGTAGCGGGCGATGTCGCCGTCGGCGGAGACGCGCAGCGCCTCACCGTCCATGGACAGCCGGGTGATGCGCTGGGCCGGGTGGGCCACCTCGCGCTCATCCGCCTCCGTGGCGACGACGTTCTCACGGCCCGGCGTCTGCGACGGCGCGGACTTGGAGGACGTCCCCTCCTCCGGCACCACCGCCACCATGGCCTCCACCGGCGCGGGCGCGGCCACCGGGGCCGGCGCGGCCTTCACCGGCGCGGCGGCGACGGTCTGGGCGGGAGCGGACTTCGGCGCGGCGGACTCCGCCGGCTTCACGTCCACCGGAGCCTGGGGAGCCTGGGCGGTCGCGGCGGCGGGGGCCACCGGCGAGCCGTCCACGGAGATGACCACGCGGTTGCCCTCCGCGCGGACGTCGTACTGGGAGGCCTGGTCGAGCGCCACCAGCACGCGGCCCACACTGGCGCGCGCGTCGGAGAACTGGGCGGCCACCACGCCGGACACCGGACCGGTGCCGTCATGGTGCCCCTTGATGCCGGTGGCGTCCGCGGACGACAGGTCCACCACCAGCCGCTCCGGCCCACTGAGCCGGAAGACGGTGAAGGTGGGCGGCCGGGTCCCGGTCACCACGACCTGGGCACCGGCTCCCGTCCGGGACACCTGCAGGTCCCGCAGCGTATTGAGATCCGCGCCGTACACCTTGGCGCTTGCCAGGACGACCGCCCATGCGGCCGCCATGATCCACTTGCCCCTCGTCACAGCGCTCTGCTCGAGCATGCGTCCCCTCAACAAGTTGGAAGCGGGCGACGACTGCCCGCGGGCGCGCCGTGGGGCGCTACTCCCAGTTCTTGCCCGTCATCAGGTTGTATGCGGGGTCCTTCACGCCATCCGCCTTGAGCTGGAGACTCACCGGGTTGCTGATGAGCTCGCCCTTGGCACCCGTGAAGACCTCGGTGACGGTGACCGAGTCCCTTAGAATTTGTGTCACCTTGCCGCCCTGGCGCCCCACCCGGGTGTTGCGCCGGACGATGTGGCCGCGGCCCAGGGGGTCCTCGACCATCGCCAGCGGGCTGGCGTCCCCCGTGACGACCGCCACCAGCTTGAGCTGGTCGAGGTCGAACACGCACAGGGGTTCATTGCAGGCCCGCTCCGGTGCGTCACGCGCCACCGGCCCGAGCTCTTCCAGGGGACTGCGGAACGGATCCCGCTTGCCCACCGGACTGTAGGTATAGACGAACGGTGGCGCCGCCGACGCCTCGGTCTTGGCCTCCACCGGGGCCGGCGCGGGGG
>NZ_RAVW01000961.1 GCF_003611585.1 Corallococcus exercitus | reverse complement strand
CCTCTTCCAGGTCTTCCGCGCCAACCTCTTCGCCCAGGAGAAGTACGTGCCCCGGCCGTACGACGGCACCGCCCTGCTCCTGAGCGCTGGCGAAGCCCCCGCCACCCTCCCGCGTCACCGCGGCTGGGAGCCCCTCGTCCGCGGCGGCCTGGAAGTGCACACCGTCCCCGGTGGCCACCACGCCCTGATGCAGGACCCGCACCTCGCGCCCGTCGTCGAGCACCTGCG
>NZ_RAVW01000960.1 GCF_003611585.1 Corallococcus exercitus | reverse complement strand
TTCCCCCTTGTTGACTCCGTGCCCGCAGTGCGAATGCCTTCGGGGCAGCGCCGCTTCCGCCCGGGAAAACTCCACGCCGACAAAGCCTACGCCCCGGGAAGAACCGAAGCGGGCTTCGCCTGCGCGGCATTGCCGCCCGCATCGCGCGCCCGGGTGTCGAGACCAAGGAGTGACTGGGGCGCTACCGCTGAGTCGTAGAGCGCACGCTGGCTTGGAAGAACCAACTGCGCCGA
>NZ_RAVW01000959.1 GCF_003611585.1 Corallococcus exercitus | reverse complement strand
CCCGCGAGGGCTTCACCCTGGTGCAGGGCCATCTGCTCGAAGAGGGCTGCGGTGAGCCACAGGGACGTCACGCGGTGGTGACGCAACTGGGTCGCCAACTCCTCAAGCGAGAGGGAGTGAGGCGGAGCGAGGACGAGCTTCGCGCCGTGCAGCAGGGCGCCCCAGATTTCGAGCGTGGAGGCGTCGAAGGCGACCGGGGCTGCCTGGAGCCAGACCTCGTCAGGCCCGAAGCGCATGAAGGAATTGCCGAGCACCAGGCGGGTGATGCCCCGGTG
>NZ_RAVW01000095.1 GCF_003611585.1 Corallococcus exercitus | reverse complement strand
CCCCTTCCCCGTGCGCCTCGCGAGGGACAGCGCCACGTACCTGGCGGACATCGGGCACTGCCTGGAGCAGATCCACGACGGGGAGACCTACGAGGTCTGCCTCACCAACAAGGTGGTCGCCCGGGCCCAGGTGGAGCCGCTGGCGCTGTACCGGGTGCTGCGGCGGATGAACCCCGCCCCCTACGCCGCGTACCTGAGGCTGGGCACGCTGGGCATCGCCTGTTCCTCGCCAGAGCGCTTCCTGCGCGTGGACCGCGAGCGGTGGGTCGAGTCGAAGCCCATCAAGGGCACCCTGCGGCGCGGCACCACCCCCGAGGAGGACGAGCGTCTTCGCCAGCACCTGGGCTCCCAGGAGAAGGACCGGGCGGAGAACCTGATGATCGTGGACCTGGTGCGCAACGATCTGGGCCGGGTGTGTGAGATTGGCTCGGTCCACGTCCCCCGGCTCATGCACGTGGAGTCCTACGCCACGGTGCACCAGCTGGTGAGCACCATCCGGGGTCGGCTGCGCGAAGGCCTCACGGCGGTGGACGCGGTGAGCGCCGCCTTCCCGGGCGGCTCCATGACGGGGGCGCCCAAGGTGCGCACGATGGAAATCATCGACCGGCTGGAGGGGGAGGCCCGGGGGGTGTACTCGGGCGCCATCGGGTTCTTCTCCGCCACCGGGGCGGCGGACCTGAACATCGTCATCCGCACGGCGGTGGTACGGCCCGGCGAGGTGAGCATCGGCGCGGGAGGGGCCATCATCGCGCTCTCGGACCCGGCCGGAGAGCTCGACGAGATGCTCCTGAAGTCCCGCGTGCTGCTGAAGGCGCTGAGCACGGCGCTCGGGCGTCCGGAGGCGCTGCCGGACATCGCGGGAGCGGAGAGCGGCTCCCCGGCCCCGGCCCGGCCCGCCGTGACGGGCTGACCCGGGGGAGCGGGGGCCCCTGTCCGGGAGTGGAAAGCCCCTCGATTCCTCCACTGCTGGACGACCGGGGCTTCCGAGGACGTCGCATCCGGCGGGACGCTGTTATAAAGCGCCCCCCATGCTTGAGACCGTCACCAAGGGCTTCCGGGCCGCCAAGAACCGCCTCGCCGGCAAGAGCGAACTCACCCCCGAGCTGGTGGACGAGTCGCTGCGCGACATTCGCGTCTCCCTGCTGGAGGCCGACGTCGCCTTCGACGTGGTGAAGAAGTTCGTCGCCCGCGTCCGCGAGAAGGCCGTCGGCGAAGTCGTGCAGACGTCCGTCACGGACGCGGGGGGCCAGAAGCGCAAGGTCAGCGCGATGGACCACTTCATCAAGATCTGCCACGACGAGCTGGAGGCCCTGATGGGCCCGGTGGACACAAGCCTCCACCTGAAGCCCAAGGGCCAGCTGTCCGGCATCATGATGGTGGGCCTCCAGGGCTCCGGTAAGACGACGACCACGGGCAAGCTCGCCAGCCGGCTCCTCGCGGAGGGGCGCAAGCCTCTGCTCGTCGCGGCGGACATCTACCGCCCGGCCGCCGTGGATCAGCTCAAGGTGCTGGGCGAGCGGCTGAAGGTCCCCGTCTACCACGAGCCCGGCGTGCAGCCGCCCGAGCTGGCGAAGCGGGGCTACGCGGCCGCGCGCGAGCAGAAGTGCGACGTGGTGCTCATCGACACGGCGGGCCGGCTCGCCATCGACGAGACGCTGATGACGGAGCTGGAGTCCATCAAGTCCAACGTGCAGCCGGACACCATCCTGCTCGTGTGCGACGCGATGATCGGCCAGGACTCGGTGCGCACGGCGGCCGAGTTCGACCGGCGCCTCACGCTGGACGGCTTCATCCTGACGAAGCTGGACGGTGACGCGCGCGGCGGCGCGGCGCTGTCCATCAAGGAAGTGACGGGCAAGCCCATCAAGTTCCTCGGCATGGGCGAGTCGATGGACAAGCTGGAGGAGTTCCGTCCGGAGGGCCTCGCGGGCCGCATCCTGGGCTTCGGCGACATCGTCGGCCTGATGAAGGACTTCGAGAAGGTCGTCGACGAGAAGAAGGCCGAGGACGACGCGCGCAAGCTGCTCTCCGGCCAGTTCTCGATGAAGGACTTCGTCGAGCAGATCCGCATGGTCCGCAAGATGGGCCCGCTGAAGGACCTGCTGGAGAAGTTCCCGCTCTTCGGCGACCTCACCGAGCACCTGAACCCGGACGAGAAGGAGCTCACGAAGATCGAGGCGATGTACGACTCGATGACGCAGAAGGAGCGCCTGCGTCCGGACATCATCAACGCCAGCCGCATCAACCGCATCTCGAAGGGCAGCGGCCGCAAGCCGGAGGAGGTGCGCGAGCTGCTGCAGAAGTTCGGGATGATGCAGCAGGTGATGGGCACCATCGGCCAGAACCCGGGCCTCCTGGGCCGCATCCCGGGCTTCAAGCAGCTGGGGCAGCTGGGCCAGATGAAGAACATGGACCTGGGCAGCATGTTCGGGAAGGACCCGAAGGCGCTGGAGAAGGCCATGTCCGCGATGGGCGGTGGCATGGGAGGCATGCCCATGCAGCTGCCGCAGATTGCCCCCGGCTACACCCCGCCCATGGGCCAGGCCGCGATGGCCAAGGCCCGCCTGATGGGCTACGCGCCCCCGTCCGTGAGCAAGCCGGACGACCGTGATGCCATCAAGGAGCGCCGCAAGAAGGAGAAGGAGAACAAGAAGAAGAACCGCAAGAAGAAGTAGCCCGCGGCCTTCTCAGCGGTCCTCCCCTGCCCGCGCGTCCCCCACCGAAGTCCGGGGGCGGCGGGCAGGCGTGTTTCCGGAGCCTCCCGGAATGGACGCCAGTCCTGTTCCCGGGACGCCCGTGGCAGTGTTCTCCCTCGGGACCGAACGGACCCGAGCTTGCAGAACACGTCCCCATGCCCAACCTGAAACACCTGTTGCTGTTGAGCTGCATCGGCCTGAGCCCCGCCGCATGCATTGACGTTCCGCCGCTGGAGAACCCGCCCAAGGAGGACCCACAGACGGACCCCAACGCGGACTTCACCTTCACGGCGGTACCCGCCCAGGAGCAGGTCCTCCCGGGTGGAACCCTGGACTGCGACGTCCATCTCACCTGGACCGCGGCCACGGGAGGTGCCGTCAACTGGACCCTCGTTTCACCGCCCGCGGGCATCGAGCTCCAGGCGTTCACCCTCCCCAAGGGAGAGACGCGGGCGACCCTGAGCATCCGCGTGGGCGCGGGCACCGTGCCGGGTGCCTATACGCTGACGCTCCAGGGCAAGAGCGGCACGGTCACGAAGCAGGCCACGCTGTCGGTGACGGTCGGGAAGCCCGGCGACCTGGTGGTGAACTGGGTCGTGCCCACGCCCGGCAAGGCATACACGCGAGGCCCCCTGCTCCTCCAGTTCACCGTGGAGGGGGGCGCGGCGGAGCAGGTGGAGATCCTGAAGGACACCACCGTGCTGGTGAAGCCCACGGGAAGTCCCTATTCGTTCACCTGGGATACCACCCAGGAAGCGGAGGGCAGCTACCAGTTGTCCATCCGCGCGACCCGCGGTGGCGCGGTCTTCACCAGTGCGCCCAGGACGGTCATCGTCGACCGGACCGCCCCCACCGTGGCGTCCTTCCTGCCGGCCCGGGATGCAGCGACCGTGGGCGTCCATGAAGCCATCCAGGTCACCTTCAGTGAGCCCATGAACCCACTCTCGGTGACGGAGGCGGCGGTGGGGCTCAAGACAGGCGTGGGAGAAGCCATTCCCAAGTCCGTCGCGCTCGCGGCGGATGGACGGACGCTGACGATGAAGCCCGTGAATCCCCTTGTTGCCCCCAGCACCGTCCAGGTTGAGTTCGCCACGGCGTCCAACAACATCACGGACCTGGCGGGAAACACCCTGGTGAACGCCCCGGCCTGGACATTCTCCGTGCCGACGTGGCTGCCATTGGGAGGGGCTATCAGTGCGGTCGAGGGAAGGACCTCTGCGGAAGACGTCGTGCTGAAGATGGACCGAAACGATCAGCCCGTGCTCGCGTGGGCTGAGTCAGACGGGTCGAGCAAGAATGTCTATGTGGCTCGATGGACGGGCACAGCGTGGTCCATGCTTGGCGGCGGCTTAAGCGGCATAACGGGTGCAGGAACGAACGCGATGCAAGTGACGCTTCTCATTGACTCCGCGAATCGTCCGGTCGTTGCGTGGAGTGAAGACGCTGGCTCCAGCGAAGGCGATCAAATCTTCACACGCAGATGGACAGGAACTGGATGGGAGTTCCTCCCATCAATACCTGTGCTCTCTGGCGACTTTGGCATCTCACGCCCGTCCCTCGCAACGGAGTTGAACGGAGCCCTACACCTCTATGCCTTAAACAGCAACCAGGGTATCGCTGAAGTCGGGCATTACCTGCTGCCGGCAGAAGGACACTCGTGGACGCGCACAGCAATTCCACGTCCTCCACAAGCGGCACGCGTGTACTCATTCGCCACCGCCACGTCCGCAAGCAGCACCTACGTCTCCTACAGCATTCGAGACACAAGCACATATGACGATGGCATCTTCATTGGCATTTCCGAAAACGATTCAAATCCACTGGGAGGACAACTCCTAGGAAGGACCTCCTGGCTCCCATCGACTGCTGTCGACAGCAATGGTCGCCCATGGGTCGCATGGGCTGAATCAACTTCGAACCCTACGTTGGACGGCAAGATTCAGTGGGCGAGGTGGGAGGGCACGAACTGGACCTCACCTCAGACGATAGACACGCCCTCGACAGGCAACACAGAGCCCGCGCTAGCCGCGAGCACGGGAGCCCCCTATGTCCTAGCTTGGAGTGGCATCACCGGCGCAGAGAGAAATGTATTCGTAAGTCGCTGGATTTCTGGCGGCTGGCAGCCCATCGTCCAACCACTCAATGCGTTGACAACCACAGGTACTCCGGCATCCAGGCCGTCCGTCATGATGGACTCAAACGGCCATCCCCTGGTTGCCTGGCTTGAAGAAGATGCGACTGCAGTAAGCATCTACGTGTCCCGGCTCAACAACTAGCTTCGCAAGCGAAAATCCATCAACAAGCCAGTGACAATGGGATTTCAACACTCACTGGAAGTCACAAGCCCCGCGGATGACTTTGCCGCGACACTCGCCATCCCCCTAACACGACCCCGGAGTTGAGGCACTTCGATCCTGGGCATGCATCAGTGGGAAAGCATCCATGCCGGACGCAATGCCTCAACACAAACAACCCAGAAGTTACAAAGAAACCGAAAATCCAATGCCCAGCAAACAGCCTCCTCTGAGCAAAGTCGTCACGGCGACCCTTGCACTTTCCGCTTGCGGCCCCAGTATCTACGCGGATGGAACTTCAAACCAAATGAGTGGCGCCACACAGGTCGCAGCCCTTGATGGGCTGTGCCACAAGAATGCCTTCCAACCGGCGGAATGTAACTATGGCGATTACTGTCAGCCTGCTACCGGCCAGTGCTTGACGGTTCCGAGCCCCACTTGCAACAACTTCGCAATCCACGGCAGTGCCTGGGATGCCAACACATCAATGGGCCCCGTTATATACGAGGCCAATGCGATCAGGTTCGCCCCCGACGCTAATTTCTGCGGTTCTACGTGGCAGACGCGAGCAACGTTCCGCCTTAAAGCGTACGCCCCAACCGCCGACTTGCCGACTTCGAGAGATGGATTCTACGGCCGATTCTATTTTGTTACTCCTACTGGGGGCGAAATCAACGCAACAGCCATTCAGAACGTCACAACAACAAACGAAAACAGGAACATCACCTTCGATGTGAATCTCTGCGTTCCGGCTGGGACAGCCAGCTATACTGCCGGCTTTTTCTTTACTGGAGGCAGCGAGGTTTGCGTTACGGCCTCATAGGCAATTTCCTTTGAGGAAAGCCATCCATCGCATGGATGCAGCTTCGCCATGAAGTGGCAACTCATGGCGTGGAGACCTTGGGCTTCTCCAATGCATTCAGTTGTAACTGGCCTTCCTCAAAGGGCTACCACTCACCCCTGGCGCTTCGGCACGACCAGTCCGCGGCTCAGACGGTTGAGGACGCGTCGCTTCTGCCGACGCTTGTAGCTCTCGTGGGCATTGTCCCCGAGTTCATTCCGCCGAGCCGTCTCCTCATCCGCGATCTGGAACTCAACGAGCGCGAAGGTGACCCGCCCCTTCCGGGGGCGCGTGTCGCTTTCAGGCGGAGGGAGATAGGGGTCCATCCGCAGAGGAAGGTCCACGACGAAGTTGAGGACCCGGTAGGAGCTCCCGGAGAAGGCATTCCCCGTCCGGTCCTCGCGATCCTCGAAGTCCCGGTCCAGGTGAAGCTGCGGGATGAACTGCTCGAAGTGAGGGTTCTCCTCTAGGAGCCCCTTGAACGGTAGCAGCGTATTCTCCGTCTGCCCCGGCACGACGAAGTTGAAGGGGAACAGGCGCTGCGTCAGGAAGTAGAGGACCGGCAGCAGGTCCTCCCGCTTGCGGGTGATGACTCGGAAGCGCGTGCGGTCATAAACCTGGGCCGCCACGGTCTCTTTCTTCGCGATCAGCTTCGTGATCAGGGAGTCCCGCGTCTTGATGGAGTGGGCGAACTCCACGATGGGAAGGCCCATCTCCTTCATCTCACGCGCGACGCCCAGCACCTTTTCCGTGACCATCTCCGCCAGCTCGGCTTCGGAGGCCGCCAAACGGAAGAGCAGGTCGCGCCCTTCGATGTGCTGGATGACGTGCATCACCTTCAGGACAATGCAGGCGATCCGCCGATAGCGGGCAAGCCCCTTGGCCCCTGAGGCAAAGAGGAAGAGGTCATGAAGTTCTTCCGGCTGGGCCACTGCGTCCGCGACCCGGTAGTCGAAGGTCTTGCGCAGGTATTCCACCGCATCGGCGAGCACCGTCCGGGCCCAGGCATCATCGTAGGGCCGCGACACGTCCAGCTGACAGAGGCGCAGGAACCGGTCCACCTCGTCCCGCGACTGGAAGTGCATGCGCCGCCAGTCGATGACCGAGCCACCTCTCAGGATGAGCCGGATGCGCTCAAGTTCACGCAATCCCATCTGCGGCACCGTGCAGACAGGGACAGCGGAGAGGACTGGAACAAGGGAGGGGGCCTTCACAGCGTTGTTCCTAGCCGGCCGGAGCGCCAAGGGAAAGCCCCGCAATACGAAGGGCCCCGGCCTGGGAAGCAGGCTGGGGCCCTCATGACCACGTCCGCCTGGCTACTTGGCGGCGACTTCCTTGCCCTTCTCGAAGCGGCTCTCGTGGACGACCTTGCCGTCCTCGCTTAGTTCCTGCACCACGCCGTCCTTCAGGCCGTTCTGGTACTGCTCGATGAAGTGGGGCTTGCCGCTGGCGAAGTAGAGCGTCCGAGTGCCGTGGTAGTTGCTCTCGCGAAACTCAATCTTGTCGTACTCCCTGCCAGCCTCGTCGAAGAAGACCCAGGTTCCCGTCTTGTGACCGTTCAAGTACTGGCCCACCGCCGCCTTCTTTCCATTGGCGTGGAACGAGCGGTAGGGGCCGTGCGCGACGAGGTTTCCTCCGGCCAGTTCCGGTTTGCGGCAGAACAGCCCATCCGCCTTGGAGCCGGCCTGCTTGGTTCCTTCCGGACACGCCAGGTGCGTCGAGGCGTCTTCCGCGAAAGCCACCGGAGATGCGAGAGCGAGGCCCAGGGTGAACATCCGCATCAGCTTCTTGGACTGCATGGAGTCTCCTTTTGAAGTCGCCGGAATGCCCCAGCGCGCACCAGACAGGACGCAAAAAACCACCTGAAATTCATGGGACATCCTCACGCGCTGAAGCATCCACCCAACCACCAGATGTCCTGACCGCGGAAGAAACGAAGAGCCCCGCCCCGTGATTCCTGGGCGGGGCTCCGATGACTTTGGTGGACCAGGTCCCCTGGATACGTCAGGGACCCGTCATCCAGGCCTTAGTAGTTGGCCTGGTGGCAAGCGAAGTTGCCACCCGTGAAGTAATAGCCCAGGGACGTCGTGGTGGACGACGGCAGCACGCAGATGTTGGCGACGATGTCCGCGCGGTTCCCCGAGACCGTGTAGTTGCCAGTGGAGGAGCTGATCGACGGAGCCTGCGTGGTCCCGTTCACGAGGACGTAGAGGAACCCGTTCAGGCCGGCGGCCGTCGCGGGCCAGGCCGTGTCGGAGTACGCGGAGATGGTGATCTTCACGCGCTTGGTCGAGGTGTTACCGCAGAAGGCCGTGTCCGTGGTGGCAGTGCCGGTCGCGACCTTGAAGATGATCGGGCCCGTGGTGCCCAGCGCGGCCTTGTTGCTGAAGTTCTGGTAGTTCTCGCACGTCGGGGCCGGGGGCGCCGAGCAGGTCCCGCTGTAGCAGGCCGAGCCGTACGCGCAGGTGGCCTTGCCCTCACCGGTGCAGGTCGTCGCGGCAGGGCTGCACACGCCCGTGGTGGTGTTGCAGGTGTTACCGGAGCCGCAGTCGGCGTCCTTGGTGCAGCCAGCGGGGGTGGAGCCCGGCTCCTCGCAGCGCTTGGACACGGTGCCGCACACCAGACTCGTGGAGTCGTCCGAGTTGCACAGCTGGTTGGTCTGGCACTGGCAGACCTTCTGCGTCGTGTTGCTCGAACCGGCCAGGACGGCGCAGTTCTTCTCGGAGTCAGGGCAGTCCGAGCCGCTCTCGCAGGTGTCCATGCACACGCCCGCGGCCGTGTTGCAGAAGTTGGAGGAGCAGTCGGTGTCCGACGTACAGGTCTCCGCCGCCTTCGCGTCATCGCCACAGGCCGTCAGGGCCAGGCTCATCGAGCTCAAAGCGGCGAGCATCACCATCATCTTGCGCAGCTGCATTCGGAACTTCCTCCTGGATTGGTTACGTCGCCCGGTGTCTCCGGCCACCTGACTCCAGACACCGGGAATGAAGTCGAGCGGGCTTTAGTCCCCTCGCTCCAGACGTGTCAACGAGTGTTGACCGACCTTTCCACGCCTGCTCCCCAAGGAAATTCACTGTTCACGAAAGCGCACAATCCCGTCGCATCTCACAGCGACATCGCCGTCATATGTGACGGCGATGTCGCTGCTGGAACTCAGAACGTGAACGGGAAGTCGATGGGGTCGCCCTGCTTCTGGTGCTTCGGGAACGACCAGCTCTTGATGAGCCCCGTGATGCACGTGGCCATGTAGCTCGAGCGGAACTCGTCCGTGCGGCACGACACAGCGGTCGTCTTGCCGCTCGGCTGGACCGTCCAGCGCATCACCAGCTTGCCGCTGAGCGACGGATCCTTCTGCTTCTGCTCGTTCACGCACTTCACGATGGACGGCTTGTTGTTCAGCACCACCTGCATGATGTCCGACTGCTGCAGACGCTCCAGCGTGCCGCCTCCCGGCTCGGGCGGGATGTACGCCGTCGCCGTCGGCTTGCTCGCGGGCTTCGTGGCCGCGGGCTTCTTCGTGCCGAACAGCTCGTCGAAGTCGTCATCCCCACCGCCGGAGTTCGACGACGAGGAGGACGAGGACGAGGACGAAGGCTTCGACACGGTGATCGCGTCACCCTCGTCCTCATCCCGCTGCGAGCCACGGCTTCCGCTGGAGCCCGTCTTGCGATGGTTGCGCGAATCCACCCGCGCCACCGCCGTCCCCATGTTGGGCGTCGTGCTGGCGGGCTTCACCTCCGCCGCGGGCGGAGGCGGCGTGGGCGTGGCGGCCGGAGCCGTCGCCACGGCCGGCGGAGGCGTTCCACCGGCCGCGGGCTGGGTGCCAGCGGCGGCGGGCGTTCCGACGGCAGCGGTTTCCGTGGGCGTCGCGGCAGGCGCGGTCGGCGTCGCCGCGGGCTGGACCGCCGCGGCGGGAGGCGTCTGCACCGCGGCGGGAGGCGGCGGCATGGGCGGCAGCTCCGCCTTGGGCGTCGGCGCGGCCGCGACCTGGACCGGAGCCTCCGTGGGACGCTCGGACGAATTGCCGCGCGCGACGAAGACGACCGCTGCGCCCGCCATCACGAGCACACCCGCCGTCACCGCGACCATCATCCCCGTGCGGCCCTTGCCGCCCGCGGGTGCCGCCGCGGGGGGCGGATAGGCCGCCGGATACCCCGGAGGCGGATAGCCCTGCGGCTGCTGCCCATAGGGCATCTGCGCCTGCTGCGGCGCATACGCCACCGGCTGCGGCGGTGCGTACTGCGGCGCCTGCGGCTGCGGCGCATAGCCCTGCGGCGGCTGCGGCGCGTAGGCCTGGGGCGCGGCCATGCCCGACGCGGGCGCCATCATGGCCCCCGGCATTGACGGCGAGGACACCGGCTCCGGCGGCGGCATGGGCACGTCCAGGAGGCGCGACTGCGACAACGGCTCGCGCTCCAGCGACGGCGCCGGACGCGGCGGCGGCTTGCTGAGGGCGTCGTTCTCCTCCTTCACCAGCGAGGCCAGCACGCTCGCGGCGGAGGGCTTCCAGCCCACCGGCTCATCGGGTGCGGTCGATCCGCCGCCCATGCCCGGGCGAGCGCTGCCCGCGCTGAAGGCGGACTCCACCGGACCGGCGGGAATCGTCGGCGACGACGTGGACACCGGCGCGGGCGCGACGATGACCGGCTTGGCCGGACGCGGCGCCAGCACCGACGCCAGCTCCGCCGTCTCGGACAGGGGAATCCAGTCGCTGAAGCCCGAACGCCAGCAGAGGTTGTCCGGGCCCACCTCGCCGCGGTCCCAGGCGTCCTTCACCTTCTCCACCGACCAGGGGCCCACCTGCTTCTCGTCGATGGCGACGTACCACTCGTGCGCGGCGGCGGCGGCCTTCTCCTCCGCCGTCGGCTCGGCGGCTTCGGCCTCCGCGAGCTTGCGCACGGCCTCGGTCTTCGCGGCCTTGGCCTCGGCCTCCGCTTCGGCCGCCTTGACCTTCTGCGAGCCCGTGCTCAGGACCTGGTCGAAGACCGCGCCGATTTCATCCTCTTCCACGTCCGTGAAGAGGCCGCCCTCCGGCGGTGTACCCAGCGTCGCGGGCAAGCCCGTGCCGGACGACTCCACGATGCGTGGCGCGTTCGCATCCGCGCTGCTCTTGGCCTCCGTGGCCGCGGTGGCCTCCGCCCCGCCCTCCTTCGCCGCCGATGCACCGGCGGGCCTCACCAAGATGGTGTGACCGCACTTCTTGCAACGAAGCTTGACCCCCTTCGGGCCAACCTTGTCGTCGCTGATCATGTACTGCGCGCGGCAGCTGTCGCAGACGAAACGCATCGTTCCCGTAAGCCTCGAAAATGACGGGCGAAATCCCGTCTGAATCGTAGAAGTGCCCACCGGCGGAGATCAAGGACACCTGCCTTGAACGCCCGCTTGCTTTCAACGCGTGAACCCTCGCGGCGGTCTGAGGGCCCTACTTTCGCACCTGGACTTCCACGTGTGTGCCAACGGCCACACGCAGCTCGTGCAGGTCCTCGGAGGTCGCGAACACCAGCAACTCCCGCAGCTTGGTGCGAGGGGCGACGCGGAACGCGGACCCCGTCTCGCCCTGCACCATGCGGCGCACGGGCTCCAGCTCGCCCGCGGCGAAGAGGCCCGCGCGCGACGCGGTGAGCTCCGCGCCCTCCAGCCACGTGCGGACATCCTGCGGCGTCGCCGTGGGCAGGTAGGCCCTCGCGACCTTCGCCAGGGCGGCCCGGTCCGGCTCGCTCAGGCTCTTCTGGAGCAGCTGTCGCTCGACGTCCACCAGCCGCGGATCCACCGTGTAGCGCACGTTGCCCACCACCAGGCTGAGCGCCGCCTGCACCACGGCCTCCAGCCGCTCGGGCGCCACGCGCTGGCTGAACGCCAGCTCCGCGCGGGCCAGGGCCAGCGTCCGGCCCAGGAGGTAGTACACCTCCTTCTGGCCCTGCTCCGCGAAGTACTTGCCGCCCACACGCACGCACGCGGGATGCGTCTGGAGCAGGTCCACGTTCACGAGCGGCTCAGGGGCCGGTTCGTTGGAGCGCTTCGCCAGCCGCTCGCGCGTGGCCACGAGGAAGGGCGAGTACAGCTCCACCGCCTCCATGCCGAAGAGCCGCGCGACGTAGCGGTAGTGGTTGACGTGGTACTCCTGCGCGGTCGCCACGTCGATGCGGTGGCGCTTGGGCACCAGCTGGTACTGCGGGAAGGGCACCGCGTACAGGTGGCCGGCCTTCTCGAAAAGCAGGCCCAGGAGCTCCGACAGCGGCCCGCGCACCTTCGGGTGGAAGAGCGCGGTCTGCCACAGCCGGTCCGTCAGCGGACGCTGCGCCAGCTCCTTCTTCTTCGCGTAGGGCCCCAGCTTGGTGAGGATCTCCTGCTCGTCCTCGCCCGCCTCGCCCAGGAGGCCCGACACCGCCTGCGCGGCGAGCCACGCGGCGTCGTAGTCCTTACGCACCGCGGACAGCCGTACCAGGTGGCCCACCACCTTGCGCGGGTTCTCCGTGTTCGGCAGCGCGCGGCGCAGCGCCACGATGGCCTCTTCCTCGCGGCCCGGCATCTGGCCGGCCACTTCCGCGAACAGCTCCTGGATGGACGCGTCGTCCGGCAGGCCCTTCGCCGCGACACCGTAGGCGGCCACCGCGCCTTCCGGGTGCTTGAGCACCTGGAGGTACAGGTCGCCCAGCGCGCGCCACAGCGTCATGCGCGCCGGGTGCGTGTCCGGCGTCTTGGGCAGACGCGCGAGCATGCGCGTGTAGTTCTCCTCCAGCACCTTCCACTGGCGCGCGCCGCCGAGCATCGCCTCCAGCGCGCTGAAGGCCTCCACGAAGCGGTGGTCCAGGTCGAGCGCGGCGTTGAAGGCCTGTGCCGCGCCTTCCACGTCCTTCAGCTCGTCGCGGCGGATCTCGCCGAGCGCGAACCACACGCGCTTGGCCTTGTGCGGCTCCAGGGCGAGCGCGGGCAGCGCCAGCATGCGGCCCAGCACGTCCGCGGCCTTCTGGCCCTGACGCGTCTCGCGCAGCAGGCGGTAGAGCGCGTCCATCACCTCCGGCGCGTCCGGCTGCGCCTTGAGGGCGCCGGTGAACGCGTCGATGGCCATGTACGGATCATGCAGCTCATCGCGCGCGATGCGGCCCAGCTCCAGGTAGACCTTGACCTTGGCCTCGCCCTCCAGGCTGTTGACGAGCGTCTGGCGCAGCTCCGCGGACCTGTCGTAGTTGCCCGCCTTGTCCATCAACGCCACCAGCGCGCGCAGCGTCTGCTCGTGCTGCGGGTCGATGGCGAGCGCCTTGTCGAAGTGGTTCTGCGCGCGGTCGGTCTGGCCCAGGGCGGCGTGCACGTCACCCAGCTGCCAGTAGACCTCCACGACCTCCAGGTCCGTCAGCTCCTCGCGGTGGTGGATGAGGATGGTCTGGAAGACCTTGAGCGCGTCCTCGTACCGCTTCGCCTGCACCAGCAGGTTGCCGTAGCCCTCGAGCGCGGGCAGGTACGTGGCGTCCAGGCCGTAGGCCTTCTCATACGAGGACAGGGCCTTGTCGCGGCGGCCCAGCTTCTCCGTCACGTAGCCCAGCCGGTAGAGCTGGCGGCAGAGGTCCTGCGCGATGGCGGCGTCCTTCTCCGCCATGGCCTTCTCCGCCATCTTGCGCGTGACGATGTCCAGCATCCGCTCCGCGGACGCCCAGTCCTCGCGCGCGATGTAGACGTCCGCCAGCGGGCGCGCCGCCTCCAGGCTGTCCGGGATGTGCTTGAGCGTCTCCTCCCAGTAGGGCGTCGCCGTCTCGCGGTCCTCGCGCGTCTCCGCGTGGTAGCGCGCGACGTCCAGCAGGGCGCGGCCCTTGGCGGCCGGATCATCCGTCTGCTGCGCTTCCTGCAGCAGCGTCTGCTCGTAGCCGCCCCAGTCCTTCTCCTGCTCCTGGATGCCCTTGAGGGCGCGGATGGTGGGCAGGTGGCCCGGGTCGATGGCGAGCGCCTGCTGGTACGCAGTCCGCGCGCTCGCCATGTCCGCGAGCATGTCCTCGTTGATCTTCCCCAGGCGGTGCCACAGCTCCACCGCCGCCGGGTCGCTGCCCACGACCTGCGCTTCCTTCTGCAGCATCTCCAGCGCGAAGGGCCAGTTGCCGCTGCGCTCGTAGAGCTTGCCCAGCGCGTGCAGCGCGGGACGGGACTCGGGGTCCGTGGCGAGCGCCGCGTGGTAGCTGTTCACCGCGCGGTCCACGGCCTTGAGGTTCTGGTACTGGACGTTGCCGATCTCCACGTACAGCTCCGCCTGCTCCTGCGGGCTGGTGGCGAGCGCCAGCTGCCGCTCGTACGCGAGGATGAGGTCCTCCCACCGCGACTGCGCGCGGCGCAGGCGGATGAGGGACTTGATGGCCTGCGCGTTCTGCGGGTCGATGGAGAGCACGCCCTCCACGCACGCGTCGGCGTTGGCGGGGTTCTGGTACGTGTCCTCCCAGATGGTCGCGCTGCGGAAGAGGACGCGGACCTTCTCGCGGTAGTCCTGGGACAGCTCCAGCATCCGCTCGTAGATGGCGAGCAGGTCCGCCGGCTGATCCAACCGCGTGTGCAGCCGCTCGAGCGCCTCCAGCGCCTCGCGGTTGTACGGGTCGAACTCCAGCGCCATGCGGAACGCGGAGACCGCGGACTCGTCGTCCTTGAGGTCGCGCTCGTAGACGGTCGCCACCTCCACCTGGATGCGCGCACGCTCCTCGTTGGACGCCGCGAGGTCGCGGGCCCTCAGCAGCGTGGTGGCCACGTCGCGGAACGCGTTCCCGC
This sequence comes from Corallococcus exercitus, assembly GCF_003611585.1. GTDB lineage: Bacteria > Myxococcota > Myxococcia > Myxococcales > Myxococcaceae > Corallococcus > Corallococcus exercitus. The sequence goes on along the minus strand of NZ_RAVW01000095.1, from coordinate 11,639 downwards.
GGCGGTAGAGGTTCGTGAGGACGCCGAGCGTCTCCAGGTCCGGCTCCAGCTCCAGCGCGCGCAGCAGGGCGCTGGCCGCCTCGGTAGGGTCGTCCAGGGTCTCGTCCCAGACGCGGGCGATCTCCTTGAGGATGCCCTTGCGCGCCTCGATGGAGCCCGCCGCCTCCAGCTTCTGCTCCAGCGCGACGACGTACTCGCGGTCGCGGCCGCGCCGCTGGAACACCGCCGCCAGCCCGTCCAGCGCGGTGGCGTTGGTGGGGTCGAACTCGAGAATCTTGCGGAACGCGGCCTCCGCGGCCTGCGGATCATCCAGCCGCGAGTCGTGGATGCGCGCGAGCGTGGCGTAGATGCGCTCCGCGAGCGGGCCGCGGGGCAGCTCGTCCGCGACCTCCTCGTAGACCGCCGCCAGCTCCTCGTGGCTGCCCGTCTCGTCCGCCAGGCGCTCGACTTCCTCGCGCAGCGCGTCCTCGGCCGCGTCCAGCTGCAGCGCGCGGCAGAGCGCCAGGAAGGCCACGTCCTTCTGGCCCAGGCGCTCCTCCTGCACCCGGGCGATCTCCCGCAGCGCCGCCATCTTCTCCTCGTCGGTGACGAGGTGGGGCATGTAGCGGTCCATCACCGTGGCGTACGCGCGCCAGTCGTTGTGCGTGCGGTACAGCGTGCACACGCGCTCGTAGGCGGTGCGGTTGGCGGGATCGAGCTCCAGCACCTTCTCCAGCGCGCCGGCGGACAGCTCCGGCTTGCCGCCCTGCCCTTCCCACAGCTCCGCGACGGCGAAGTACGCGGCGACGGCCGGGTCGCGCTCTTCCGCCGCCAGGTGCACCTGGACCTTGAGCTCCAGGGCGCGCACGGCGTCGTTCCACGCGCGCAGCGACACGGACAGCGCGTACACGCGCTCCAGGTCGGAGACGGAGTGCGGCTCCACCTCCAGCGCGCGGCGGGCCGCGTCCAGCGACTCCTCGCGCCGGCCCATGCCCGCGAGCACTTCCGCCATGCGCAGGCGCAGCGCCTTCACGCCGTCGCTGCTGTCCTGCAGCGGGATGAGGCGGCGCAGGATGCCCACCAGCTCCTCGCGCTGGCCCGTCTCGTCGTACAGCTCGCGCAGCGTGTCCAGCACGCCGCGGTGGCGTGCGTCGCGGTCCAGCGCCGCCTTGAAGAACGGCACCGCCGCATCCGGCTGCTTGAGCAGGCGGTACACGACGCGGCCCAGCCGCTCGTTGAGGCGCACCACCTCGCGCGGATCCAGCGTGATGGCCAGGCGGCCCTCGAGCAGCTCACGCAGGTCCTGCGGACGGCCCGCGCGCTCGTACAGCGACTCCAGCGCGGAGAAGACCTGCTCGTTGCGCGGGTTCTTCGCCAGCAGCTCCCGGTACAGGTCGATGGAGCGGCCCAGGTCCGACAGCCCCTCGGCCGACACCTGTGCCATCTTGCCCAGCACGCGGTCGCGCTCGCTGCCGGAGACCTTGTCCGCCTGGAGCTTCAGGATGGCGTAGAGCTTCTCGGACGCGCCCGCGCCCTCGTAGATGCCCTCCAGGAGCCTGGCCGAGGCGAGGTGCCCCGGCTCCAGCGCGAGGATGGCCTCGTAGGCGCTCGCGGCGCGGTCCGGGCTGTCCATCCGCTCCTGGTAGAGCTGCCCCAGGCGGAAGAGGAAGCCGATCTTGTCCGCCGGCTGGGTCGCGCCGGTGGCCAGCGCTTCCAGCACGCCGGCCAGCTCCGGCCACGCCTCCAGGTGCAGGTAGAGGCGGTCCAGCGCCACGAGCGAACTCTGCTGCACCGACGCGTGCAGCGTGCGCGCACGCTCGAAGTAGGACACCGCGCGGTCCGGATCGCGCAGGCGCGTCTCCAGCAGCTGGCCCAGCTTGAAGCACACCTGGGCCGCGTCGGCGGCCTCGGCGATGCGCGGCAGGGCCTCCTCGTAGAGCACCACCAGCTCGTCGTAGCTGCCCGCGACGTCGGTGGCGTTCTCCAGGCGGCGGCGGACCTCGCTGTCGTTCGGATCCTCCTTGAAGCCGCGGTAGAGCGCGAGGAAGGCCAGCTCGCCTTCGCCCTGCGTCTCGCGCAGCGTGGCCAGCTCGCCGAGCAGCTGCTTGCGCTCGGCGGCGTCCGGCGACACGCCCACGCGGGTTTCAATCACCTGCGCCAGCCGCGTGACGTCACCGCTCCCGCGGAAGGCGCGCAGCAGCGTCTCCACCGCGAGCAGGTTCTGCGGCTCACGCGCCACGATGGCTTCCATGCGGCCCACCGCGCCCGGGTGGTTGGGCTGCACGGACAGCACCTCGCCGTACAGCGACAGCGCGCCTGCCTTGTCCAGCAGCTTGGACTCGCGCACCGTCGCGAGGCGGAACTTCAGCTCCAGGCCCTCCTCCGGCGGCATCAGCGCGATGCGCCGCGCGAGGACGTCCGCGAGCTCCGGCCAGCGCTCCTGCTTCTGACAGAGCGCATCCATCCGCGCGAGCGCGACCGCGTCGTCCGGCTGCAGCTCCAGCAGCCGCCGGAACGTGGCCAGCGCGCCCAGCGAGTCCTTGAGCTGCTCCTCCTGCAGCACGCCAATCTGGTGGAGCACCGCCGCGCGACGCGCCGGCTCCTCCGACAGCGCGAGCTGACGGCGCAGCACCTCCAGCAGCTCCGTGGGACGGCCCTGCGAGGCGACGAGCCGCGCCGTGCCATCCAGTGCCTCGTTGTCCGTGGGCTTGAGCTCCAGCACGCGCTTCCACGACTGGAGCGCCTCGGCCGGCTCACCCAGGTCCACCTGCATCCGGGCAAGCGCGCGGTACAGCTCCGCGCGGGCCGCGTCGCTGGCCTTGGGGGCCACCTCCGCCAGCACCGAGCACAGCTCCTCCGGCGCCTCCGCCTTGTCCACCAGCGCGACGCACAGCTCCAGCGAGCGCGGGTCCTCCGGCAGCTCGCGCAGCGCGCGCGTGGCGGTGAGGAACGCCATCTCCGCGTTCTCCAGCGAGCCGGCGTAGATCTCCGCGATGCGGCGCAAGAGCGCGGCCCGCTCCTGCGGCACGGCCTCCGCGGAGGCGCGCGACTCCAGCATCTCCACCTGCTTCAGGTGGTTGCCCACCGACGCGAAGATGGGCTCCAGGGCGCTCGCCGCCGCGCCACGCAGCGGGCTCTCCGAACGCGCCAGCTCTTCCAGCGCGCCCACCGCGCCGGGGTGACCCGCGCGCCGCGCGAGCACCGCCTGGTACAGCTCCAGCGCGCCACGCGGATCATCCAGGCGCGACACCTTCAGCCGGCCCAGGCGCACGCGCAGGTCGGACGCCTCTTCCTGCGCGTCGCGCGCGTCCGCCATCTGGATCTCACGCTCGACGTGCTGCGCGAGCTCCGCCCAGCGCTCCATGTCCGCGAGCACTCGGCCCAGGAGCTTCAGCGCGTTGGCGTTCTCCGGCCGGCGCTCCAGCACCTCGCGGTACGCCTGCGCCGCCAGCGACTTGTCCGCCAGCGTTTCCTCGGCCAGGTGCGCCAGCTCGAAGAGCAGGTTGACCTGCGAGGCCGGATTCGCCTCCGCGGCCACCTGCCGGCGCATGACGAGCGCCAGCTCCCGGTGCGCGCCCGTGCGGCGGTGCACGCGGGCGATGGCCTCCAGCACGGGCTTGTTCATCGGGTCGCGCCGGCTCACCTGCTCCAGCGCGCGCACCGCCAGGTCGTAGCGCTTCAGGCGGTTGTCGTAGATGGCCGCCAGGCGCCGCCACAGGTCGCCCGCCAGGGGCTCCGCGGGGTCGCGCTCCAGCTGGTCCTCGTAGGCCGCCGCCACCTCCTCGAAGGAACCCGAGTCCGCAGCGAGCCGCTCCAGCTCGTCGCGCACGCCGGCTTCCGAGGGCAGTTCGTTGAACGCGCGCAGGCGCGCGACAAAGGCCAGCGACGTCTGGCCCAGGCCCTCGCGCAGGATGGCGATCTCCTGCAGCCGCTCCAGGCGCTGCTCCGGCGGAACGCCCGGCAGGAGCACCTCCAGCACGTCCACCAGCTTCCGCGTGTCGTTGAGGCCGCGGTAGACGGGCTCCAACAGCCGCGCCGCCTCCAGGCGGGGGCCGTCGTGCGCGAGCAGGCGCTCCAGGCCCGCCACCACCTGGCCGTCGCCCGGCGACAGCTCCAGCAGCCGGCGGTACACCGGCAGCGCCTCCGTGGGGCCGACTTCCTTCTCCAGCAGCTGCGCGCGGCGCAGCAGGTACGCGCGGCGTCCGGGCTCGTCCGGCGCGAGCTCCGCCAGCTGATCCAGCACGTCCGCCTGCTCCACGAAGTGGCGCGTCTTGGCGTACAGCTTGTCGAGCGCGAGCAGCCCTTCGGGGACCTTGCGGAGCGCCAGCGCGGAGCGCAGCACCTCGATGGCCTTCGCGTCCTCGCCCGCGCTCGCGTAGGCCTCGCCGGCCTTGAGCAGCAGCCCCAACCGCGTCTCCGGGTCGGTGGCGAGCTGCGCCTGGCGGGCGTAGACCTCCGACAGGCTCTTGGCGTTCTGGCCCTTCTCGTAGAGCCGGGACAGCGCCTCCAGCGCCTGACGGTCCTGCGGCGCGTCCGCCAGCAGGTTCTTCCAGAGGCGCGTGGCCTCCTCGGGCTGATCCAGCCCTTCACGCAGCTCCGCCGCGCGGCGCAGCAGGTCCAGCATCACCGGATCGCCGGTGGTGAGGTCCACGGCGGCGCTCTCGTAGATCTCCGCCAGCACCTCGTGGCTGCCCGTCTCGCGCGCCAGCCGCTCCAGGTCCGGACGCACGCCGTCGCGGTCCAGGTCGTTGGCGAACGCCTTCACCGCGGCCATGAACGCGAGCGACGGCTGCTGCATGTCGCGCTCGTAGATGCGGCGGATCTCCCCGGCGAGGATGATCTTCTCCACCGTGAGCGCGGACTCCATCCGCGTCTCGCGCAGCGCCACGCGGCGGGCATGGTCGCCCACCTGCGCGAGCACCTTGTCCAGCACCTCCAGCGCCGCGCCGCTCGTGGGCACCGCCGCCTTCACCCAGGCTTCCAGCGCGGCCCTCGCGCCGGGGTGGCCGGGGTCCTCGGTGAGGATGCGCTTGTAGAGGCCGAGCGCCGCGTTGGCGTCGTCCAGCACCGTGCGCAGCAGCTCCGCGAGGCGGAAGGACACCTCGCGCCCCTGCGGGCTCTGGCCTTCCTGGTTGCGCCGCAGCGCGAGCGTCCACGCCAGGTCCTTGGGACGGTTGAGGTCCGTGTAGAGGCGGTCCAGCGCGGTGGCGGCCTCACGCTGAGCCGGATCGCGCTCCGCGATGGCGCGCCACGCGGACGCCGCGCTCTCCTTGTCGGTGAGCTTCGCCTCGTGCAGCAGCGCGGCCTCGCGCAGACACACGAGCTGATCCGCCGGCTCCTGGATGGCCGCCGCCAGCTTCTCCAGCACCTCCGCCAGCGCCGCCCACTCCTCGCCCGCGCGGTGCAACCGCTGGAGCGCCCGCAGGCTGTCGATGTTGCCCGGCTCCAGCTCCAGCAGCGCGCGCAGGGCCTTCACCGCGCCCGGCCGGTCGTCGAGCTTCTTCTCCTGCACCTCCGCCAGCTCGCGCAGCAGCGCCGCGCGCGCGGGGCCCACGTCGCCCTCTTCCGTCAGCTCGGAGAGGATCTCCGCGAAGCTGTCGAGCGAGTCCGCATCCTCCGCCGCCTGACGCGCCGCGGCCCGGAGGCCACCGTCCGCCGGAGCCAGACGCATCGCCCGGGCGAGCGACGCGAACGCCAGCTCCGGCTGCCGCAGGTGCGCCAGGTGAACCTGCGCCGCGTGCCGCAGCGCCTGCACCCGGCCGGCGTCGTCGCGGGCCACTTCCGCGAGTACGTCCAGCGTCGCCACCAGCTTGCGGTGTTCCTTGGTGCGCTCGTACGCGGGGATCAGCGCGCGCGCCGCCGCCTCGCGCGACGGGCCCGAGGCCAGCATCGCCTCCAGCGCCGAGAGCGCGTCCGGATCCGACGGACGCTGCCGCAAGAGGTCCGCGTAGCTCTGCACCGCCTCCGCGCTGCCGTCCTGCGAGCCCTGCAGCAGCTGGGCGCGGCGCAGCTTCAGCCGCGACACGTGGTCGGCGTCACCGGCCGTCTCCGCCAGGCCGATCATCCGCGCCAGGGTGTCCCCCAGCTCGCGCTGCATGCCGGCCTTCTCGTAGAGCTCCGCCAGGCGCGGCAGGTGCCGGCCCTCCTCGCCACCATGCGTGATGGCGGCCTGGAGCGCTTCGGCCGCCTGCTGCGGACGGCCCAGCTCCACGTTCAGGTCCACGAGCCGCAGCAGCAGGTCCAACCGCTCCGGCCCGCGCGTGGCGTGGATGCGCTTGCGCAGCAGCGTCTCCGCGTCCGCGGAGCGGCCCGCGCGCCCGTACAGCCGCACGAGGCGCTGGAGCACCTGCGGCGACTCGGGCGAGCGCGACAGCGCGGCCTCCAGCGCCGTGATGGCCTCCGCCGCCATCCCGCCCTCCTCCGCCAGCACCGACGCCTCGGAGAGCAGCTGCACCGCGAGGATGGGGTCCTCGGACTCCGTGGCGAGCGTGCGCAGCACCCGACCCAGCTCCGCGTGCGCGGACAGGTCGCGCGCCAGACGCGCCGTCTCCGCGCGTCCCGCCTCGTCCTTCGGCTCCTCGCGCACCATGCGCAGCCGCGTGTCGAAGGCGGCGCGGCTGTCCGCGAGCTGCTTCTCGTGGATGCTGGCCAGCACCGTCAGCAGCCGCTTGCGCGTGGCCGCGTCCGTCGTGGAGTCCAGCTGCTGCTGGAGCGCCGCCACCTGCCGCTGGTGGTCACCCGTGCGGCCGTAGTGGTTCGCCAGCGCCTCCGTCAGCGCGGCCGTGCGCACGCCTCCGGCCGCCAGCCGCTCCAGGCCGCCCACCACCACGCCCGTGGACACGTTCTCCGCCAGCAGCGCGAGGAACAGGTCCGCCGCGTCCTCCTGGCGGTTGAGCCGCTCCGCGTACAGCTTCGCCTGCCGCGCGGTCCACTCGTTGCGCTCGAGCTGCGTCTCGGAGAGCGTCGCCAGCTTCCCCGCCAGCGTCGCCGCCTCGTCGAACTTCGACAGCGCCACGCACAGCGCCTGCAGCCGCTGCACCGCCTGGGTGTCCTCCGGCGCCAGCTGCACCCACTGGCGCACGAAGGGCTCCAGCTCCACGGGCGAGGCACCGGCTGCCTCGCGCCGCGCGATGTCCGTCTCCAGCCGCGTCTTCGGATCATCCGCCAGCGCCGCGGCCGCCTGCAGCGACTTCACGGCCTCGCTCGCCACGGAGTCACCCGGCACGCGCGAGAGCACCTCGCGCCACGCGGCCTCCGCCCGCACGGGGTCCGCCAGCGGGCCCTGGAGCAGCTGCGCCAGATGCCGCCACAGCGCCACCGCCACGGCCGGAGGCGTCGCCCCCTGCGCCGCGCGCAACAGCGCATGGGCCAGCGCCGGCTGCGCGTTGGCCTTCTCCGCGTGCTCCACCACCGTGTTGAGCAGGAGCGGCCGACCCGGCTCCAGCTCCAGCGCGCGCGCCAGCACCTCGAAGGCGCCGCGCGCGTTCTCCTGCTCCTCGAACATCAGCGCCAGCGCTTCACAGAACGCCACGCGCTCCGCGCGCGGACGCGGGGCGAGCATGGCCAGCTCCAGGAGCGGCAGCACCTCGTCCAGCTTCTCGTCCTCCGCCAGCAGGCGCGACAGCTGGAAGGCCGCGAGCGCGTTGGTGGGCTCCAGCTTCAGCGCCGCCTCCAGGTGCGCGCGCGCCGCGTCCGCGTCCTTCAGCTGCTGCATGCACAGGTCCGCCAGACGCAGGCGCAGGCTGGCCTGCTGCGCGCGGTCCTTCACCGTGCCCAGGTAGCGCTCCAGCGTGGCCACCGCGTCCGCGTAGCGCTCCTGGCCCAGCATCAGCTCCGCGGCCAGGCTGGCCGCGTCCGCGCGCGACGCATCCGCCGCCACGGCCTTCTCGAAGGCGGCCAGCGCACCGGCCGCGTCGTTCATCCGGCCCAGCTTGAGCGTGCCCACGCGCAGCCACAGGTCCACCTGCGCCGTGCGGTCGCGCGCCTCGCCCGCCATCGCCTCCAGCTGCGCGAGCGCGGGCCCGTAGTCTCCCGCGCGCCCCGCCATCCGCTCGATGAGCGTGAGCGCTTCCGGCATGCCCGGCCACAGGAGGAAGCAGCGGTCCAGCGCCTCCTTCACCTTGGCGGCGGAGCCCGGGTCGTACCAGGCGAACAGCTTCGCCACGAGCAGCGACAGGCGCGCGGCGCTCTTGCGGTCGCGCTCCTCCAGCGACATGCCGCGCAGCATGCGCACCTTGTCGCGCCACACCTGCTCGAAGCGCTGCATCGCGCGGGCGGCCTTGTCCGCGCGCGCGTTCTGCGGATCCAGCTCCCGCGCCACGTCCAGCACCTGCTGCGCCAGCGCGTGCTCGGTGGGGTCGTCCACCAGCCGCTCCGCGAGCGCGGCGTACTCCTCCGCCATGCCCGCGTCGCCCATCGCGGCGCGCTCGCGCTGCAGCGCTTCGAACGCCGGCTGGAAGCGCTCCTCGGACAGGAGCAGCTGGCGCACGCGCCGGAACGTCGCGCGGTCCGGCTTCACCCGCGCCGCGCGCTGCAGGCACAGCACCGCGCGATCGCGCCGGAAGAGCTTCTGCTCGTAGAGGTCCGCGGCCTTCAGGTAGTGGGCCGCGCTCTCCTCGCCCTGCGTCGCGGCGCCCAGCCGCTCCAGCACGTCCACCAGCGACGAGGAGTCCTGGCGGATCTCATGCAGCCGCTTGAGACCGCGCAGCGCGGGCATCGGGTCCTTCGCGACGAGCAGCGCGCGCTTGAGCAGGTCCTCCGCGCGCGGCGCGTTGCGCTGACGCTCGTGGGCCAGCTCCGCCGCGCGGCACAGCAGGCGCGCCGCTTCCTCGGTGGGAACGTCCCGCGAGCGCCCCTCGTACAGGCGGATCAGCTCCTCGACACGACCCGTCTTCTCCAGGGCCGCTTCGGTTTCAACGAAGGAGCGGTCGTCGGTCACACGCAGCGTGGGACGCGCAGGGGCGGAAGGCTGTTCCATGATGCTCGTTGGCCAAAGGGGGAATGAAACGAGGGCGCCAGCGGCCGGAGTGTACCGGCCACGGGCGCCCCCGGGCAATCATGCAAAACCCGTCAACCGGCGGGAATTATTGGCTTTCTTGCTCGCCAGCCGAGGAAGCATTTTCCGTCGGCGACGCTGCGGAGTCCGCGTCGTCACCGGCGTCCGGCGTGCTGCCGGCGGGAGGCGTGGCGGGGGCCTCGGGGAGGGCCTTCGCACGCTCCACACCCGCGCTGTCGTTGAGCTGCGTGTACAGGGCGATGGCCTTGTCACGCTGCTGCAGCTCCTCGGCGAGCTGCGCGGCGCGGGGCAGGTGCTCCCCACCGAGCTTCTCGTAGAGGGGCAGCGCCTTGTCCTTGCGGCCCGCCTGCGTCCACGTCTCCGCGGCGGCGGCCGTGTCACCCAGGAGCTCCAGCCACCGGGCGCGGCCGGCGGGCTTCTGCTCCTGTTCGGCACGGGCCAGCTCGCGCTGCGCGAGCTCCTTGGCCTCGTCCTCCAGGGTGAGCCGCTGCATGAAATGGAACGCCTTGGGAGGAGGCAGGGGGCTCAGCACCTCCACCGCCTCGCGCCGCTGGCCCACGGCCACCAGCAGGGTCGCCGCGCCCAGCCGGTCGCCACGCTCCACCAGGGCCTTCACCTCCATGCCCCGGATGCGGTTGGCGCTGGCCAGGTCCCGGGCGCGCTCGTACGCCTTGCGCGCCAGGGTCAGCTTGTTGGCGCGCTCGTACGCGAGGGCCGCCTGGTCGAACTGCCGCGCGCGCTCGTACAGGCGGGCGACGTTCTCGAAGTCGGCCTTGGCGACGTAGTGCTCCATGAGCAGCTCGTACGCGCCGGCCTTCTCCAGCGTGGGGCCGATCTGCTCCGCGGGCAGCGTGCCCACGAGGCGGCGGGCCGCGTCGTTGTCCTGGCCGGACAGCGCCGTGCGCAGCGCGCTCTTCAGGTCACCGCCCGCCTCGAACAGGCGGGTGGCGTCCGCGAAGCTGTTGTTGCGCTCGTGCAGGCGCGCGGCGTCGCGCGTGCGGCCCATGCCTTCCAGCTGGGTCGCCTGCTCCTTCCAGTCGCCCGTCAGCTCCGGCATCGGCGCGCGCTCGGGGCGCTCACCGCGCGGAGGACGCTCGCCACGCTCGGGGCGCTCGGCCCGGGGCGGACGCTCGCGCCGCTCACCGGCCGCGCCGCGCTCCGGACGCTCGCCACGGGGAGGACGCTCACCGCGAGCCGGACGCTCGCCACGCTCCGGACGGTCACCCCGAGGAGGACGCTCGGCGCGCTCCTCGCGGGCCGGGGCGGCGGGCTCCGGCGCCGGTTCACGGCCGCTCAGCGCGAAGGCCGCCTGGGAACGGTCCGCGTCACCCGCGGCCCGCCAGACACGGCCCACCAGCGCCATCACGTCCACCCAGGCGGCGTGCTTCTCCTTGGCGGGATCCACGGCCGGAGCCGCGGGAGCCGCCTCGGCGGGCGCGCCCCCTTCGGCCGGCGTGGCACCCTCGGCCGCGCCTTCCGCGGCCGGAGCCTCGGAGGGAGCGGCTTCCGTGGAGGCGGAAGCCTCCGGCGCCGCGCCTTCCGCGCCCGCTTCCGGCAGGGCCGGCTTCGGCTGGCGCTGCACGCGCAGGAGCGTGGTGATGAGGCGGCCACGCGTGTTGAGGTCCAGGTCGTCGAGCGACTTGAGGTTCATGGGCCGCAGCGAGCGGACGATGGCCTCCAGCGGACCCTTCTCCGCCGCGAAGTCGTTCTTGGAGAGCGCCTTCTCCAGGACGCTCAGCTCGGCGATGACGCGCTGGCCGGGCCCCACCGGGCCCGCGTCGCGATCACGGCCACGGCCTTCACCCCGGCCGCGACCTTCACCCCGGCCACCGCCCGGACCGCCACGACCGCCGAAGCCTCCCGGTCCGTCACGACGGGGCCCCTGGCCCGGCGCGCCCCCGTTCGGACCGCGTCCACCCGGACGCGATCCACCGCTTCCATTCTCCTGAGCCACGTGAATCTCCCGCTAGAACGCGTAGCGAATGTTGGGCGCCACCGCGAACCCGAAGGCGCCCTTGGAGGCGAGGTAGTTCCCCACGACCTCCAGCCCCACCGAGAAGTGGCGCAGCCGCGTGTAGTACTCCACTCCGGGCCCGGCAAACACAAGAATGTCGGAATCCGGGAGGAGCTTCTTGGGAGAGAACATCGCGTAGCCCACGCCAGCACGGGCGTAGATCCACGTCCGCTTGACCTCCTGGCTGTCAGCGAAGCCCACCAGGCGGGCGCGCAGCACGGCGCCCGGCACCAGCATGGTGAAGTCACCGGACGCGGCGCCCTGCGAGTAGCCGACGTACTCGGCGCCCGCGCGGTTGGCGGAGCCCATGAAGAAGACGCCCAGGGACAGACGCTCGCCCAGGTCCACACCCAGCTCCACCTGGGCCATCTGGCCGGAGGAGAAGGGCCGCGGGCCGGAGTCCGCGGGCGGGTTGGTGATCCACGACGGACCGCCGTACACGCCGAAGTACACACCGCGCTCGACCTCGTTGAAGGTCACCGCGGGCCGGTCCTTCATCGCGTTGGAGCCGGCGCTGGGGGTGTCCTGGGCGCCCGCGATCGCGGGAACAAGAAGGGCGGCGCTCAGGGCAAGAGGAGCAAGGACTTTCTGCATGGAAGGCGGCCTGGTGGGGGGCAGGCCCCCCGCGGG
>NZ_RAVW01000958.1 GCF_003611585.1 Corallococcus exercitus | reverse complement strand
GACCTTCCTGGACCAGATCGATTTTGAGATGTGGACGTAACGCCCGCAGGTTCGGATCGGACTCTATCAACTGGTCGAGATCGCCACGCAATTTCCGCAATCGACTTTGCTCCATGCGTTTTTTCAGCTCTTCGATGTTCGGCTGCTTATTCACTTCCCCCTGGCTTTGGGTGTAATCATCACCCCCACCGGGAATTGGGCTTTCCCTATTAGAAATGCGATCGCCGCCCGTAACCGCAGTCGCCAGTGGAGTCCGGAAGTACTCCGCAATCTGAATCAGCTCTTTTGGGCGGGAGATGGAGATTAGCCACATCACCAGAAAAAAGGCCATCATCGCGGTCATAAAGTCGGCATAAGCAATCTTCCACGATCCATGTGC
>NZ_RAVW01000957.1 GCF_003611585.1 Corallococcus exercitus | reverse complement strand
CCCTCTACCTGCTTCGGCCGATAAAGCCGACGATAATACTCCAGACGTTGTAGATATAACGGCACGCTTTCATCAGGTATTCCGGACGGAATCGCGTTACGGGGAGGTAGTTTTTTCAGATACTCCCGGAACGCCTGGCTCGATGCCATGAAATCTACGGCTTTATCGATAAGAAGCGGAACGTTTTCACCTAATTTGCCCATGATGATATCTCCGTATTACCCCGCGCCGGGAATGCGCGGCCGCCAATTTTAGTTTAGATCCCGGTATAAATGACATTAAGGAAAACGTGCTCAATCCTCAATAATCATCCGTTTCTATTAACTATCTTTTTTCTTTAAATTTCTTAATTAATCAATAAATTGCGTAGTTTTTAAGC
>NZ_RAVW01000956.1 GCF_003611585.1 Corallococcus exercitus | reverse complement strand
CCGTAGTTGCTCCCATAATGCCCCAGCGCACTACGCCGCAAATCGCTGAGATCAACAGCATATCGCGTGCACTACAACGGCGGAAAAGTTTATTACTCAGCGCAAAGATAATGACTTCCGCCACCACGCCCAGCGACCACAAATAGCCCACCGCCGAGGCCGAGTAGCCAGCAGCCTGCCAGTACATGGCGCTAAAACCGTAATAGGCCGCATGCGCCCCCTGCAATAAACAAACGCAGGCCAGAACGCGCCAGTTCTGGCGAACCAACGCCAACCACGCAGACCAACCGGTGCTCTCCTGCTGGCGGCTTGCCCCTTGTGGCTGAATCGTCGGACGGATGAGAAAGCCGAGCAGCATGGATGCCACGCCCAACGTCAAC
>NZ_RAVW01000955.1 GCF_003611585.1 Corallococcus exercitus | reverse complement strand
AAATGTAACAACTATGAAATCCGAATAATAATATGAAAATATTACAAATCTTTGTCTGGCGTGGTTGGTGTAATCGGTTTCAGTAGCGATGATAATTTGCGGTAAAACGTGTTCAGGAAGAATGATGTTATTGTGCGGGCAGCTTTTTGCCGGATGCGGCGTGAACGCCTTATTCGGCCTACAAAATCATGAAAATTCAATACATTGCAAGATTTTCGTAGGCCTGATAAGCGTAGCGCTTCAGGCAATGCTGCATTTGCCATCAGTTATTATGCAGCGAGATTTTTCGCTACGAATTCCCAGTTCACCAGCGCCCAGAAGTGCTCCAGATAGCCAGGACGTGCATTGCGATAGTCGATGTAATAAGCGTGTTCCCAGACA
>NZ_RAVW01000954.1 GCF_003611585.1 Corallococcus exercitus | reverse complement strand
TCGCCAGCGTCAGAGGTGTATAAGAGACAGGGTTGCGATGGAAGGTCGCCCCGGCATCGTCGATGACCTCTAAATCCCCACCGGCCTCGGCGACAGCGGCGGCCAGCGCCGCCAGGGGCACCCGGGTGTCCTCCGCCCCGACAATCACCAGCAGCGGACACGACAGTCGCACGAGCGACAGCGGGTCCACATCCGGCGCCACCAGACACAGTCCGCCCACCGCCGGGTGCCGCTCCTGGAGCGCCAGCGCCACCCGGGCCCCGCCGTGCAGCGACGCCACCGCGAGCGCGGACGTGCCCGCGTTCTCCAGCGCCACCCGCATCGCGGCCTCCGCGTCCTCCACCAGCGCCCCGCCGGTGCCCCGCACGCCCTGGCTGGCCC
>NZ_RAVW01000953.1 GCF_003611585.1 Corallococcus exercitus | reverse complement strand
GCGTTGAAGATGTTTTGCTGAAACCAGTTAAAGATCTGAATCGCTTGCGCGAGATGGTTTTTGCCTGTCTCTATCCCAGCATGTTTAATTCCCGCGTTGAGGAAGAGGAAAGGCTTTTTCGCGACTGGGATGCAATGGTTGATAACCCTGCCGCAGCGGCGAAATTATTACAGGAATTGCAACCGCCGGTTCAGCAGGTGATTTCCCATTGCCGGGTTAATTATCGTCAATTGGTTGCCGCGGACAAACCCGGCCTGGTGCTTGATATTGCCGCACTTTCGGAAAACGATCTGGCATTTTATTGCCTTGATGTCACCCGAGCTGGACATAATGGCGTACTTGCTGCCTTGTTATTACGCGCATTGTTTAACGGATTATTAC
>NZ_RAVW01000952.1 GCF_003611585.1 Corallococcus exercitus | reverse complement strand
CGCCCGGCGTCCGCGCTATCGCGCAAGGGCATCTGCCCGCGACCGAGGAGGAGGCCGAGGTTGAGCCGACTGACGCAGCGGAGGCCGGGCCGTGGCCTAAAAGGTTGTCAGAGCAGATTGCCGCGGTACGTGACCACGTCGCGACCTCCGGCCGCGCTGTCTCGGTAGCAAGCGTAGCGGCGCTGTTCAAACGTGCGAAGCGCAAGGACGTGGAAGACATCCTGGATAGCCTCGCCGCGCTCGGCGTGCTCACTGTGCTAGACACGGAAGCCGGTAAGCGCTGGAAGACCACCGTGCGTGCGGCGTAGAAGACTGCTCTGTGCGGGTTCAACGATCAACGCGGCCAAGTGGCACAAGCGGCACTGACAGCGACCGCAGAAC
>NZ_RAVW01000951.1 GCF_003611585.1 Corallococcus exercitus | reverse complement strand
ATGCCAGAGGTATAACGTGCCCAGTCAAAATCGGGGAGTCCGTGGTTTAACTCAGCAATATTCACACTCGCCAGGCCGATGCCAATACAAATCAGTGCCGGGGCGAGTTTTCCCCACGCGAGTTTGCCGTCGCGCTGGCTATAAAGCAGATTGGCAAAGACAGGAATGACCACCGGCAGGGTGCCGATAATCATCGTGGAAACAGGCGCGCCAGTACGTTGAATGGCACTGGCAAGGCAGAAGTAATAAATGAGGTTGCCCATCATAGTGAGCATCAAGGCGGTAAGCCAGTCCCGACGCGCCAACTGACGCAGACGCACGCGTCCCAGCCAGGCAATGGGTAGCGCAATTAACCCTAACGCCAGATAACGCCCCATCGAC
>NZ_RAVW01000950.1 GCF_003611585.1 Corallococcus exercitus | reverse complement strand
GGTACGATTATGGCACAACGTATTAAAAATGAAGGTGAGACTGCTGTTCAAGATTGGTTGAACACATTAAGCGCAGGTGGAAGTATGTCCCCTGTTGAATTGGCACAACTTGCAGGTATCGATGTCACAACAGATCAACCACTTAAAGATACGATTGCTTATATTGGCGAATTAGTGGACGAATTAGAGTCATTAACGACTGAAATTTAATATAGAATGAAACCCCTGATTGCACATCATCGCACAATCAGGGGTTTTTTAATGTGATGCTTATTTCATTGAAGAACGGTTTTGTTTAGATGATCGACGTAATAAACCAAGTCCTAATAGACTGAGTAAACCACCGAAGATTAAAGCAGATGATTGTGATGATGATTCACCTG
>NZ_RAVW01000949.1 GCF_003611585.1 Corallococcus exercitus | reverse complement strand
CCTCTGGCGCTCCCGTTGTAAAGGAGAGGATCAGCTTTTTACCGCCCAGTTTCGCCGTTGAGCCATGCGCGAAGCCGTGAACAAAGACCTCGTCCAGCCATTTTTTCATTAATCCTGGCAGCCCATACCAGGAAAAAGGGAACTGCCAGACAATCACATCGGCCCTGAGCAGGCTTTTCTGCTCCGCCGCGATGTTGAATTTGCCATCCGGATAGAGCCTGTCCAGACGACGAATCTCAACATCGGGAAGGGCGGTCTCCACTTCATCAAGAATAGTGGCATTGGCGACGGAATGGGTAAGCTCAGGATGACCTGAAATAACAAGGATATTTTTCATTTCAATCAGTTAAACATCTTTGGTGAATATTAAATCCAGTATAGAG
>NZ_RAVW01000094.1 GCF_003611585.1 Corallococcus exercitus | reverse complement strand
AGCCACTCCGCCGCCGGCCGCCCCGGCCCCGCGCGCGCCTTCCGGCACCTTCGCGGCGGTGACGCCGCCCGCGGCTTCGGGCGCGCGTACGTCCTCCGGCACCTTCGCGGCGGTGACGCCGCCCGCCGCATCGGGGGCGCGTCCGCCCTCGGGGGCCTTCGGCGCGGTGCCGCCTCCGGCCGCCGCGCCCGCGGATGATCCGGAGTCCGAGGCCCGCCGCGCCGAGCGCCAGGCCCGGCTCGCGCGCCACCCGTACATGGCGCGCAGCCACAAGCTCACGGAGCTCATCGCCCGGGGCAAGGCGGCCACCGCGCGCGGAGACTTTGAGCGGGCCTACCAGGACTTCAACCACGTGCTGGGCCTGGACCCGAAGAACCGCGAGGTCTCCCAACTGCTGGTGGAGGCGCGCCGCAAGCACGACCTGCACCGCGCTCAGGCGGAGGTGGAGCGCGGCCAGCAACTGGAGATGCGCGGCGACTTCGCCGGTGCCCAGGCGGCCTACAAGCTGGCCGTGTCGCTCAACGCGGACAACCCGGAGGCGGCCTACCAGGCGGCGCGCGTGGGGCGGGAGCTGACGCAGGACCCGCAGGAGGTGCTGAAGCTCGCGCAGCGCGCGGTGGAGCTGAAGCCGGGGCGCGCGGACTACCAGCTGCTGCTGGCGCAGCTGCTCCTGGTGGCGGGGCAGAAGAAGCAGGCCAAGCTGCACTTCGAGGACGTCGTGCGCCTGGATCCGGACAACGCCGACGCTCGCGCCGCCCTCAAGAAGCTGCGCTGGACGTTCACGTGATGAGGTGCAGGCGTCCCCATGGCTGCTGAGCCCGAACCGCTGATTGGCATCGACCTGGGGACGACGAACAGCCTCGTCGCCACTGTGCAGGACGGTCAGCCCATCATCATCAAGAACCGCACCGGCCAGCCCCTCACCCCGTCCGTGGTGGCGGTGTCGAAGAACGGCAAGCGGCTGGTGGGCGGCATCGCCAAGCGGCAGGCCATCACCAACCCGCAGGAGACGGTGTCCGCGGCGAAGCGCCTCATCGGCCGCAAGTTCTCCTCGCACCCGGTGCAGGACGCGATGCGCGCGCTCACGTACCAGGTGGTATGCGGCCAGCACGACGACGTGCGCATCCGGCTGGCGGGCCGCGACCTCGCCGTGCCGGAGGTCAGCGCCATGATTCTCGCGGAGCTGAAGGCGGACGCGGAGGCGCACTTCGGCCGGCCCGTCACCCAGGCCGTCATCACCGTGCCGGCCTACTTCAACGACGGCCAGCGCCAGGCCACCAAGGACGCGGGCCGCATCGCGGGGCTGGAGGTGCTGCGCATCATCAACGAGCCCACCGCGGCGGCGCTGGCCTACGGCTTCGGGCGCACGGTGAACGGGAAGATCGCCGTGCTGGACCTGGGCGGCGGCACCTTCGACGTGTCGGTGCTGGAGATCAACAACGGCATCTTCGACGTGGTGGCCACCGGCGGTGACACCTTCCTCGGCGGCGAGGACTGGGACCACCGCATCATCGAGTGGATGGTGTTCAGCTTCGCCAAGGAGCACGGCATCGACCTGCGCAAGGACCGCATGGCGCTGCAGCGGCTGAAGGACGCCGCGGAGAAGGCGAAGGTGGAGCTGTCGTCGGTGAAGGAGACGCAGCTGCACCTGCCCTTCATCTGCACGCCGCCGGGCGGAGGCGCCGCGCTGCACCTGCAGTCCACGCTCACCCGCGAGAAGCTGGAGGACCTCACCGCGGACCTGGGCGAGCGCCTGGTGGGCATCACGTCCGAAGTGCTGGGCGAGGCGAAGGTGCGCCCCTCGGAGCTCAAGGAGGTCATCCTCGTGGGGGGCATGTCGCGCATGCCCCGCATCATCGAACAGGTGCGCCAGTACTTCCGCCGCGAGCCCTGCAAGGGCGTGCACGCCGAGGAGGTCGTCGCCCTGGGCGCCGCCATCCAGGCGCACGCCCTGGTGGGGCAGGAGAGCGAGCTGCTCCTGCTGGACGTCACGCCGCAGAGCATGGGCGTGGCCATCGCGGGCGGCTACGTGCGCCGGCTGATTCCGCGCAACACCACCGTGCCCACGTCCGCCACGGAGGTGTTCGCCACCTCCAAGGACTTCCAGCGCACGGTGAAGATCATGGTGCTCCAGGGCGAGCACGAGCTGGCCCACCACAACGAGCTGCTGGGCGAGTTCCTCCTCACCGGCCTGCGCGAGGCGCCGCGCGGGCAGGTGGAGATTGAGGTGACGTTCGACATCAACGCGGAGGGCATCGTGTCGGTGTCCGCGCGAGACCGCGACACGGGCCTGCGCCAGTCCATCACCGTCACCGCCTCCAGCGGCCTCACCGAGGACGAGCTGCGCCGCATCATGGAGGAGCAGCGCGACTGGCTGGTGGCGGCGCGCAACACGGAGGAACTGAAGTCCAAGCGCGTGGAGCTGGACACCCTGGCCCGGGACCTGGTGGACGCGCTCTCCCGCGTGCGGCTGATGCCCGGGGCCGGAGGCCTGTCGCCGGACGTCGTCGCCCGCGCGGAGGCCGCCCTGGACCATGCGCGCCAGGCGCGCGGCACGGAGGACGTGGGCGCGCTCACGCGGGCCTGCGAGGCCCTGGCCCAGAGCCTGCCTCTGTTGCGCTCGGCCGGCTCGCGCGGAACGCCGGGGAGGTAGCCCATGAACGCGCTCCGGGCCAAGGCGCTGGTCGAAGCCGGGTTGCTGTTGCGACTGAGTGGCGACATGGCCGGCGCGGAGAAGCTGTTCGCGAGGGCCCTGGAGCTGGACCCCGCCAACGCGCGCGCGCGCCGGCTGCTGGGGCGGGACGGCTCACCGGAGCAGGGGAGCGCCGGAGGGGATACCGGGTGGAACCTGGCGAGCCCCGACCAGGAGGTGGACTGGGGCGCCTGGACCGGTCCCTCCAAGCCGGGCCCCGTGGAGGCCCCCTTGCGCGAGTCCGTGAGCCTGCCCGAAGGGACGGGGATGCGCGGCGACGCGTTGGATCTCATCGCGGAGGCGCACCGCACGCAGGAGTTCGGGCTGCCGGACACCTTCACCCCGGCGGGCGGGCTGCCGGAGGGCTCGGAGGTGGAGAGCCTGCTGCGGGGAGCGGAGGACCTGCTGGCGCTGGATGACCACTCCGGCGCGGTGGAGCTCTTGCGCCGGGCGCAGTCGCTGGCGCCGGAGAACCCGCGCGTGGAGGCGCTGAGGGACCGCAGCGAGCGCATCCTGGTGTCCATGCTGGAGGCCCGGCTGGGGGACCTGAACCGCATGCCGCGCGTGCGGCTTCAGCCGGACGACATCATCTGGCTCAACCTGGACCACCGCGCGGGCTTCGTGCTGGCGCAGATTGACGGCGCGGTGAGCTTCGACGACCTCTTCGCGCTGTCGGGCATGTCGCGCCTGGACACCGCGCGCATCCTCGCGCAGCTGCTCGACGAGGGCATCATCGCCCCCGGCGAGTAGGCCGCGCCGCCGCTGGCGTCACGCGGGGCGGATGACGGCCGTCCAGACGCCGCGCACCACGGGCTCGCCCTTCGCGTTGCGCGTCTCCGTGGTGACGACGAGGAAGTCCATCCCGGCCTTGCGGTACAGCTCGGTAATCTGGCCCGTGGTGGTGAGCACGTCCCCGGGGCGCATCACGCCCAGGAACTCCAGCTCCTGCTCCCCGTGCACCAGCCGCACGCGGTCCACGCCCAGCTCCGGGTCCGCGATGGCGGCGCTGAAGGGGCGGATGGCGAACACCACCGCGAAGCTGGGAAAGGCGATGACGTCGCCGTAGGGCCCGGCCTGCGCCGCCTCCTGCGAGTAGAGCAGGGGGCTCACGTGCGCCGGGGGCTCGCCGAAGGTGCCCGCGGAGGGCACGGAGCCGCCGAGGATGAGGGAGAACTCGCGCAGCTTCTCCCGGCCGATTTCGTAGGTGAAGGGGCCGTAGGCACGGCCGACGAACTTGGGGTCCAGGGCCATGGCTATCCGAGCGAGGTTTCGACGACGGCGCCCCGGAGGACGGGCTCGCCGCGCTGGTTGGTGGCGGAGACTTCCGTCGTCAGCCGGCCGTCCGCGACGGCGGTGACGCGGCCCTGGAAGGTGACGGTGTCCTCGGGGAGCACCGGCCGGGAGAAGCGCACCCTCACGCGGCGCACCCGGCCCGGGTCGCCCACGAAGACGGCCACGGCCTCCACGGCCCAGCCCAGCGTGCAGAGCCCCTGGAGGATGACGCCGTTGAAGCCGGCCTGCCTTCCCACCTCCGGGTCGATGTGGATGGGGTTGTAGTCCCCGGAAGCGCCCGCGTAATACACCGGCCGCAGCCGGTCGCATTGGCGGACGTGGGTGAAGGTGTCTCCCACCTGGAACGTGCGTGCCATGAGGCGCGCGAGCCTACCGCATCCTTCCGCCCGCGGACGTCCGCCGGAAATGAAGAAGGGGCGGCCCCCACTCAGGTGAGGACCGCCCCCGTCACTTCAGGGCTTCAGGATGAAGCGCCGGCTTACGCCTTGCGACGGCGCGCGAGCGCCATCGCCGCGAACAGCGCCATCAGCGGCGCCATGCCGCCAGCGGAGCCGCCCGTGGAGGAGCAGCCGCCGCCGTCGTCGGACTTCGGCACGGAGACCTTCTGCTCGGCGGTGCTGGTGGCACCGGCCGCGTCCTTCACCGTCACGGTGAAGGTGTAGTTCTCCAGCGTCTTCTTCGCCGGCGGGGTGAAGCTGGCCTCGGCGGAGTTGGCGCCGGTCAGCGTCACGGACGGGCCACCCGTCTGCGTCCAGGTGTAGGTCAGCGCCTCGTTGTCCGGATCCGTGGAACCGGAGGCGTCCATCTTCACCAGCTCGCCGCCGCGCACACCCGAGATGACCCGGGTCTTGGCGACCGGCGCCTGGTTCACCTGCTTCACGTTCACCGTGTAGACGAACGGGCCGGAGGCGGCGCCGTCGGAGTCCGTCACGGTCAGGCTGAAGGCCACGGCCGTGTTGGCCTGGACCTGCGGCGCCGTGAACTTCAGCACGGCGGAGGAGCCGCCCGTGGCCTGCACGGAGGGACCACCGACCTGGGTCCAGGCGTAGGTGAGCACGTCACCGTCCGGATCCGTGATGCCGGAAGCGTCCAGCTCCACGTTGCTGCCCTCGTCCGCGTCCATGGCGGCCGGAGCCTGGCCCACCGGGTGGCGGTTGGCCTTGCGGACCGTGACGTTGACCAGGTCCGACGTGGACACGCCGGCCGAAGTCACCGTGAGCTTGAAGCTGAGCTCGGTGGGGGCGCTGACGTCCGGCGCCGTGAAGCTCGCCGTCGCCGTGTCCGCACCCGTCAGCGTCACCGTGGTGCCGGAGGTCTGCTCCCAGAGGAAGGTGACCGCCGTGCCGTCCGCATCCGAGCCGGAGCCGGCCAGCGTCACCGTGGAGCGGGCATCCGCCTCGATGTCCGCGCCGGCGTTGGCCACCGGAGCGCGGTCCACGTTCTTCACCGTCACGGCGACGGCCTTGGTGGCCTTCGCGCCGCTGCCGTCCGTCACGGTGACCGTGAAGGTCAGCTGCGAGTCCGCCGTCACTTCCGGAGCCGTGAACGTGGCCTTCGCCTTGGTGGCGTTGGCCAGCGTGGCCTTGGGCGTGCCGCCCGTCTGGGCCCAGGCGTACGTCAGGACGCCCTGGTCGACCGTATCCGCATCCGTGGACGCGGACGCGTCCAGGGTCACGTTGGTGTCACCCTCGTTCACCGAGGCCGGCGCGGAAGCCGCGGCGACCGGGGGCTGGTTCACGTTGTTGATCTGGATGTCCACCGTCTTCGGGGCGCTGGCCTTGCCAGTCGCGTCGGTGACGACGAGCTGGAAGGTGATGACGTCGTTGTAGTCCACGTCCGCCACGAAGCTCGGCGTCGCGGTGTCCGCGCCGGTCAGCGTGACCGGCGTGGCGCCGCCGACCTGCGTCCAGTTGTAGGTGAGCGTGTCGCCCACGGCGGCATCCGGGTCGATGCTGCCCGTGCCGTTCAGGCGGATGGTGGTGCGGTTGAGGACGCCGTTGACGAGCGTGCCCTCCGCGACCGCCCCCGTGCCCACGCGCGACGGACCCGCGTTGGCCACCGGCGGCACGTTGCACGTGCCGGTGGAGGCCGGCTGATCCGGCTGGCTCGCGAACACCGCCGTGGCGCCCTCGAACTTCACGTCATCCAGGTCCAGGCCGTACCCGCCCACGCCCGCGTCGCCGCCAATGCGGAAGCGGAAGCGGACGTTCTTCAGGCCCAGGCTGGGGAAGAAGTCACCGAAGTTGATGCTCGCGCTCTTGAAGGCCGGGAAGCCCGTGCTCACCTGCGCCATCGCGGCGCGGTCCTCGAGGGGATTGCCACCCCCCGCGGCGATGTAGTCCACGTAGCCCGGATCCGCGTCCACCACCGGGTACAGATCCCAGGGGTCGATCCAGTCGATGCCGTCGACCGTGAACTCGAGCACCGCGCCGTCGTAGGAGGCGTTGGAGTCGAACTCGAAGGAGTGGCGGTACTTGTAGCTCAGGACGAAGTCAGCCGCGTCGTCCACCGACAGCCAGGGGCTGGTGATGGTGGTCTCCGCGATGGTCCCCGGGTCCTTGCCGTTCACGAAGTGGTTCGCCGGCGTGCCGGACAGCGTGAAGTCACCGGAGGCCGACAGGTTCCGCGACACCGTCCAGCCGGCGAGCCCGGACTCGAAGGTCTCCGTGTTGCTGGTGGCCGACACGTCGTCGTAGTTGACGCGCGGATCGAACGTCACGGTCTTCGACGCCGCCGGGATCTCGTTGGAGTCGAAGGTGACCTTCAGGCCGGCGCGCGCGGGCGAGCCGGACACCGCGGTGACGTTGACGGGCACGGTGACCGTGGCCTCCGCGCCGCGCGACAGGGCGGGGACGTTGACCGTGGTGCCGTTGGGGAACTCCAGCGTGGCCGTGGTGCTGGTCGTGCTGACGGTGCCCGAGAAGGCGCTCAGCCCGTTGCCGCCCACGTTGCGCACGGTGATCTTCAGCTCACCCTGCTCGCCGACGTCGAGGATGCCGTCCTGATCGCAGCCGCCCGCGTTGTCGGTCAGCGCGATGCGGGTGACCTCCAGGTTGCCGCCAGAGGCGAAGCTCTCCACCACGCCGATGTGGTCGAACGCATCGCGGTCCGGCGACTTGGCGCCGAAGCCCAGGCCGCGCTTGGCGAAGGCGTTGACGAAGCGGGAGTAGTCCGCCGGGTCGCTCGCCAGGGCGACGGCCAGCACCGCGTCACGCGCTTCCGTGAAGGTCGGCGCGTTCGGCGTCGCCTTGTAGGCGGCGATGAGGTACCGCTTCATGCGGTCCTGCGCCTCCGGGAACGGGTACGCGTTCAGCAGGCTCGCGTAGCACTCCCACAGCGTCGTGGCCCACACCTCACCGCTGTTGTGGACCTCGGCGTTGTTGGCGGTGCTCCCCGCGGACAGCTCGCCGGGCAGGGTGGTGAAGTTGGCGATGTGCTTGAACGTGTAGGCGTTCTTGCTCATGTCCGTCGAGTAGGGCAGGCGACGGATGCCGTAGTAGTAGCCCTGGTTCTTGCCGCCGCTGGTGACGTAGCCCGCGGTGCTGTAGACGCCCTGCCAGTTGCTGTTGCCCGCCCTGGCCTGGTCCTCCGCGCGCACCTGCATCAGCATCGCGTGGAAGTCGCCCCAGCCTTCGCCCATCGAGCGGCCCTGGTTGTTGCTCAGGCCCGCGGCGTTACCGATGAGGCGGTTGCTGATGTAGTGACCCCACTCGTGCGCGATGATGCCGTTGTCGAGCGTGCCGTCGCGGTCCTGGTTCGGCTCGCGCAGGAACTTCACGGTCAGCGTCTCGGTGGCGAGCGCCGCCCTCCAGGCAGCGCCCGCGGCCTTGGTGATCATCAGCGCCGGGGTCGTGACCGCGGCGTTCGTGCCACCCATGGGGATGGGGCTGCCGTCCGTGCTGTTCACGATGACCGTGGCGATCGCGCCCGCCTTCTGGGCGTTGTTCGCCTTGACGTTGAAGTCGCACGCGCCGCGGTCGATGAGGGCGATCTTCCCGGTGAAGTAGCCCGCGTCGAACGCGACGCAGCCATTCAGGTTGGCGGCCGGGGCGTTCTTGATGTCGCCCGTCGTGTCATAGGCCTGCTTGCCGAAGCTCGCGGAGGTGGCCTCGTAGACACCGGCCAGGGACGCGGGCGCCGTGAGGGACAGCACGGGCGTGCCGTTGAACACGTACATCTGCATGCGCGGCGACGCACCGTCGGCCGGCGTGCTCATGTTCGCGTTGTCGCGGCCGCCGTAGTCCTGCGCCTGGGCCTGGATGGGGTCACCGTCCAAGCCGCCACGGCCGAAGTTGAACGCCTGGGCGTTGCCCGCGGCCTCGTCGAAGCCGGAGTCGTAGTACCAGTCGTGCAGGAAGTTGTTCACGAAGAACAGGTTCACCACCGAGGCCTTGATCTGCTCGGGGCTGGTGCCCGGGGCCTTGGTCGTGTCGTAGACGTACGAGAACGTGTTGTCGCTCGTCGTCTCCGCGCGGAGGTCGGCGCTGCCGGGCGTGAAGCCGTCCGGCGCGACCAGGTCCGCGTACGCGTCCACGTTGTTACCCGTGGTCTGCGTGGCGTTGGCCGGCAGCCAGGGGTCGTCCTTGCTGAAGGGGCTGTTGGACAGGGAGACGGCCTGCTGCGGGCGGTCCAGAGGCGCCTGGTAGCCGTCGCGCGTGCCCGTGGGGTGCGGGGTCGCGTCGGTGCCCTGGGGACCGTCGTCCGGGAGGAACGGGGCCGTCGTTTCCGCCCAGACCTTGTACGTGAACGCGGTGCCCGCGTCCGCCGACAGGTCGTTGCGGAAGAGGACCGCGCCGGTGGCCGCCGACACCACGTAGCCGTAGTACTGGCTGGAGCGCGCGGCCTTCGGGCCGGCGTTCACTTCCACGTACCAGGCCGGCTCCAGCTTGCCGGCCAGCATGAAGTACACCTGCCGGGCGCGGGCCGGGACGGCCAGGTCCTGCGGCAGCGCGGACTTCGCGGACGGGGCCAGTTCGAAGAAGGTGTAGTCACCCTTCGTGCCCGCGTTGACGAACGAGGTGGCCTGCGTGCCGGAGCCCGTCAGGTCCTTGAACGCGCCGGACACCGCGTCCGCGGCGCCCAGGTTGAAGGCGCCACGCGCCTTGGCGCGCGCGGCGAGCCCCAGCTCGGACGGAGCCAGGTAGCCGCTCACGGCCACCAGGCGCAGGTCCTGGCCCATGACGACCTTGATCTCGTTGCGGAAGACCGGGATGCCGCCCACCGACTGGTTGAAGGTCGCGATGATGGCGCCCTTGCCGGTGTTGTGCAGCGAGCGCAGGCTCGCGCCCGAGACGTCTTCACGCGTGAGGCGGTAGCTGTCCGCCACGTTCTGCAGGTGCGCGCGCGCCGCGCTCTCCGCCGTCATGCCGGAGCGGATGACGGACTTGGACTGCGCACCGTCCTGAGTGGCCCACGCGAACGTGGGCACGCCGAGCCGCTGCTCGCTCTGCTCGATGCGAAGCCCGCGGGACACCGCCGTGTTGGAGTCAACGGCGAGCGAGCGGGACTCCCGCTGCTCCAGGAACGCGTCGTAGTTCGACCGCTCCTTGGCCCACGCGCTGGTACCCGCGATGGGCACCAGCAGCAGGCTGGTCAACAGCTTTTCCCTGAGACGCATGCGCCTTCCTTCTTGGGGGTGATGAACTGCCGGACGAGGGGACTGCGAGTGACGGAACTTCAAGAGACGACGACTGCATGAGGAGAGGACCGCCGGGGGCGGCGGGCCATCCCCTTACGGATGGCGGGCCGTGGGTGGACAACAGCCCGATAGGGAACGCTTCCCAACGCCAGAGGTCGCATGGACGGCGCGAAGGCGCAGGCCCGCGTGGAAAGACAGGACCTGAAACACGAACGGGGCGGGTGCGGAGCGCTTCGACAGGCCGGACAGCCGGGGCGCGACACCCGAACCCGGGGCGGCCCACTCGAATCGACTGTCAACGGTCACCGGCAAGCGCTGCTCTCCAACCCACTCTTCTGGCGGCGGTTGTGTTCACCGCGCCAGGTTCAGTGGGAGCGCATGCTAACCAGGACACTGTTTCGTTGAAAAGAGGGGGGGCCCCTCAACCTTGCGTTAGCAACCCAGTAACAATTGTCAGTCTGGAATAAGCCGTAGCAGCCAGGCGGACGCGAGCGCGTGACGGGCGCCGCGCCGCACCTTGCGCCCGGGTTCAAACCCTGCTCAGCGGCGCGTGCGGGGCGCCGATACCTCGTCAGGTGAAGGCAGCGGTCCGTGGTCGAGCGGATCCTCCACCTCCGCGCCTTCCTTGCGCTGCTTGTACTGCTCACGCACGTAGGCGACGAGCTGATCCAGATACGACGACAGCGGCGGGCAGCGCACGCCGGTGCCGTCCAGCAGCTCCAGCGTGTTGTGACAGTTGTAGATGGCCAGGTGGTTCACGTAGCTGATGGCGGCGCGCTGGGGCCGCGCCAGCTTCTCCAGCACGGGCAGCCGCAGCATCACGTCCGCGGCGCGCGCGGACAGGTTGAAGCGCGGCAGCCGCTTGTGGGCCTTCTCCGCGATGAGCTCATACACGCGCCGCGCGCTCATGGGGTTGGGGTCCACCAGGTGGAAGGTGCGCCCCTGGGCCCGCGCGTCACGCGACAGCCGCCACACGGCCTCCACCACGAAGTCCACCGGCACGACGTTGAGCGGCGCGACGCCGTTGCCCGGCAGGGGCAGCGGCACCACCAGCGGGGACGTGACGAGCAGGATGCCCAGGTAGTACGGGCCCTCGAAGCGATCGATTTCGCCCGTGCGCGAGTCGCCCACCACGCTGGACGGCCGGAAGATGGTGACGGGGAGGGTGGCCGCCGCGCGCTGCACCAGCCGCTCCGCCTGGAACTTCGTCTCCTCGTAGGCGTTGCGGAAGGACTGGCCCCGGTCCAGCTCGTCCTCGGCGATGACGCCCACGCGGTCGCCGGACACGTAGCAGGTGGAGAAGTAGTTGAAGCGGGAGAGGTGCTCGCAGTCGCGCGCCAGCTCCAGCAGGTTGCGCGTGCCGTCCACGTTCACCCGCCACGCGGTCTCCTTGGGCACGCCCAGCTGCGAGACGGCGGCCAGGTGGAAGATGTCCGTCACCTGTTCGCACAGGCGCTGGTACTCCTCGCCGGACAGGCCCAGGTGCATGTCCACCGCGTCACCGGTGAGCAGCTCCACGCGCGCGCCCGTCACCTTCGCCGCGAGCGCCTGCGCCTCCTTGAAGGCCTTGGGCTGCACGAGCGCGTAGATGAGCCCTTGCGGGTCCTCCCGCGCGATGTGCTCCACCAGCCGCTTGCCGATGAACCCCGGGTAGCCGGTGATGAAGTAGGTGCCGGGCCTGTCGTGCCGCGTCTTCGACGTCTCGCTCATGCGCGGCGCAGCATAACCGCCCGTCAGCCGCGCGCGAGCATCGCCCGCCACACTGCTTCCACCTGCGGGCGGGTGGCCTCCGGAGTCCCGCTGTTGTCGATGACCCACGTCGCGTGCGCGCGCTTGTCGTCCAGCGCCATCTGCGCCTGGAGGCGGGCCTCCGCCTGGGCCGCGTCCAGCCCGTCGCGCGCCATCAGCCGCGCCTTCTGCGCCTCGCGCGGCACCCACACCACGGCCACGCCCTCCATGGCCTGGTGCAGCCCCGTCTCGATGAGCAGCGGCACGTCGTAGACGACGTGGGTGACGCCTTCGGCCTCCAGCGCCTGGAGCTTCTGGAGGAAGAGGGCGCGCACCTCCGGGTGCACGATGGCGTTGAGGGCGGCCCTTTCAGCGGGGTCCGCGAAGATGTGCGCGCCCAGCTTCACCCGGTCCAGGCGGCCGTCGGGGCCCACCACGCCGGGGAAGCGCTCCTGGATGCCCTTCAAGCCGGGCGTGCCGGGCTCCACCGCCTCCCGGGCGAGCACGTCCGCGTCCAGCACGTGCGCGCCCAGCTCCCGCAGCATCCGGCTCACCGTGCTCTTGCCGGAGGCGATGCCGCCCGTCAGGCCGAAGACGTGCACGGGCTACTTCGCGGCCTTGGGCGTGGTGAAGACGAAGGACTGCACCGTCTTGCCGTCCTCGTTGAAGAAGATGGCCACGCCCAGCTTCACGTAGAGGAAGTAGGTGCGGAAGTCGTCCGTGAGCTTGCGCAGGTAGCAGGGCGTGGCGGGCATGGCGCCGGCCGGGCACGCGGGGCCGTAGCTGTTCTCGATGGTGTCCTTCTCGATGACGGGCGCGGGGAACACGTCGATGCGCTCCACCAGCTGGGTGGCCGGGTCCACCTTGAACTGGGCCTGGGTGGTGCCCTTGATGGCCTCCTTGGCGAAGTAGGCCAGGATTTCCTTCCCGTCCTGGCTCATGGTCCGGGACGGCTCCCCGAACTTCTTCACCACGTCCTCCTTCTTGGAGGACCCGGGTTCAATGCCCTGCCACGGCTTGGCGGAAGCAGGCAGGGAGACGGCGGCGACGGCGACGGCGAACAGGACGGCAATCACGGGGGTCCGCATCTGGACTCCTCCCTAGCGGATCAGGCAGGCGCGCCTCAAGGTCCGTTACCTCAAGCCACGCGCCTGTCCACCCGGTATTCAATCACGAACGAGACGCCTTGCCCCCTCCAGGGGCCTCTGCTACGTGCTCAAGGCATGTCTTCTCGTGCCTTCCGGGTCTTTTCCGCCCTCCTGCTCGCCGTGTGTGGTGGCCTCGCTGGCGCCGCGGACTTCACGGGTCCCGACAGCTGCAAGGGCTGCCACCCGGAGGCGTACGACGCGTGGATGAAGTCCAAGCACGCCCGTGCGACGGAGACGCTGGCGGAAGGGCAGAAGAAGGACGCGCGCTGCCTGTCCTGCCACGCGCCGGACCAGGCGGAGCAGCAGCTGTCGGCCGTCACCTGCGAGACGTGCCACGGTGGCGGGCAGTACTACTCTCCGTCCTACGTGATGAAGGACCCGGAGCTGGCGCGGCTGGTGGGGCTGGTGGACCCCTCCGAGAAGCAGTGCCGCACCTGCCATGACGCCTCGTCGCCGTCCCTGCGTCCGTTCGACTTCAAGGAAGCGCTGAAGGCCATCGACCACTGGTCCGCCGAGCGCGCCCGCAAGCAGACCCGCGCGGACGCGACCCCTGCCCCCACGACGCCGGCTCCCGCCACGGCGAAGAAGTAAGTGACCCCCGCTTGATCAAGATCCTCGACTCCCGCTTCGTCACCACCGCCGTGGAGCTCAAGGGGCTGCCCACGGACCATGCCGCGGAGGTGGCCTTCGTCGGCCGCTCCAACGTCGGCAAGTCGTCCATGATCAACGCCCTGACGAACCGGCGGAAGCTGGTGCGCGTGTCCAACACGCCGGGGCGCACCCGCACGCTCAACTTCTTCGACGTGGACCTGGACCGCGACGGCGTGCGCCACACGGTGCGCCTGGCGGACCTGCCCGGCTACGGCTTCGCCAAGGCGAGCAAGACGGACAAGGCCCAGTGGCAGGCGATGATCACCAGCTACCTCAAGAACCGGCACCGGTTGGAGGTGGTGGTGAGCATCATCGACGCGGAGGTGGGCCCCACGCCGGAGGACATGCAGACGCTGGACTACCTCCAGGAGCACAACCGCCGCATCCTCGTCGTGGCCACCAAGGTGGACCGGCTGACGAAGGCGCAGCGCAAGCCCCGGCTGCACAAGCTGGCCGAGCAGCTGGAGCTGCCCCGCGAGGCGGTCATCCCGTTCTCCTCCACGGAGAAGCTGGGCGTGGAGGAGGTCTGGGGCACGCTGCTGGACACCTTCGGCAAGGCCACCCGCGTCTGAGGCTGCCGGGGCCGCGCTCGCTGTGGTAGCACCCCCGGCGTGTCCCAGAACGGCAAGACGAATGGTGGTGGTTCGCCCCTCGCGCCCCGCGAGGAGCGTCAGCGGTTGATGCGCCTGTCCCCGCGCCAGCGGGTGGCGGCGCTCTTCGACGCGGAGAATACGGCGGCGCTGGTGCGCTCGCTGCCGGCGGAGGACCTCTACGTCACCATCCAGGAGGTGGGGCTGGCGGACACGACGGAGCTCGTGCAGCTGGCGTCACCCGCGCAGTTCCGCACCTTCGTGGACCTGGGCGGCTGGGCGAAGGACAAGCTGGATCCGCACGCGGTGCTCACGTGGCTGCGCGCCGCGCGCGGGGACGAGCTGGAGGACTTCCTGCGCAAGGTGCACGCGGTGGACCTGGAGGTGGTGGAGACGCTCCTCAAGGAGTTCACCGCCGTCCACGACCTGGAGGAGAACCCGGACGTCAACCCGCAGGGCATGACGCTGGAGACCCCGGAAGGGCGCTACCTGGTGGAGCTGAAGGTGGAGGGCGTGGAGATGTCCGCCATGCGCGCGCTCGTCAATGACCTCATCGCGGAGAACCCCTTCGAAGCGGTGCGCCTCTTCGAGGCCGTGCGCTGGGAGATTCCCTCCGAGCTGGAGGAGACCGCGTTCCAGTTCCGCCGCGCGCGCCTCGCCGACCTGGGCTTCCCCTCGCTGGAGGACGCCCTGGCCCTCTTCAGCCGCGTGGACGTGCCGCCGCGCCCCACGGGGGGCGGGACGCCCGCGCTCACCGCCTCGGGCGGCCACGTGGACTACCTGGAGGCGGCCTTCCGGGACCTGTCCGACGTGGAGCGGATGAACGCGGAGGACGAGCTGCGGGAGGTGGCCAACGCGGTGCTCGTCGCGGAGCTGGGCGACCCGGGCGACCTGGACGCCGTGCGCCGCGTGGGGGAGTGGGTGCGCGACTACCTGTCGCTGGGCCTGGAGCACCTGACGGGCGGCGACCCCGCGAAGGCGCCGGAGGTGCTGCGCGACACGCCCCTGCGCCGCGTCTTCCAGGTGGGCTTCACGCTGACGCTCCAGCTCAAGTACCGCGCGGACCGCCTCTTCAAGGCGCCCTTCGTGAAGCTGGACGACGTGCCGCTGGTGCTCCCGGAGGAGGCCGCCGCGCTGGAGGCCCTCCGCCGCAAGCGCCCGCGCAGGGCCCTGCGCGTCCCCGGCGCGGAGGCCGTGCCGTTCCGCTCGCTCCGGGAGGTGGCCGGTTCGGAGGTGCTGCTCGCGCGCGCGGAGGGCCAGGTGGCGGCGCTGGGCGCGCTGCTGGGCGGCAACGAGGACGCGGCGCGCACCGTGCTGGCGCGCTTCGGCGTGTCGCTGGACGTGCTGGGCGTGGAGCGGCTGTGGGCGGCGGGCGTGTCCATGGCCGTGCTGGAGGAGCGCGTGGACGTGCGGCCCGTGCCGCTGGGGCGCACGGCGGAGCTGGGGCAGCGCCTCTTCGAGGGCACCCCGGAGTCCCCGCGCCTGCGCGCGAGCGCGGCGGAGCGCGCGGTGGCGGCGCTGTCCCCCGCGGTGCCGGAGGCGGCGCGCGAGGAGCTGCGTCGGGTGGTGAACGTCACGCTGGCGCGGCTTCTGTCGGAGCTGGGCCCGGCGTGGCTGCGCGAGGGGCGCCTGGACGTGATCGCCTCCGCGGTCCTACCGATGGAGAGCGCGCCGGTCCCGTAGCTTTTTCAGCCTTGCCCGGCCCGGCGGTCGGGGGCGATCCCGCAACCGCCCGAAGATACAGGCCTCCCACGCTGCCATCCCCTGGCACGCGCGCTGCTTTGCCCCTTGCCCGCTAGCTGTCGGCTCTTGCCACCTGGCAAGACGCAGACGGCCAGGAATCCACGAGGGCCAGGGGCACGCGTGTGACGGGACGAGCGACCGACAGCGAAGGGGTGGGGTACATGGGACCGGGCGCGGAGGGGCAGCGTCGCGACGTACTGGCGTTCTACATGCTCGCGGGGTTCGCGGCGGTGATGTACGCGGTGCCGGGTGAGTGGATCCCCGCGCTGGAGCCGCTGCGGCTCGCGCTGCTGACGTCAGGGCTGGGCGCGGGCCTGATGGTGATGCGGCGGATTGGCAAGGCGGAGCCCATCTTCTTCGACGGCGCGCGGGGCATCGCGCTGCTGGCGTTCTCGTCGCTGGCGTTCTGCTCGGTGGCGTGGAGCGTGAACCCGGAGGTGACGCGCTTCCAGGGCGTGGAGCTGCTGAAGCTCACGGCCATCTACCTGACGCTCGTCAACGTCATCACCAGCGGCAAGCGGCTGGCGGTGGTGTGCGGCGCGATGGTGCTGGGCGCCATCGTGACGTCCATTGGCGTCATCAACTGGTACATCGTCGGCGAGAACATGGTGGAGGGCTTCCGCTCGCGCTGGGTCGGCGTGTACGCGGACCCCAACCACATGGCCATGAACATGGTGGTGGTGGTGCCGCTCGCGGTGGCGTTCCTCGCGCGCAAGAGCACCCCGTGGGTGTTCCGCCTGCTGTGCGCGGTGTCCGCGGTGCTGGCGGTGGTGGCCATCGTGCTGTCGCACTCGCGCGGCGGCTTCATCGGCCTGTCGGTGGCGATGGCCATGTGGGCCATCCGTGAGAAGCGCCGCATGCAGGCCATCGTGCTGGGCAGCGTGTTCGTGCTGGGCCTGATGGTGTTCGCGCCCAAGAGCTTCTGGGAGCGCAACGAGACGGTGGCGACGTTCCACGAGGACGCGTCCGCCATGGGCCGCGTGTACGCGTGGCAGGTGGCCAGCCGCATGAGCCTGGACAAGCCGCTGTTGGGCGTGGGCGCGGGCGGCTTCCGCTACGCCTGGTTCCAGTACGCGCCGCCGGAAGCGCACCGCGCCTACGTGGCGCACAACATCTTCCTCGACGTCATCGGGGAGCTCGGGTGGATTGGCCTCCTGTGCTTCCTGGTGTTCTCGGGCGGGGCCGTGGGCGGGGCGGTGGCCGCGTCGGCGGACTCGGAAATGGGGTGGCTGGCCCGGGCGCTGTCCGCGTCGGTGGCGGGCTATCTCATCTGTGACTTGTTCTCGGGCTACATCCTGTCCGCGCACTGCTACGTGCTCTTCGGCCTGGCCGCGAGCGCGCACCGCATCGCGCAGGCACGGGAGCGCGCCCTGGCGGTGGGGAGGCAGCCGGCGCTGAACCAGGCACCGGTGGCCACGTGGGAGGGGTCTGGGCATGCGGCGTGAGGATGCGCGGATGGGGCAGGAGCCCCTCCGTCTGGTGCAGTTCACCCGGTCGTTTCACATTGGCGGCACCGAGGTCCAGGTGCTGGAGCTGCTGCGAGGCCTGCCCTCCAGCTACCGGTTGCAGGTGTCGGTGCTGGAGGAGGAAGGGCCGCTGATGGGCTCGGTCTGGAAGCTGGGCCACGCGCCGGAGGTGTTCTCCCTCGAAGGGTCGCTGCTCAAGCCCAACACGCTGTTCCAGATCCACCGGATGTCCCGCTGGCTCAAGGCCAACCGCGTGCAGCTGGTGCACGTGCACGACTTCTACTCCAGCATCGTCGCGGTGCCGGCCGCGAAGCTCGCGGGCGCGAAGGTCATCGTCGGCCGCCTGGACCTGTCCCACTGGCAGGGCAAGGCCCGCCGCCTGCTGCACGCGCGGATGACGCGCATGGCGGACCATGTCGTCGCCAACGCGGAGGCCATCCGCCAGCTGCTCATCCACGAGGAGGGGCTGCCCGCCTCGCGCATCTCCGTCATCCACAATGGCCTGGACCTCCAGCGCTTCGACGCGCGCGCGGCCGAAGGGCTCAAGGCCGCCATCCCGGACACCGGCGGCGCGCCCACCGTGATCCACGTCGCCAACATGAACCACCCCGTGAAGCGGCAGGAGGACCTGCTCCTCGCGCTTGCCATGCTGCGTCATGAGGGGACGAAGCTGAACGCGTGGCTGGTGGGAGACGGGCCGCGCCGGCCGGCGCTGGAGAAGATGGCGCAGGAGCTGGGAGTGGCGGACGGGGTGCACTTCCTCGGGCACCGGAGCGACGTCCCGGCCCTCTACGGACAGGCCACCTTCGGCGTCCTGTGCTCCACCGCGGAGGGCATGTCCAACGCGGTGATGGAGGGCATGGCGGCCGGGCTGCCCATGGTGGTGACGCGGGTGGGCGGCAATCCGGACCTCATCACGGACGGCGAGCGCGGCCTGGTGGTGGAGCCGGAGCGGCCCGCCCAGCTGGCCCAGGCCTTCCGGCGGCTGCTGGCCAACCCCCAGGAGGCCCGGAAGATGGGCAAGGCCGCTCGGGGCTTCGTCGCCCGGGAGCTGTCCCTGGAGAAGATGGTGCGCCGGCATGACGCCCTTTACCGCCAGGTGGCAGGGCTGCCCCCAGGCTGAAACCCGCCCTCCAGGGCCGGGAAATGTCAGACCGATCCGGATAATCCACGCCCGTCCTCAAGCAATTGGGGGCGGGCGCGTTCGTAGGAAGGGGGAGGTGCTTCCCTCCGTGGGATCCGCGTGTGCGCGGATTATAGATGGGAATAGCGCGATTTTCGTGGAGATTGGTAGGCAGGGTGTGGTAATGGCGCCTCGGGCGTTGCCGGTGCAGCGGCGAGTGCCCACCCTGGCGGTGGCGGATCAGGCGGGTGCAGGAATCGCCGCGGATGCGCAGGGGTTTTGAGGGAAGCGGACGCCGAGCGCGGGGCCCGAGACACGGGACGCGGGGCGGACGGCAGGAAACATGAAGGTGGCGTGGGGCCAGGCTTTCGAGCCGCTTCACATCCGCCCGCGACTTTACGAGGCCCTGCCAGTCGGCACGCGGCCCGGGGCGCTCGCCGGTAAAACTCCAAGGTGCCGGCGAGCGCTCTCTTTTTTGCCTCACAGCGACCACTGCACACCCGGGCGTCCTGACGGGTCCTCCCCGCGTGGAGGACGCACCGGGTGGGAGACGGCCTGAGGGCCTAGGCGTCCTCGACCAGTTCGAACTTCTGGCCCACGCCCCTGGCGAGCGCGACGTCGTAGAGCGCGCGGGCCAGGGCCACGTCCTGCACGGCGAGGCCGGTGGAGTCGAAGACGGTGATCTCGGTGCCGGTGCGGCCCGGCTTGCGGCCGGCGACGACCTCACCCAGGGTGCCGGCGAGCTGTTCCGCCTGGAGGAGCCCGTCGTGCAGCGGCACGTTGACCTCGCCGGAGTGCAGCGCCTGCTCCGCGTCGTCGATGAAGACGCGCCCTTCGACGAGCAGGCGCGGATCCAGCTCCTGCTTGCCGGGGGCGTCCGCGCCCATGGCGTTGATGTGGGCGCCGGCCTGGACCCACTCGCGGCGGACCACCGGGGCGCGCGCGGGCGTGGCGGAGCAGACGATGTCCGCGCCGGAGGCCTCCTGGAGGCTCACCACGCGGCCGCCCTTCTCCTTCTGGAGCGCCTCCGCGGCCTGGGTGGACACGTCCGCCATGAGCAGCTCCAGGTCCCCGAAGAGGGCGCGGTGCGCGTCGATGAGGACTCGCGCCTGCACGCCGCAGCCCACGAGGCCCAGCGTGCGGGGCTTCTTCCGGGCCAGGTACTTGGACGCGATGCCGCCCGCGGCGCCGGTGCGCCACGCGGTCAGCAGCGTGCCGTCCAGGATGGCCAGCGGGGACGCGGTGTCCGGATCGCTGAGGACGTAGACGGCGCGCACCGTGGGCAGGCCGTGCTTGCGCGGGTTGTGGGGATGGGCGTTGACCCACTTCACGCCGGCCGCGCCGTCGAGGAACGCGGGCATGGCGCGGAAGTCGCCGTCGTACTTCGGCAGGGACAGGTACACCTTGGGGGGCATGAGCGCGTCGCCGCGGCCATGGGCCAGGAACGCACGCTCGACGGCTTCCAGACCGAGCTCGACGGTGTAGAGGCCGCGCAGGTCCTTCGCGCTGAGGAGGAGGGTGGGCATGGGCGCGCTATACCCAAGAACGCAACGCCCCCCAAGGACCGTCACTCCCCAACTGCCCGCCGGAGGCACTTCGCCCGACGGGCAGGCATGTCTGGGATTGGAGGTCGCTCAGCCGTACAACTCGCTCAGCGGTCCCGGCGCGATGCGCGTGCTGCCCTCCTGCCCGAAGGTGTTGAAGTCCGCGTCTCCGAACGCGTGGCCGAGCGTGTTGAAGAGGTTGGAGACCTGCCGGTTCCGGGCCGCGTCGAACTTCGGGTAGACGACCGTGCGGCCGTCCGTCTTCAGGCCCAGCGCGTTGCCGCCCACCACGAGCTTCGGCCACTCACGCGAGGTGGAGTGGTGCTGTTCGCCGTTGTCGGACATGAAGACGATCGCGGTGTGATCCAGCATGGAGCCGCTCGCGCCGACCTCGGGCGTGGCGGCCAGCGTCCTCGCCAGTTTCGCCACCAGCTGCACGTGGCGGCGGGTGACCTCCGCGACGCGATCCCAGTTCTGCCCCGCATCCAGGCCGTGCTGCAGGCTGTGTCGCGGGACGTCGCTCACGTCCGGGCTGTAGGACACGTCGAAGCCCGAGGTGCCCGTCGCCAGCACGACCGTGTTCGTCAGCCCGCCCAGGAGGGCCGCCGTGGCGATCTGGAACTGCGCCTCGAACCACTTCAGCGAGTCGGGCGGTGAGCCTGCTCCGGTGAGGAGCGGGTTGTCCTTGGGCGCCAGCGGCAGGTAGGGCCGCACGCGGTCCGCCATGCCCGCGAGCTGGTCCTCCCGCGTGCGCAGCGACTCGAGCGAGGAGACGTAGCGCTCCAGCTTCAGCCGCTCGTTGGAGTTGCCGCTGAACTCCGCCAGCGCCTTGCGCGAGTCGGCCAGCGCGAAGTCGAAGAGCATCTTGCGATCGCGGCCATTCGTCGAGCCGCCGAGCAGCGAGCCGAAGGTGCTGTCGAACGCGAGCGACGGGTTGACGATGATTCCCGCGGGCTTGCGGGGCCCGAGCGCGCAGGTTTCGTACACGATGGACACGCGCGCGGAGCTGGTGCCCAGGCGCAGCACGTCGAACGGGGCACCCCGGCGCAGGCGGGGTGCGATCACCGCGTCGAAGGTCGCGCCCGCGCCGTTCACCGCGCAGCTCAGCGCACCCGTCCCGCTGGAGTGCCCGCCGCCCGCGATGAGGCTCGAGAGCCCCAGCAGCACGGCGGAGCGGTTCACCAGGTCGATGTTGCCGGAAGACGCCGCCAGCGGCCCGAGGCTGATCGCGCTGGCGAGATTGTCGCCCTCACGCACCAGCGGCGTGTCCTTGTACGCGTCCCAGAAGAGGCGTTCGGAGGCGTTGTTGGCGCTGCCACCCAGCGCCGCGCGGGTGCCCGTGCTCAGGAGCGCGCGGGGGTAGACGCCATTGCACTCGAGGACCAGCACCAGGCGCGCCGGCAACGCGGACGACTGGGCGTAGACGTCGTGGAAGTAGGGCGCGAAGAGGCCGGCGGCCATGCCCTTCAGGACGGTTCGTCGCGAGAACATGGCAGTCACTCTCCAGCCTGCGGCACACGCCGCGTCTTCCAGGTGTCGCTGGTCATCAGCGTGGTCAGCATCTTGGAGAACGAGCCGTTGTTCTGATCATAGGCCTGCTCCATCCGCGTCAGCGTGCAGGCGTCGCTCAGGTTCTCCGGGCGTCCCATGAAGTAGCGGAAGGCCTGTCGCACGAAGCAGCGTTTCACGTACGGCGAGGTCGCCAGTCGCTCGCTCAACTCCACCGCGTCGCGCACCGGGCCGTCCAGCGCGGAGTCCGGCATCGACGTGAGCGTCGAGCTTCCGTCCGGCGTGGTCCAGCCTCCGCTGGTCGAGTGATCCTGCGCGCGCAGGAAGCCCGCGTGGTTGTAGATCTCGAAGGGCAGGCCGAGCGGCTCCATCAGACGGTGACAGCCCTGACACTGCGCTCCGGCGGTCGCCTCCTGCAGGCGGCGGCGCGCGTTCTTGTCGGCGGCGTGAGGGCCGACCTTGGCCGCCACCTGCACGCTGCTGAGCGGCGGGACGAAGCCGCATAGGAGATTCTCGCGCACCCACTTGCCGCGGTGGACGATGGACGGATCGTCCTCGAAGTTGCCGCCGTGGGCGGCCAGCCACACCGGGTGGGTCAGCACGCCCGCGCGCTCCGTGGCGGGCAGCGTCTTCCAACGGCCCGCGACGGTCGCCGGGAGGATCTCGCTGACGTTGTAGGGAAACGAGAGGCCCTTATGCGAGTCGTACGCCGCGTTCTGCATGGAGGGCACGTAGAAGGTGCGCGTGGTGAGCAGGTTCGCCAGCACGTCCCGATCCTCGACGACCACCCGCGCGATCAGATCGTCGAACTGCTGGATGAAGGTCGGCTCCAGCGGATGGAAGTTGGTGAGCAGGTTGTCGTACGAGACCGAGCTGATGTAGCCGAGCCCCTCGAGTTCGAAGCGCGAGGTCGCCGCCGGGGACTCCTTGAACACCGCGGACACGTGCTCGTAGCCGAGCCACTCGCGGAAGAAGCCCGCGACGCCGTCACCCAGCCAGTACTGCCCGCGCTTGGAGCGCTGCTCCTCGTTGTAGTCCTGCACCAGATCGAAGCGCGGTGTCCCGTTCTCATTGGTGTCGACGCCGCCCAGGTACTTCTTGATCAGGGCGGTGGTCGTCGCGTCCTGCGTGAGCGAGCCGTCCTTCGCGGCAAGGGCCACGTCCGCCAGATGCCCTTCAAGGGGCGCGGAGTAGTACGGCCATACGAAGCTCGGCGTGGCCGAGGGCGCGCGCCCTGCCAGCGCGTAGGCCAGCTGCGAGCCCAGCTCCTGGCTGGTCAGCTCCACGCGACCGTCGGCCGGCTTGCCGCCCATCTCGCGGCGGAACATGGCGCCGGTCATCATCCACGCGGCGTTGGAGATCCGCGTGATGGAGTCCGCGCGGTTCTGCGGGGAGTAGCTCGGTTCCTGCGCGATGACCGCGGTCGCGAAGGCGGTGAGGCGGGTGAGCTCATCCTCGGTGGGCGGGCGGAAGAAGACGCCGAACTCGAGCATCTGGCCGAGGTGGAAGCGCTTGCAGGTGTCGCTCGGGTTCGCGTCGTTGAACATGCAGCTGAAGCGGTTGTCGGTGAAGACACGCTCCATCCGGTTGCCGTCCGGGTAGTTCATCGTCCACGGCGCGGCGGCCTCGCCGACCACCGGCAGGAAGAGCTCCACCGTGGCCTCGTCCAGCGTCTCGTCCGTGGCCCAGGAGCTGTACTGTTCGATGGCGCTGGGATCGAGCGGGTTGTCGTAGAAGCTGAACCCGGTCCAGCTGCGCTCGACAGAGCCACCGACGTTGCGGGTGAACTCGCGCCGGTTCACGCGGCGGATGCGCGTCGGCGCATCCGAGCGCGCGCCTTCGGTGCAGGTGAAGAGCGCGGACTGATTGAGCAGGTTGGGTTCGGGCACCACGGTCGCGGCTGGGCCGTCCGTGCCATTGCAGAGGGGCATCCCCTCCTTGATCCAGGTCTCGAGCGCGGTGCGCTCGGCCGTGCTCGCGCGCTCATGCGGGGCCGGCGGCATCGGAGACGCGTCGTCGCGCATGCGGATGAGCGCGCGCTGGGCGTTGCTGAGCTTCCCATCCATCGCCGAGCTCACCCGCATGTCGTGCAGGGTGCGCAGCGGCATCGTCGCCCCCTGCGTCGGCAGCGCGCCGTGACAGCTGGCGCAGCGGTTGGCGAGCACCGACTGCACCACGCACGCGGCGGCCAGGTTTCCCCCGGACCCACCGGGCTCCCCTGGGTTGTTGGGGTCTCCGTTGTTGGTGCTCGGCCCGATGTTGCCCTTGCACGCAACGAGGCTCAGCAGTCCGGCCAGCAAGAGGACGCGGTTCATCCGGCCAGTCTGGCACGGACGGCAGGTGGAAGAACAAGCAAGCTGCGCCAAACGGCTTCACGCAGGGCGGCTCCATGCCGCGTCGCGAGCTGGCGGCGGTGAAACAATGGCTTGCCAGTCGTCAATTGACAGTGTTTTTGAAATCGGCCGTTATTGACGGAAAAACATGGAAGGCGGGCTGTGGTCTGGGAAACCCAGATTGCCTAACATGCGGCCTTGTCGGAAGGCCGGGCGCCATTCCGGTGCCCCCTCGGACCAGGGAGTCATCCATGAAGGCTGGAGTCTCGTTGCTGCGTGCGGTGGCCGGAGTGTGCGTGGGTCTGGCATTGACGGCGTGCGGTGGGCCCATGACGCCCGAGGAGGCCGCGGCCGAGGAGGCGACGCTGGCGACCACGGAGGCCGCGCTGGGCTCCTGTGCGAACTGGTCCGAATGGACCAACACGGGCGCGACGTACTGTGATGCCAGGCCGGGGTGTGGTTACGAGTGGCGCTGCGAGCCGTGGCTGAAGGGAGGCGACGCCCAGTCCCTCATCCCGGTGTGCCCTGACGGCGAGACGCCCGTTCGTTACGACAAGCCGGGCACCTACATCGAGCAGTCCAGCTACCGCGTGTGCTTCGACGAGGCGGGCAACTACACGCACACGGAATATCAATACCAGTCGGTCGCCGGCGCCTGCGGCTGCTGATCAACTCCACCCCCAGGCCGCCGCGGCGGTGAGGCTTCCCGCCGAGGACAGGGCCACCCACTTGAGCCACGGGCCCGCGAGGACGGTGACGGCTCGGAAGGCCGGAACCGCTTCGCGGGCGGCGCGGGCTCCAGGGCAGGGTGGGCAGCACCTCCGGCGTCAGCCCTCCTGCGGCTCGACGCCACACGCAAGGACGGCAAGCTGGATGGAGAGATCCAGTGGTCACTCGCCTTCCACGAGATGTCGGAGTCCGCACCGCGCCTGGCCATGCAGGCGGCGCCTGGCTTGCCGAAGGGGCCGGCCAGGACAATGGTCGCGACGCTCGCGGACGGTGCGCTGGTCGAGGTGCGCTTCCGCTCCGCCTTCGGCCCCCGGACACGCTGCGGATCGGGCTGAATGATGGCGTGAACGACGGCGCCGTCGAGTGGGTCGTCGGGCCGGTCGACGGAGCACTGTTCGAGTACGCCGGCACCACGCGCCGTGCCGGGGTCGTCGCTCTGAGTCCCGCTGGAGGTCCTTGCCAGCTCGGTCGCGGAGGCAACGTGGCTGCTCCTGGAGTACGGGCGAACCGTCCTTGAGGGCATGTGGGTGCGCAATTCAAGACATTGATCGTCTGGGATTGCGCACCGTGCAACGGGTCCTGGCTCAGGGGCTCGTGGCCGGGACGGCCCACAGCGAGAAGCCGGGGGCGCCGGGGAAGGCGCGGAAGAAGACCTGTTCCCCCACGCGCGTAAAGGCAGCCGCCTCCGCTGGCGCCTTGTTCGCGGTCAGCGAGTCCACCGCGCGGGTGCCCTGGACCGTCCCGTCCGTGACCCAGACATTACCCTTCGCGGAGAACAGCAGGCCGCCGGAGTCCAGCGCGATGAGCGGCGAATGAAACACATCCGGCCGGGTGAGGCCTGAAGACAGCCGCCGCGTGCCGCCCGCCGTGCCATCCGTCACCCACAGCTCCACGTCCCGAGGCGTCTGGACCCGGGCGCCCAGCGTCTGGGCGAAGTAGATGCGGTTGCCCACCGTCACCGCGTTGCGCAGGCCCGGCACGGCCTTCGGGTCGTCCGTGTAGGGATTGGAGAGGACCGTGACGCCCTGCTTGGGGCCTCCGGCCAGCGGCAGCCGCCACAGCTTCAGGTAGCGCTCGTCATCGGTGAGCGTGAGCACCGTGGCATAGGAACCCACGACTCCCAGCAGCCGTCCGTCCCGGCCGAACGCGTCCAGCCGCACCGTGCCGGCCTCCGTGCCGTCCGTCTTCCAGACCTCCAGGCTCGGACCGGCGTCGGTGAACGTGAACACCACCGTGTCGTCCTCGACCTGGGGAATACCCATGCTCACGTCCGCGGACGCATCCAGCCGCTTCAACATCCGGGTCCCCGCGGCGGTACCGTCCGTCCGCCACAGGCGTGTGCCGTTCACCGCGTCCCGGAGGACGAACAGCATCGAGTCCCCGACCCGCTGGGTCCATACGACCGTGCCCGTGTACAGCCCCGGGATGCCGAAGTCCTTCAGCTGGAACGTCCCGGCCGCGGTGCCGTCCGTGCGCCACAGCCGCACCGTCTCCTCGAAGTCCTCGGTGAAGAACACGCGGAGGCCGGAGGAGGGGAGCACCTCACCGGAGGTACTGGTGAAGCGGCCAAAGTCCCGCAGGAGCACCGTGCCCGCCGTGGTGCCATCCGAGCGCCACAGCTGCGTGAAGCCCTGGCCGTAGGGCGCTTGCCGGAAGAAGGAGAGCGCGCCGTTGAGCTCCGTGAAGCCATACAGGTTCGAATCCGCGGGCCCGGCCGCGAGGTCCACGACGGGCCGGGTGCCCTCGGGCGTGCCATCGCTCACCCAGAGCTCCCAGCCCAGCTCCGGCGTGTACAAGTGGAAGAACAGCCGCGAGCCCAGCGGCGTCATGCCGGTGATCCGCAGGCCCCCGAGGAGCGCGTTCGTCGGCGGGAACGCCTTCACCACGACGGTGCCCCCAGGCGTCCCGTCGCTCTTCCACAGCGCGATGCGCTGATCTTCCTCCTGCACCACGAAGTAGAGCGTGCCCGCGACGTTCGTCAGGAGGTCGGGGCGGGGCTCCTTGTCCAGCTGCGTCCCCGGAGTCCGGCCGGGAGGGAGCACCTGCTTCACCTCCCGCGTGCCCCAGGCCGCCTCCATCCGCGCCTGGACCTCCGTGACCTCTGGCAGCGCCCCGGAGTCCCCTGCCTCCAGCCC
>NZ_RAVW01000948.1 GCF_003611585.1 Corallococcus exercitus | reverse complement strand
GCCGGCAGGTGACGTGCGCGGGCTGCATCTGTTTGGATGCTCTTCATGAGCCGACGGTCTCTGGAACGCGCGATGGCGACGTACACCTCCCGCTATCCCCGCACGCGGCGGCGTACGGACGACATGGTGCGCAAGGTGCGTTCGATCATCGACGACGCCGGCATCAACTATCTGTCGATCACGGGGCGCGCGAAGTCGCCGGCATCGTTCTCGGACAAGGTCGCTCGACGTGCGAGCGAGTTGGGGCACACCGATTTCGATCCGGCGCTCGACATCACCGATCAGGTCGGCGTCCGCATCATCACGTACGTGCACAGCGACATCGAGCCCGTCGCACAGTTGCTCGCGGAGAACTTCACGGTGCTCGAGGATCGCGACATGGG
>NZ_RAVW01000947.1 GCF_003611585.1 Corallococcus exercitus | reverse complement strand
TGTCAAACCTGTACAATTGGGTGATGTCGTTGTTGCAGAAGCGGAAGTCCAATTTCATGATGATAAATATTATGAAATGAGTGTGACGTCATTCGTTGCGCAAGAAAAAGTCTTTGAAGGCCTATTTAAAATGTATTACATAAGCGAGGATGAATAAGATGGTAAAACTAGCTGTAGATATGATGGGTGGCGACGATGCCCCTCACATCGTAATTGAAGCTGTTGAAAAAGCGGTACAAGATTTCGATGATTTGGAGATTATTCTTTTCGGTGATGAAAAGCAATGTCATTTGAACCATCCAAGAGTTGAAATACGTCATACAACTGAAGAGATTTCAATGGAAGATGAGCCAGTGCGTGCCATTAAACGCAAAAAAGACAGCTC
>NZ_RAVW01000946.1 GCF_003611585.1 Corallococcus exercitus | reverse complement strand
GGGTCGGGGCCAGCTCCATCAGGCCGTGCACCTGACGCAGATACGTCCCGCTCAGGACCCCCCTGGTGCAAAAATGGGCCGCAAAATACACCAGACACGCAAAGTGCAGGACGTAAACCAGGTGGGCCAGCTGGCTGATGCGATGGGCCAGCAGCAGGACGGTGATCTGCAGCAACCAAGAGCAGACGTTTCCGGCGATCAGCGTGGCGTGCGGCATGGCCATGCGGGCCGCAGCCAGACGGCGGCCCGCGTCCAGGGCGCGGTCGTAGCGGGAGGTCACGGCGCCGACCACGGCATACACGGCCGCGGCCAACAACAATACGGCCGTGATTACATAAGTGCCCACAAGGCTCTGCGTGTCCAACCTGAGGGGCACGGCTACACCCC
>NZ_RAVW01000945.1 GCF_003611585.1 Corallococcus exercitus | reverse complement strand
GGCCCCGGCCAGCCCCGGGACGGCCGCCAGGTCGCCGTCGAAGCCCTCGGCCAGCGCCTCCAGGATCCCGCGGCAGGCGGCCAGGCACTCGACGGCCACGCGGCCGGCCTGGGCGCGGCGCCCGGCGTCGTCGTCGGCGTCGGCGTGGCGGGCGGCGTCGGGGTCGTCGCCCCCCGCTGGGGAGGCGGGCGCGGCGGACAGCCGCCCCAGGGCGGCGAGGATCCCCGCGGCGCCGTACCCGGCGGGCACCGCGCGCTCGCCCGGTGCGGCGGCGGCGACGGCGGCGGCGGCGACCCCCTCGTCATCTGCGCCGGCGCCGGGGCTCCCCGCGGCCCCCGTCAGCGCCGCGTTCTCGCGCGCCAACAGGGGCGCGTAGGCGCGGCGCAGGC
>NZ_RAVW01000944.1 GCF_003611585.1 Corallococcus exercitus | reverse complement strand
CATCTGCTGAATGCTCTCAGGTGAGGGAAATTTCAGCGAAAAAGCCCGAAAAATGTGCTGTTAATCACATGCCTAAGTAAAAATTTGACGACACGTATTGAAGT
Organism: Corallococcus exercitus; assembly: GCF_003611585.1. GTDB lineage: Bacteria > Myxococcota > Myxococcia > Myxococcales > Myxococcaceae > Corallococcus > Corallococcus exercitus. The sequence goes on along the minus strand of NZ_RAVW01000944.1, from coordinate 286 downwards.
GCTTCACCATAGCCTACAGATTATTTCGGAGCGCGAAAATATAGGGAGTATGCGGTGGTTGCTGAAAACCAGCCTGGGCACATTGATCAAATAAAGCAGACCAACGCGGGCGCGGTTTATCGCCTGATTGATCAGCTTGGTCCAGTCTCGCGTATCGATCTTTCCCGTCTGGCGCAACTGGCTCCTGCCAGTATCACTAAAATTGTCCGTGAGATGCTCGAAGCACACCTGGTACAAGAGCTGGAAATCAAAGAAGCGGGGAACCGTGGCCGTCCGGCAGTGGGGC
>NZ_RAVW01000943.1 GCF_003611585.1 Corallococcus exercitus | reverse complement strand
CTTGGGCATCGCTTAAATGGTTTTGATTTTTTCCTTTTTCAAAATCATTGGATGCATCGATAAATAATACGTTGTCGTCTTGTTGGCGACATTTTTTAAATACTAAAATACATGTTGGAATACTTGTCCCATAGAAAATATTGGCTGGTAAGCCAATCACGGCTTCTAGGTAGTTCTTTTCTTCTATTAAATAACGACGAATCACACCTTCTGCAGCCCCACGGAATAAGACGCCATGTGGTAGCACAACTGCCATGGTACCTTCATCGTCTAGGTAATGTACCATGTGTTGAATAAAGGCAAAGTCTGCTTTGGATTTTGGCGCAAGCTTGCCGTAACCACTAAATCGTTCGTCATTTTCAAATTTTGAATCTGCTGTCCATTTCGCAC
>NZ_RAVW01000942.1 GCF_003611585.1 Corallococcus exercitus | reverse complement strand
GCAGATGATGAGGTGATTAAGCGTGAGTCCTCTTCCGGGCTGAACGGATCGTTCTTCCAGTAGCCTGATAACATTGGCGTTGGGCAGCGACGTCCCAGCAATCCTTGCACTTTTAATGAATAGCGATTCAGCTCCACGCGCAACGCTTCATCGGAAGCATCATGCATCCCCAAACGACTGGCCAGAACGTCAAGATACATTTCCGGCACCTGTTGCTGGCCCTTAAAATCACTCAACAGGGTATGAACTACCGGACCAAGACAGGCAACCGCTTTCAGACGCGGCGATTCAAGGTATGCCAGACGCACGGCAACGTTAGCGCCGAAACGGAAACCAAAGGCCGCGACGCGAGTGTGATCCACCCACGGTACGTTAGGCAGCGCCTTTAAGA
>NZ_RAVW01000941.1 GCF_003611585.1 Corallococcus exercitus | reverse complement strand
GTGGCGGGACGGCACGTACGGCCCCGAGCGGTGGGGCGACGTGCTGCAAGGCCAGACGCGGCTGTTCGTGGGGCCCCGCTTCGGCCTGGGGTTCCACCGCGCGGCGGGGCTGAGGGGGGCTTTCCTGTTCGACGTGGAGCGCAAGGGCCTGCGGGATGGGCTCTCGCTGCCGTGGCCGTCGGGACAGTTGCTGGACGCGGAGGCCGTGTTCGACGGGGACACGGTGTGGCTGCTGCTCGCGGAGGAGGCCGGCGGACGCACGGTGCACCACGCGGTGCTGCTGGGGCCGGACGGGGCGGTGCGCGCGAGCGCCCGGGCCGACGCGGGGGACGGCTCTTGGCTGGGGGCGCGGCCTGGCTCTTATACACATCTGACGCTGCCGACGATAAGG
>NZ_RAVW01000940.1 GCF_003611585.1 Corallococcus exercitus | reverse complement strand
GGCTTATCGCGACCAACCTTTAGGTGAACTGGCGCTCTCTATCCCTCGCGCTTCGGCTCTGTTTCGTAAATATGATATGGATTACTGCTGCGGCGGTAAGCAAACGCTGGCGCGTGCGGCGGCACGTAAAGAACTGGATGTTGAGGTCATTGAAGCTGAGCTGGCAAAGCTTGCTGAACAACCGATTGAGAAAGACTGGCGTAGCGCCCCGCTGGCAGAAATCATCGACCATATCATCGTGCGCTACCACGATCGTCACCGCGAGCAACTGCCGGAGCTGATCCTGCAAGCGACTAAAGTCGAGCGCGTTCACGCCGACAAACCGAGCGTGCCAAAAGGGCTGACAAAATACCTGACCATGCTGCATGAAGAGCTTTCCAGCCACATGATGAA
>NZ_RAVW01000939.1 GCF_003611585.1 Corallococcus exercitus | reverse complement strand
CACCTGCGGAGAGGTTGATTTCATTACCCGGAATGACCATCGCAATAGACAAACCGCCAACAGAGCTTAAGCAGATTGCCGCCACCATCAGCAGTAACATAGCCAGTGGATAGTCGCGCCCTGGATTGCTCATTTCATTGACGTGGGTTGCGGAAGCTTCAACGCCCATATAACTCAAAATGAAGGCAACAAATACAACCAGGGTGCCCACTTTAGAGAAGTCAGGGAAGAAGGTCTTCGCATCCATTTCGATAGCAACGGGGGCACCGGAGTGCAGATAAATAGCCGCTAATGCGATCAAAATAAATGCAGGTAACAGGATACCGGCGAAGAAGCCAACTTTAGCAATTCGCGCCGTGTATTTCGTGCCACCAAACTGCGTTAATGCCAGCGC
>NZ_RAVW01000093.1 GCF_003611585.1 Corallococcus exercitus | reverse complement strand
CCCCCGGCCTGAGCGCCGGGCCCGGCCTCCGCGCGTGCGTCCGCGGCGGCCTGAACGAGGAGGCTCGCCTGCACCTGGTCCTCCAGGGCGGCCTGGCACTCCGCGCAGTCCGCGAGGTGGGCCTGGAAGGCCTCGGCCTCCTCGGGCGCAAGCTCTCCGTCCACGAAGGCGGCGAGCTGTTCACATGAAACGCTCACGCCGGGCCCCCCGCGGTTCCTTCCCGGGCCAGCAGCAGTTCCTTGAGCTTCTTGCGCGCCCGGAACAGGCGGGTGCCCACCGTCATGGACGGGATGCCGAGCCGTCGGCCGATCTCCGCGTAGCTCTGTCGCTCCATGTCCTTCATGCGGACCACCTCGCGCAGCTCCGGGGGAAGCTGTTCCACCGCCTGCCACACGTCGTCCAACGTGTAGCGCGCCCATGTCTCCGGGGCGGCTTCGGCCTCCGCCAGGGTGTCCCCCATCGTGTCGGTGAACTCCTCCTGGGGGTGGCGCCGGTCGTGCCGGCACCAGTCGAGGAAGCGTCGAACGAGGATGGACGCCAGCCACGCCATGGGAGGCGCGGACCGGTCATACGTATGGAACGCGCGGAAGGCGCGCTCGTAGGTCTCCTGCAACAGGTCCTTCGCGTCCGCCGGGTTGCGGCCCCGGCACAGAATGCGGGCCCGCGCCTCCAATGCCGGCGCGCACTGCGCGATGAGCGCCTGGAACTCCGCGGCGTCCTCACGGGAAGCCGAAGGCACCTCCGTGTCGGATGCGGAGGACTCCCCGGGCCGGGGGGCGACGCGGGGCGATCGCGGGCGGAACACCACAGGGGCGTTCCTAGCAGGAGCCGCCCCTCCCGCGAAGTCTGTCGACACCCTCCCCAGCGCTTCCCACCCGACAGGTGGGACACCCCGGACGGCGGCCCGGAGGGCTAGCAGGGGCCGTTGCCGATGCGAACGCCCGTGCGCACCCGGGCCTTGAAGACGCCCAGCGCCGCCCCGAGGCCCGTGACGCGCATCTTGCTGTAGCCGGACCCGCCCGAGCCGATGTTGACGCGCAGCCCGCAGAACGCCGGGAAGAAGGGACCCGCCGGGTACCAGGTGCCGGTGGTGCTCACCGAGCCCAGCGAATACCAGTAGCCGTTCGCGTAGCCGAACGCGGCGCCGGTGATCGCCAGGCCCTTGCAGGCGCTCTCCGTGACGTTGCTCGACGCGGGGATGACCTCCACGAACGGCTGGGCGAAGTTGCCGTACAGGCCGGTGACCTCCGTCACGAAGCGGTGGGCACAGGACGGCTGATCATAGGTGCCGTCGTTGGAGGCCGCCGCCGCGTCCCCGTACGAGCAGTGGGGGAAGACGGCATTGACCGAGGCGCCGTCCGGCTGCGCCAGCACCACGCTCGAGCCCACGCAGGACTCGTCGACGCCCTGCTCCTGGCTGGCGAGGGACTCGTCCACGACTTCGGCGCCAGGGGCCTCCTCCTCGAGGGGGCCGCCACAGGCGGTGGCGAGCGAGGCGGCGAACACGAAGGCGGCGGAAGGAATGAAGCGCATGGGTGACTCCGGAAGAAGGCGCCCGTGGCCGGGCTCCACCCTGTTACGTCCGGTGTCGCGCTTATTCCCCCGCGCCATTTCCACGCCGTTTTTCGGCCGTGCTAAGGCACCGCGCGTGGACATCGACAAGCCCTACCTGCTGTTCCTGGGGGACGTGAAGGATCAGCTCGCGGCCAAGACGGCCCACGGCATCGTGGACTGGCGGCCCGAGTGGTGCGTGGGTCAGCTGCGCCTCCCGGGCTGCGTGGCGGACTGTGGCCTGCCGGACATGGACCTTGCCCAGGCGAAGGCGAAGGGCGCGCGCACGCTGGTGGTGGGCGTGGTGAACCCGGGCGGCGTGCTGGCGGACACGTGGGTGGACACGCTGGTGCGGGCGCTGGAGGCCGGGCTGGACGTGGCCACCGGGCTGCACAAGCGGCTGTCCTCCTTCCCCGCCGTGGCCGCCGCGGCGGCGAAGCACGGGCGCAAGCTGCACGACGTGCGCTTCCCGGACCGGGACTTCGCCACGGGCCAGGGCACGATGCGGCCCGGCCTGCGCGTGCTGACCGTGGGCACCGACTGCGCGGTGGGCAAGAAGTACACGGCGCTGGCGCTGGAGAAGGAGCTGCGCCAGCGCGGCTGGAAGGCGGACTTCCGGGCCACCGGGCAGACGGGCATCCTCATCTCCGGGCGCGGCGTGGCGCTGGACGCCGTGGTGTCCGACTTCGTCTCCGGCGCGGCGGAGTGGCTCACGCCCGCGAACGACCCGGACCACTGGGACGTGGTGGAGGGCCAGGGGTCGCTGTTCCACCCCTCCTTCGCGGGCGTCACGCTGGGCCTGCTGCACGGCGCGCAGCCGGACGCCTTCATCGTCTGCCACGAGCCCACGCGCACGCGCATGCGGGGCGTGCGGCACCCGCTGCCGTCCATCCAGGACGTCATCGACCGCACGGTGCTGGAGGGCCGGCTGACGAACCCGGCCATCCAGTGCACGGGCATCGCCATCAACACCGAACACCTGCGCGAGGACGAGGCCCTGGCGCTGCTGGAGGCCACGGGCCGGGCGCATGGCCTGCCCTGCGTGGACCCGGTGCGCACGGGCGCGGGCCCCCTGGCCGACGCGCTGGCGAGCCGCTTCCCGCGCGGGTGACACACCCTTCCGCGAAACCCTCTCCACCGGAGCGGGTCACGGTATATTGAGGACACCATGGGACGCATTTTCGAGACACGCAAGGCGACGATGTTCGCCCGCTGGAACAAGATGGCGAAGGTCTTCACGCGCATCACGAAGGACATCGTGATCGCGGTGAAGGCGGGCGGGCCGAACATCGAATCGAACCCCGCGCTGCGCCGGGCCGTGCAGAACGCCCGCGCGGCGAACATGCCCAAGACCAACGTGGACGCCGCCATCAAGCGCGCCAGTGGTCAGGACCAGGCCGACTACCAAATCCTCCTCTACGAAGGCTACGCGCCCCACGGCGTGGGCATCCTGGTGGAGGCCGCGACGGACAACGTCACGCGCACCGTGGCCAACGTCCGCTTCCCCTTCACCAAGCTGGGCGGGAGCATGGGCACGGCGGGCAGCGTGTCCCGCCTCTTCGAGCACATGGGCGCCATCCGCCTGGACGCCGAGGGCGTGAACGCGGAGGAACTGGAGCTGGAGCTCATCGACCACGGCCTGGAGGAGATGGGCGAGACCACCGGCGAGAAGGGCGAGAAGCAGCTGCTCCTTCGCTGCAAGTTCGCGGACTTCGGCAAGCTCATGTCCGCGATTGAAGCCAAGGGCATCGCGCCCGTGTCCACGCAGTCCGAGTACATCCCCCTGCCCGGCACCCTCAAGGAGCTGCCCGAGGAGCAGGCCACGGAGGTGCTCAAGCTGGTGGACATGCTGGAGCAGGACGACGACGTGCAGCACGTCTTCCACAACCTCGCCTGAAGCACCTGGAAGTCCTGGCATCCGTCCCCCGTGCGCCTCCGCCGGGGGCCGGAGCCACGCCGCGTCTGTGATTGAAGAGACTCCGGGCCGGGAAGCGCGTTGGCGCACGAGGGGAAGTCCATGTCGGGCGAGGGTGAAGGGCAGGACCTGCGGGACGCGGTGAAGCGGCTGGAGGCGACGGTCGCGGCCCTGGAGACGCGGCTCGCGAGCCTGGAGGCCCGGGAGGCGCCGCGCCCCGTGTCCGCGCCCACGCTTCCCTCCGTCACGCCGCCGGTGGCCGCGCCCGAGCAGCGGGACCTGGAGGCGCATGTCGGCACCTACTGGCTGAGCCGCCTGGGCATCGTGGCGCTCATCATCGGCATCGCGTACCTCATCACCTACCACTTCGGGGAGCTGGGGGTGCTGGCGCGCGTGGGTGCGGGCTACCTGCTCAGCGCGGGGCTGGGCGCGTTCGGGCTGTGGCTGGCGCGGCGGCACCAGCTGTTCGGCCGCATCGTCTTCGGCGGGGGCCTGGCGCTCGCGTACTTCGTCACCTACGCGCTGCACTTCATCCCGGCGGTGCGGGTCATCGACAGCGAGGTGCTGGCGCTGGTGCTGCTGGCGGGGTTCGTGGTGGCCATCGTCACCATCGCGCACCGGATGCAGTCGGAGACGGTGGCGGGCATCGCGCTGTTCCTGGGGCTGCACACGGGGATGCTCAGCGACATCACCGCGTTCACGCTCTTGTCCACCACGCTGCTCGCGGCGGGCGCGCTGTTCTTCCTGGTGCGCAACCGCTGGGTCATCGTGCCCATGTCCAGCCTGGTGGCCGTGTACAGCACGCACGTCGTCTGGGCGGTGCGCACGGGACACATGGCCCCCGGCGCTCCCGAGCACGACCGGCTGGTGTTGAGCCTGGGCTTCCTCGCGCTCTACTTCCTGTTGTTCTCCGTGGCGCTGCTCGTCCGTCCGCGCGACCTGCTCGTGCGCGCGAGCCTCGCGTTCACGCTGCTCAACTGGGCGGGCCTGACGTCGCTGGGCGCGTATGAGGTCTCCCAGGAGCAGGACTCGGGCCTCTTCACGTTCCTGCTCGTCGTCGCGCTGGCGCATGGCGCGGGGGCGGCCGTGTCGCGGCTCCAGCGTGCACCCGTGGCGCTGACGCACGCGTACCTCGCGCTGACCGCGGTGACGCTCGCGCTGGCCATGCCCGCGCGCTACGACGACGTCGCGCTGGTGGCGGCCTGGACGGTGACGGGGCTCGTCGCGGGCCTGGCCGCGCGGGGGGTGGCGTCCCCGGTGCTGCGCGGCGTGGGCGTGCTCATCCTCTACGTGGCGCTGGGCGCGTGTGAATGGGAGACGCCGGGGCGGCTGACGCTGCTCGCCGGGCTGGTGGTGGCGTTCGTGCTGGTGGAGCGCGGCGGGACGGTGCGCGTCGCGGGCCTGCCCGAGCCCGAGGCCCGGACGCTCTTCACCGCCATCTGCGCGGTGGGCGCGGGGCTGTCCCTGGTGGCGCTGGTGGGCGCGCGGATGCCCGAGGGGCTCGTCACGCTGGGCTGGGTCATCGCCGCGTTCCTGCTCTTCGGCGTGGGCTTCGCGGTGCGCGAGCGCTGGTACCGGCTGGCCGCGCTCGCGGTGCTGGGGCTCGCCCTGGGTCGGCTGGTGCTGGTGGACGTGGCGAAGCTGCCGCCGGATCAACGCGTGGTCACGTTCATCCTGCTGGGCGTCATGCTGCTGCTCGTCTCATACACATACACCCGGCTGCGCGACCGGCGCGGGTGAAGACAGACGTCGCGAGCATCCGCGGCGCCACCAGCCCCTGACGGGCGCGGCCTCTCAGATGTCGGTCTCCAGCCGCTCCGTCACGCGGTACTCCTGCCGGTAGGCCTTGCCCCCACGCTCGAAGGTCTCCACCACGGTGAGGCCATCCTCGGACAGGACGAGGCGGTAGTTCGTGTCCGCCGTGGGTGTGGTCGCCCGGTAGCTCCCAAAGGGAAGCAGGAAGACCACGCGCGGGGGGCGGTCCGGACAACAGGCCGTCAGCAGCGAGGAGGCCAGGGCACTCGTCAGCATGCCCGCGAGCACGATGCCGAGCCTTCTCATGGCTGCCTCGCGAGGGTGAGGTTGCGGTACAGCTCTCCCGTGCCTTCCGTCGGCTCGGCCTCGAAGAGCGTGGCCTTCGCGAACTCGTTGGGCGCTCCCTCCCGCGGCCGCACGGCCCACACGCTGTAGACGGCGCCAATGGGGCCCGGGCCCTGCGCGGGGATGATGGAAACGCCATCCGCCGTGGCCGACACGAGCCGCAGCCGGACGCCTTCGGCTTCATCATTCAGCGGATCACACACCCCACCCTGGAGCTTCGCCCCCGCGAACAGGGGCCAGCCCAGCGCGAGTCCCGCGCAGAAGAGTGCCGCGGGGACGGCCTTGCGATGATGCGACAAATGAATTGGCATGGGCTGGGAGCCTGCTCCAACTCCCACGCGAAGCGCCAGCCACCCCGGGGCAGGTCCGCCTTGTGTCTCTTTGCTTCAGGAGCCTCCGTGAGTCACGCCGCCTACCACCGACAGAGCACCTTGCACCGGGGCTGCACGCTGAGCTGGTTCGTGGAGGGCGACGGTCCTCCGGTGGTGATGATCCAGGGGGTAGGCATTGGCGCCACCGGCTGGCGGCCCCAGGTGGAGGGGCTGGCCTCCCGCTTCCGCTGTCTCTGCCTGGACAACCGGGGCTTCGGTGCCAGCCAGCCCGCGGGCGACGCGCTCACGGTGGAGCTGATGGCAGAGGACGTGCTCGCGCTGATGGACGCGCAGGGCTGGAAGAGCGCGCACGTCCTGGGGCACTCGCTGGGAGGGCTGGTGGCGCTGTACCTCGCGCACCGGGCCCGCGAGCGGGTGCGCAGCCTCGCGCTCCTGTGCACGTTCGCGACGGGCGCGGTGCCCACCCGGCTCACGCCGCGAATGCTGCTCATGGGCCTGCGCACGCAGGTCGGCACGCGGCGCATGCGGCGCCATGCCTTCCTCCGGATGGTGCTGGCGCCCGAGGAGCTGGCCCACGCCGACAAGGATGCGCTGGCGGAGCAGCTCGCGGAGCTGTTCGACCATGACCTGGCGGATCAGCCTCCCGTGGCCATGCGTCAGTTCCGGGCCATGGGGAACGCGGACGCCACGCCCTTTCTCCGAGAGCTGGCGGGCCTGCCGACGCTGGTCGTGAGCGCGACACACGACCCCATCGCGCCCCCCACCGCCGGACAGGACCTGGCGGTGGGAATCCCGGGCGCGCGCTTCGTGGAGCTTCCCCATGCCTCGCACGGGGTCACGCTGCGCCTCGCGGAGCGCGTCAACGCGCTGCTGCGGGAGCACCTGGAAGCCGCGGAGGACTCCCTTCAGGTCGCGAGGTCCGGCTAGCGCTTCGTCACGGAGGACAGGGCCTGTCGAAGTAGAGCGCCAGCCTGGGCCACACCGCGTCCGACGCGCCGTAGGGCGAGTAGAACTCCACGCCGTCCGAGGAGTCGCTGCGCAGGCCGAACTCCAGCCGGAACCCCGTGCCGTTGCCCCCCAGCGTCCCGGTGCTGCTTCGCACCAGCTCCGTCACGTCCAGCTTCACCGTGGTGAAGGGAGGGATGGCACCCATCTCCGCGATGGGGGTGGGCTCCAGCTGGGGACGCGTGTTCCAGGTGCGGCTCTCCGGCGTCCAGGTCCCCGGCACCACCTTGTAGAGCTGGGGCCCGTGTTGGGTGCCGTCATCGCGCGAGCTGAAGGCCAGCACCGCGCGTTTGATGTCACGTCCACGCGGGTCCACGATGAAGCTGAGGAAGGTCTCACGCCCCACGTCCGCGTCCACCCACAGCGACGTCTTGCGGGACAGGCGCGAGTCCGGCGAGGCCTCGGACACGTAGAAGACCCGGTCCGGGTGGTTCACCTCGAAGCTCTCCACCAGGGTGCCGGGGGTGCAGTTGGCGGGCTCCGTGTTGACGAAGAGCACGGGGCGCAGCTGCTCCAGGGTGCTGTTGCGAGACACGAAGCTCGCGCCGTCCGGTGAGCCCATTCCCACGCCGAAGCTGTACGTGCCGTCCCCCTGCACCACCTCCGTGGCGTCCAGCTCCACCCACGACTCGTCCTCCACCGGGATGGACGTGTGGAGCACCGGCCCGCCGTCATACAGGGGGCGGTTGTCCCAGGTGATGGTGGATTCGGTCCAGGTGTTGGAGACGGGCCACGCGGTCAGCGTGCTCTTGGAACCGGTGGTCGCGTACAGGCGCAGCTTCGCGTTGTTCACCGGGGCGCCCAGTCCCACGAAGTCGAAGCGCAGGAAGGACTCGGATGCGGGCGAGGCGTCCGCGCGCAGCCGCGTGGTGTCGCCGTAGTTCGTATGCTCCGAGCTCGCGTCCGTCCGCGCATCGGCGCTCGGGTGGGCGGAGTTCGTCCGGCCCGGTGACAGGGCGGAGGCCTGTTGCCCCTCGGGCATCGGGGCCACCTCCTCGTCCGCGAGCTCCAGCGCGTCCAGGTCGCCTGCCCCCTCCCCTTGTGGCCCACAACCCGTCCCCGCCAACAGCAGCAGGCCCAGGCCCGCCGCGCTCCCTGCGCACTTCAGCGACATACGCACCCCCAGGATGTACCCGCGCGAAGTGCATCCCGTGTGCCCATGACACAACGTCTCATCCGGCCTCCGGGACGGAGGGCGCGAGGGGAAGCTCCGGTGCGTGATGGGACATTCGCGTACAACACCAGGGCATCCAGGCGACCCAGCAGGGGAACGGACTTTGGTCAATCTGGCCTAAGCTCTCGCGGTCCTCTCCACCGCATCCGCCAGCCCATGAGCCAAGACACGCCCTCCCCTGTCTCGAAGAAACACGGTCCGCTCGGGCCCCTCGCGCTGTCCTTGTCCGGAGGCGGTTATCGCGCGGCGGCGTTCCACCTGGGGACGCTGCGGTTTCTCGACACCGTGGGACTCCTGTCGGATGTCGTGGGCCTGTCCACGGTGTCCGGAGGAACGCTCACGGGCCTGGCCTGGGTGGTGAGCCAGCTGGACGGCAAGCCATTCAAGGCGTTTCACGAGACGTTCTCCGCGTATCTGCTGCGGACGAATGTGATTGCCGAGGCGCTGACCGGGCTGACCTCCAACCGCGACCACGGCAGCCATGCGTGGGCCAGCCTCATCCGGTCCGCCGCGGACGTGTATGCCCGGCCCGACTTCCTCGGGGACCGGCGCTTCGGCGAGGTCCTGGACGCGGGCGGGCTCCAGCTCCAGGAGGCCATCTTCAACACCACCGAGTTCCACTCGGGCCTGGACTTCCGCTTCCGGCGCAGCAGCAACCCGAACACCCTCCTCGGCAACAACAGCTACCGGCTGCCGCGCCCCGTGGCGCAGCACGTGCGGCTGGCGGACGTCGCGGCCGCGTCGTCCTGCTTCCCGGGCGGCTTCGAGCCGCTGGTCTTCCCGCAGCAGTTCCACTGGCCCCAGGGCTACCCGCTCGACACCGCGCTGGGGGCGCTGGGGCCGGGCTTCCAGAACGGCCTGCCGCTGATGGACGGCGGCATCTATGACAACCAGGGCATCGACAGCCTGCTGCTCGCGTACACCCGCTCGGAGCCGCCGCCCACGCTGCTCATCTCCGACGTCAGCGTCCAGAGCCCGGAGATGTACAACGTCCCCGAGAACCCGACGAAGCGCGGCTGGGTGACGCTCAACGGGGTCTCCTGGATGGCCTACGGCCTCTTCCTCCTCACGCTGCTCTCCGCCGCCATCCTGGCGTGGCGCGGGTTCGAGACCGCTCGCGACGGGAACTGGGAACCCCGGGACTACTTCCTCTATCTCATCCCCGGCGTGCTGACCGCGTCGGTGGCGACGGCGCTGGTCTGGGGCCGCGCCCGCCTGGAGGACGTCATGGCCCTGCTCAAGCGGCAGATGGACCTGGACGTCTGGCCGTCGTTCAAGAAGCTCACGGTGCTGGAGTTCGCGCAGATGCTGGTGCTGCGCGTGACGTCCATGCTGGCGCTGACGTCCCAGGTGTTCATGAAGCGGGTGCGCGGGCTGGTGTTCGGTCAGGTGTATGGGGACTCGCGGTTCAAGGACCGCAGGGTCTCCAACCTCATCGGCGCGCTCACGGTGGACCGGCCCAACCTCTTCGCGAAGCACCCCTGGCTCAAGCCCGGCGCGCACCTGGTGTCCCTGGGCACGCAGGCCTGCCGGATGCCTACGACGCTCTGGTTCACGGACCCGGCGCAGTTCACCGCCGTGGAGGGTGCTGGCGCGGCCACCGTCTGCTTCGTGCTCCTGCGTCACCTCGTGGAGCACCACACCGGGCAGTACGAAGCCCCGGGCCAGCCGCTGAATGCCCTGTACCAGCGCCTGCGCCAGGAGTGGGCGGTGCTCAACGCGGCCAGCGCCCCGGCGAAGGACCGGCAATCCGTGGCGGCCTAGGTCGTTCAGGCAGGTCAGGGCCAGAAGGGTGAGCATGGCCTGGCTGCCGTACAGGGTGGAGCGCGGAGCCGCATTCTCCAGCGTGGCTTAACAGCCCGTTCGCGCTGGGGCGGCTGGTCCGGCCCGCACGCCAGACGTATCTCTCCTCGAAAGGACCGACCGCGAAGGGTGGGTGACGCACTCCCCCCTCACGCCCGGAGCTTCCCCAGGAGGAGCCAGACCATGAGCAATGACAAGAAACCCATCACCGCCGCCCAGAAGGGATTTGGCGACTTCGCGCCGAAGCTCGCCGAGCTCACCGACGACGTGCTCTTCGGAGACGTCTGGGAGCGGCCTCAGCTGTCCAAGCGCGACCGCAGCCTCGCTACCTGCGCCGCGCTCATCGCGACCGGGAAGACGGAGCAGATGGGCTTCCACTTCCCGCGCGCCATCGAGAACGGAGTGATGCAGGAAGAGCTCGTCGAGCTCATCACCCACCTGGCCTTCTACGTTGGGTGGCCCAACGCCATGTCCGCCATCACGCGCGCCAAGGAGCTGCTGGGGAAGGCGTCGCCGTGATGGCGAGGGTCCGCACCGCGGCCCTCGCGCTCGGGCTGCTGGCGCTGCCCTCCCTGGCACAGCAGCGCGCGCGCGTTGAGGAGAAGCCCATGAAGATCCGACTGACGGCCGGAGCGAAGGTCCTGACGGCCACCCTGCTCGACAACGCGACGGCCCGCGACTTCGCCGCGCTGCTGCCCCTGACGTTGACGCTCACGGACCACGCGGCCACCGAGAAGGTCAGCGACCTGCCCCGACGCCTGTCCACCACGGGCGCGCCTTCGGGCACCGCCGCCTCGGCCGGGGACATCAGCTACTACGCGCCCTGGGGAAACCTGGCCCTCTTCCACAAGGACTTCCGCCACTCGCCGGGGCTCATCCGGCTCGGCAAGCTCGACAGCGGCGTCGAGGCCCTGCGCGCCCCGGGCCCCCTCGAGGTGAAGGTCGAGCGGTCGGAGTAGACGCGCCTGCGTTCCGGCGCCGACGGACCCCTCGGGTTCTGCGTGCATCGGCGGATGCCATGAGTAGGATTCGGTCAATCCCCTGACCGGAGACCCGATGGCATCCCCCACCGACACGCAGGACCCGTACGAGCGCATCTACGTCGTCTGCGAACAGGTGCCCTCCGGACAGGTGGCCACCTACGGAGACATCGCCGCCATCGTCGGCGGAGGCTGTGATGCGCGCACCGTCGGGCACGCGATGGCGGCGCTGGGGTCGCGCGCGGCGGCCGTGCCCTGGCAGCGGATCATCAACCGCACGGGAGGCATCAGCACCTCCGGCCACCGCCAGCGCGAGCTGCTGGAGGCCGAGGGCGTCGCCTTCGATGACGCGGGCCACGTGCGCATGGATGCGCACCACTGGAAGGGCCCGAGCGAGGCCTGGGCACGTGCCCACGGCTTCAGCGTGCTGCCGCCCAGGGATGCACCTGCGCCCGTACCCGACGCGCAGCTCAAGCTCTTCTAGGGCCCACGGAGCGTCCGAGCATCCGGGCACGAGGTGGAAGCGCTCGGCGGCTCGCCTGCTTTTCAGCGCGGAACAAAGGCGTCAGCCTTGGATCCCCGCCCACTGCTTGGACCTCCGAAGAATGTCCTCTCCCCTGCTCAGCTGGGGCCTCGTGCTCCTGGTCTGTCTGCTGGCTCCCGTCGGGTTCGCGAAGGAAGTGAAGGTCCGCAAGGCCAAGGCGAAGGCGCCGCGCCTGGTGCGGATCCACAGCGGCCACCGGCTCCAGCGCGATGCGGCCACTGCCTTCGAAAGCATGGCGGCGGAGGCGCGCGCGGCGGGGCAGCCGTTGCTCGTGACCAGCGGGTGGCGCTCGTATCAAAAACAGCGCTACCTCTGGCGCCTCTACCGCAAGGGGCTGGGGCCCAAGGCCGCGCGGCCGGGCCGCTCCAATCACAACCGCGGGCTCGCGGTGGACCTGGTCGTGGGCAGCGAGGAAGCGTCCCCCACGTATGACTGGCTCGCGGGCAACGCGTGCCGCTTCGGCTTCCGCCGCACCGTGGCGTCGGAGGCGTGGCACTGGGAGTACCGGCCCAGGAGCACCTCCGCGCCCCAGGACGGCGAGGACTGCCAGGGCCGTCCCCTGAACGTGGGGCCCACGCCCGCCGTGGTCCGCCAGGACGCCAGCTAGCCCCCGGGACGCGGGCCCTGTCAGGAGGGAACGCGGGGCGGCAGCTCCACGATGAACTTCGCGCCGCGCCCCGGCTCGCTTTCGACGCGGATGGTTCCACCGTGCGCTTCGACCAGCTGGCGCGTGATGAAGAGCCCCAGCCCCAGCCCTCCGTAGTTGCGAGAGGCGGCGCGCTCGAAGCGCTCGAAGATGCGGTGCTGGGCCTCGGGGGGAATGCCCATGCCGTGGTCCTTGACGACGAGCCGCGCTCTTCCCGCGTGGTTCGTCACCTCCATCTGGATGGGCCGCCCCGCGCCATACTTCATCGCGTTGGTCAGCAGGTGGAGCATCACCTGCTCCATCCGCAGCCGGTCCCACCTCCCCAGCACCGGCTCCAGGGCCACCAGCTCGAAGCCACAGCCCGACTTCTGGAACTGCTCCCCGAGGTGGGCCGTCACGTCCCTCGCCAACTCAGCCAGGTCCAGCTCCTCCGGGCGCAGGGTGAGCCGCTTCTCGTTGATGCGGGAGACATCGAGCAGGTGCTCCGCCAGATGTGACAGCCGTTGGAGCTGGGATTCGAAGACCTCCAGCAACTTCGACACCTTCTCCATGGGCAGCGGGCGCGACGCCGTGACGGCGGACCCCAGCTGCTGCACGCGCAGCCGCATGGAGGTGAGCGGGGTCTTCAGCTCGTGGGAGGCAATGGACAGGAACTCGTCCCGCGCGCGGATGGACTCCTGCGCCGAGCAGTAGAGCTGGGCGTTGTCGATGGCGACGGCGGCCCTGCGGCCCAGCTCTTCCGTCAGCGCCAGCTCCGCGGCCGTATACGTGCGCCCCGGCGCGGGAGACACGAGGAACAGCACGCCCAGGGTGCGGCCTCGCGCCTGGAGGGGCACCCCAATCGAGGGCCGGCCCTGGAGCGTCCGCACCCCCGCCCAACGCTCCTCCGCCAGGGCCACCGGATCCAACAGCCCCATGGACGCCTCGGACGCCTCCGAGCTTCCGGTGGACAGGATCCGGGCCGGACCGTGGGGGGCCGCCGGGTCCGGAGGGTGGCGTTGGAGGAACTCGCGCACGCTCGCGCCGCGGGCCGGCGAACGGTCCGCCATCGCCACGGGCCGCAGGGGCTCCGTCTCCGTCCGCACGAAGACGACACACAGGTCCGCCAGCACGGGCACCGCCAGCTCCGCGACACGCTGGAGCGTGGTTTCGTAGTCGAGCGAGGTCACCAGCTCGCGGCTCGCCTCGGCCAGGAAGCGCTGCGAGACCTCCATCTGCTTGCGCTCGGTGATGTCGGTGGCGATGCCGCAGAGCGCGTAGACCATCCCGGTGGCGTCGCGGAGCGGGAACTTCTGCGTGAGGTGGATGTGGATGCCGTCGTCGTGCGCGAGCCGCTCCTCCCGCTCCACGGAGACGCCAGCCTTGAAGATGTCCCGGTTGGCCTGATGCAGTGCCTCGGCGATGTCCTGGGGGAAGACATCGAAGACGGTCCTCCCCGCGACCGCTTCCCGGGTGCGGTGGAAGAGGCGCTCCCATTCGCGGTTCACGAACAGGAACCGTTCCTGGGTATCCAGCAGGAAGAACACCGTCGGCGCGTTGTCCAGGATGGCGCGCAGCCGCTTCTCGCTCTCCTGCAGCGCGTCCTCCGCCTGCTTCCGCTCGGTCACGTCGATAAGCACCGCGAGCGAGCGGACCACGTTGCCGGAGGCATCCCGCTCCGCGATGGCGGACAGGAGGACGTCGATGGGCTGCCCGTCCTTCTTCACGATCTGGTACGGCACGTTCCAGCAGGCGCCCGTCTTGAAGTACTCCGGGAGGACGACCTCGCGGGCGAACCGGCGGGACTCCGGCGTCAGGAACTCCACGGAGTCGTGCCCGAGCACCTCCGCGCGCTCGTAGCCCAGGATGCTCAACCAGCGGTCGCTGACGCTGATGAGCCGCCCATTCCGGTCGATGGAGTGCATCATCACGGGCGTGTTGTTGTAGAGCGAGCGGTACTTCTCGCCTGCCGAGCGCAGCGAGTCCTCGGCCCCCTTGCGGTCGGTGATGTCGCTGACGACGGAGACGCCGCCCCGCACCGAGCCGGTCTCGTCACGAACCGGACTGGAGCTGACGTGCAGCCAGGTCCCCGCCGGCCGCTCGGCATTGCGCAGGAAGACCTCCTCGCGGTTGACGGTCTCGCCACGCAGGGCCCGGAACATGGGCAGGCGCTCGGACGGATAGCGCGTCACCTTGTCGGGCAGATAGAGCCCGTAGTGCTCGGGCCACCGGATGACGGGCTCGTCCGTGGGGCCCATGCCCAGGATGAACTCCGCCTTCGGGTTCATGAACACAAGGTGCTGGTGGTCATCCGCCACCATCAGCCCCTCGCCCATGCTGGCGAGGACGGCCTCCAGGAGACGGCTCTGCCCTGGCGGCGTGGCGCCCGGGGTCGGATACGCTGGGCTGTCGTGCAGGCGATCCATGGGACGCGTGACTGGAATGAACTCCTCCCTCTTCAACGATGGGGGCTCGCCAGCGCATGTGCCACACGTCGCCCGCCTCCCTCCGAGGCGCGGGGAACCGGCGCCCCGCGCTATCTGGGTTGACGGGTTGAAAAAAGGATTCCCGGCTGAGACCAGGATCCAGGTCCGTGAACTCCTGCACGAGGGTGCACCTGGCGCTCAGCGGCGCTTTCACCGTGCTCGCGCTGGTGCATCTCGCCACCTGGGTGGCGGTGCGTTCGCAGCGCGTCAATCAACCCTGCCGCTCCGTTCGCGGCGCTGAAACCTCGCCCGCCGCCGCACGGGACTCACGCACTGCCACGCGGGGATACGCCCAGCCGTTTCATCATCGTGCGCACCGTGCCGCCGGGGTCCTTCGCCGTGCCCCGGCCGACTTCACCCAGCAGGCGCGCGGCCTCCGCGGCATTGCCATCCGCGCGCCGCAGCGCTGCTTGGAGTGCCAGACGCTCCAGCCGCTCCCGCTCCGCGCGCAGGTTCATCGTTCCCGACGCCACACGGCGCTCCACCTCTTGCGCGGAGACCAGCATGGAGGAGTTCGCGCGCTCCCGCTGCCACAGCCGCCGAGGCAGGTCCGACACGAGCAGCTCGTCCCCGGCGCGCTTGGCCACCAGCGCGCCGTAGATGACGTTGCGCAGCTCGCGGATGTTGCCGGGCCACGGATAGGCGCGCAGCACGTCGAGCGCCTCCGGGGTGGCGCCGCGGACGCGCGGGCCGGAGGGAGCGGGCTCCTCCACGGCGTAGTAACGCTCCAGCCAGTGGAGCACGAGCGGCGCCACGTCCTCCTGCCGCTCGCGCAGGGGCGGCAGGTGGATCTGCACCGTGGAGAGGCGCTCATAGAGGTCCTCGCCAAACATGCCGCGGTCGATGAGCTGCTTCAGGTCCCGGTTCGTCGCCGCCAGGATGCGGAAGTCCACCTTGCGCCACGCGTTCTCGCCGAGGCGCGAGATGACCCGGTCCTCCAGCACGCGCAGCAGCTTCGACTGGAGCGCGTGCGGCGTGTCGTCGATCTCGTCCAGCAACACCGTGCCGCCTTCCGCCGCGGACACCAGGCCGTCGTAGCCGTGCACGGCGCCGGAGAAGGCCCCCTTCGCGTAGCCGAAGAGCTCGCCCTCCATGAGCTCGTTGGGAATGGCCGCGCAGTTGATGGGCACGAAGGTGCGCGAGCGCCGCTCGGACCATTCATGGATGAGCCGCGCGGCGACCTCCTTGCCCGTCCCCGTCTCCCCCGTGAGCAGCACCGGCATCGACGTGTGGGCCGCCTGCGCGAGCTGGCCGAGCAGCGCCTTCGCCGCCGCGCTGTGCGCGATGAGCGTCCCCGAGACACGAGGCGCTGGCATCTCGATGAGGCTCTCCTCCAGCCGGCGCAAGAGCCGCGCCTCCCAGTCATCCGTGCCCGTGCGGATGACGTCCACTGCCCCCTGCTCCACCGCGAGCCGGAGCAGATCGACCGGCACCGGCTGCTCGCACAGCCAGATCCATGGCCCGGACCTCGGCGCGGCAGGAAGCCGTGGCCGCGCGGAGCTCACCACCACCACCCCGGCTCCGTCACCTCCCGCCTTCCAGCCCGCGGCATCCAAACGCTGCTGGAGCGACGGCCTGGGAGCCGGGCCCTTCCACCCGAACGTACGCATTCCACGAATCAAACACGGACGGCCCCTGATTCAAATCGCGTCGCACGACGGCCGCCCCAGCAGTTCCAGGCACTTGGCCCTGGCAGGGGGCGTGCAGTGAGGGGGCACACCCGCAATGGCGCGGGCCGCAGGAGAAGGGCCGCATGGATTACATCGTGGTTCTCACCGGGGTCGCGTTGCTGCTGGGCATGGGAGCGCTCTACGTGCTCAGCGGCGTGCAGGTCATTGGCGAGAACGAGTCGGGGCTGATCATCAAGAAGTTCGGCGCACCGCTGCCGCCCGGGCGGCTGGTCGCGCTGGAGGGCGAGGCCGGCTACCAGGCGGAGCTGCTGCCGCCGGGGTGGCACTTCGGCTACCCGTTCTGGCGCTTCAAGGTGACGCGCGTCCCGGTCGTGGTGGTGCGCCAGGGGCACATCGCGCTCGTCGTCGCCAACGGCGGCGCGCCCATTCCGCCCGGCTGCATCCTCGGCCGCGAGGTGGCCTGTGACGGCTTCCAGGATGCGCGTGCGTTCCTCGAGGGCGGCGGGCAGAAGGGCCGCCAGCTCGCCTTCCTCACCGCGGGTACCTACCGCATCAACCCCGCGCTGTTCACGGTCATCACGCCGGAGAACGCCGAGCGGTTCGACATGGATGTGGAGGACCTGGAGATCTTCAGCGTGGGCCCCGACAAGGTGGGCATCGTGACGACGCTGGATGGCCGTCCCATTCCCGCCGGAGACCTGGCGGGCGTGCCGGTGGAAGGCCATGACTCGTTCCAGAGCGCCCAGCAGTTCCTGGACGCGGGCGGCTGCCGTGGCCTCCAGGAGCAGGTGCTGCTGTCAGGCTCGTGGAACCTCAACCCCTGGTTCGTGCGCGTGGAGCAGATCCCCATGACGGAGGTGCCCATCGGCTACGTGGGCGTCGTGGTCAGCTACGTGGGGCGCGAGCACCTGGACGTGTCGGGTGACGAGTTCACGCACGGCGACCTCGTGGAGCGCGGCCGCAAGGGCGTGTGGATCGAGCCGCTGCTCCCGGGCAAGCACCCGCTCAACACGCGGGTGATGAAGGTGGAGCTGGTGCCCACGACGAACATCGTCCTCAACTGGGCGCAGCGCACCGAGCAGCACAAGTACGACGAGAAGCTCAGCCCCATCACGGTGCGCTCGCGGGACGGTTTCAGCTTCATGCTGGACGTGTCGCAGATCATCCACATCAGCATGAAGCAGGCGCCGCGAGTCATCTCCCGGGTGGGCTCCATGCAGAACCTGGTGGACCACGTGCTGCAGCCCACGGTGGCCAACTACTTCCGCAACTCCGCGCAGCAGGTGACGGTGCTGGAGTTCCTCTCCGCGCGCACCGACCGCCAGCGCGAGGCATACGAGGCCATCCGGGGCGCGCTGGGGGCGTATGACGTGGAATGCATCGACACGCTGGTGGGCGACATCCAGCCGCCCGCGGAGCTGATGAAGACGCAGACGGACCGGAAGATCGCCGAGGAGCTCCAGCGCACGTACGAGGTGCAGCGCGAGGCCCAGGTCCGCCGCCGCGAGCTGGAGCGCGCCACGGCGGTGGCGAACATGCAGCCCGAAGTGGTGCGCAGCGAGCAGATGGTCGCCATCAGCGAGAAGGGCGCGCTCGCGGCCGAGGAGACGGCCAAGGGTGAAGCCGCCCGTACGCGGTTGCACGCGGACGCGGAGGCGCACGGCCTGCGGCAGCGCGCGGAGGCGGAGGCCGAATCGAAGCGGCTGCACGGCAGCGCCGAGGCCGAAGCGACACGGCTCGTGGGCGAGGCCAAGGCGGAGGCCTACCGCACCGGTGTGGCGGCGCTGGGGGCCCAGGCCTTCACGGCGGTGCAGCTGGCCACGGTGCTGGCGCAGCATGGGGTGAAGCTCGTGCCGGAGATCGCGCTCGGCCAGGAGGGCGGCGGTGGACAGGGGCTGCTCGGCGCGCTGATGGCGCGGGTGCTCCAGAACGAGCAGAAGCCACAGGTGCTCCAGCGCCCCGTGAAGCCGGCGTCGGCCAACGGCGTGGAGAACGTCCACAAGCAGGCCTGAGAACCGTTCATCCATCAGCGGAGCGGAGTCGATGTCAGCGGATCCAACGGTCGAGGCGGCGAGGACAACCCTCGTGCAAGCGCTCCGGGCACTGCCCCGGGGCGCGGGCCCGGGTGCGCTGCGCGGCCTCACCCCGCTGCTCGAAGCGGCTGTCGCGGAGGACGCTGACGTCGACCTCCGCTTCCGGGATGAGCTGATCCGGGTCCTGGGGCCGGTGATGGGCGAGGACACGCCCGTGACCGTAGAGGATGCAGCGGCGTGCGTAATAGGCGTGGAGGCGAAGGTGCTCGTCGCCACGCTGCCCGCACTCCGCGCCGTGCTCGCGGAGGTGCAAGGGTTGAAGGCCAGCCTCACGCGCGAGGCCGTCCTGGTGCTGTCCCAAGCGGACGCCTGTCTTCAGGAGTCCCCGAAGCTCACGACCCGTGAGGAGCTGCAGCGGGCGCTGGAAGCCGGGTGTGGGCGGCTGGCGGCCGAGCTCTCCCGGCTCCATGCCCCGGTGCCTGTCTCGGTGGGCGAAGCACTCGGCGTCGCACGCGCGTTGTTCGGAGACGGGCCACCGCCCCGGGGCGCCGCGGTGCTGGAGCTGGCGCGCGGTCTGGACGACTTCTGCCGGCGAGCACCGCTGTCCACACCGGACCTCGAAGCCCTGCGGGAGCTGGCGCGCCGGGCGGACACGGAACGTGAGACGCCCGGCTGGCCCCTGTTGCTGGAACGACTGCGCACGGTCCGGCCACGGTTGCTCCCCCAGAAGCCGCTGCCTCCGCTCTATCGCTCGCTGGCGGGAGCCCCCGCACGCGTACCTTTGGCCGGAACCCTCGAAGCGTTGCTGCGATGAACACCAGACACAGCCCGATGCATGTCCGTGAAGCGCTACGGGCCCGTCCTGAATCACTGAAGGTCTTCGAGCAGGGCCGCCTGGAGCGCCTTCCGGTTCTCGGGGAAGTGCTGGTTGGGATAGGGCCGCGCACCACCCAGGATGGCTTCGTACTGCTGATACATGGGGTCGGAGCGCGCGGGCTCCTGCTGATAGAAGGCGCGGTTGGCCTGAAGCAGGTAGCGAGGCCGGGTGCCCACGGGGCCGTCTTCACTGAATGCGATGAGGCTGCGCGTCTCGGGGGCCTGCATGAACGACGTGAAGGCCCGAGCGTCCTCCGCGCACGTCCCGGTGCAGCTCGCGTTGAGCACCAGCGCATCCACGAAGACCGCCGGTGCCGAGCCCGTGCCCAGCGGAACCGAGATGACCTCCGGGAGCGGCATGGAGGGATTGGCCTTGAGGATGTAGAACAGGCGCTCGGTGTAGCCCATGAAGCCGTTGGCCTGCTCTGCGGCGAAGGCCTCTTCCGCCACCGAGTTGTCCGCGTAGGTGCCATCCAGGCACGGATTGACGCCCGCTTCGAGCGAGCAGCTGTCGACGACCTCCGCGAACGCCCCCACCGTCGGTGAGTCGAGCGGCAGGGAGATGGCGCTCGCGAGCGCATCCCCCGGGTGCGTGTCCGCCCACGCATCGATGTATGACGAAGGCAGCGTCCAGCTCCCATCGAAGTTCGTCGCCAGCGGGCGCTTGCCGGGAGCCGCCTCGCGAAGGATGCGAACAAGCGAGGCGCTGTCGGTGGCGGACCGGATGTTCGGGGTCCGCGAGTAGACGACGTTGGTGCACAGGTAGGTGGGCACGCCATAGCTCTGACCGGCGATGCGGACAGCCTCCTCGGCCGCGGGATGCACGACGCCCGCCTCCAGCGCGACCGGTTGGATCCATCCCTTCGTCGCGAGCGAGCCGAGCAGCAGCGTGTCCACCTCCACCACCTGGGCGGCCCCGGCCTCCGCGCCTAGGAGCTTGTTCAGCGCTCCGCCTTCATCCAGGTCATAGACATCCAGGCTGGCGTCGAACACGACGTCCAGGTCGATGTCCGGATGGGCCATCTCGAAGTCTGTCTCCAGCCGCTGCTCCAGGCTGGCGAAATTGTCCCCTGCGGAGTCAGGGATGTATGGGAACAGGACCGCCTTCAGCGGACGCCTGGGAGTGGGGTCGGGATCGGATTCCGAACAGGCGCTTAGGACCAGCACGACGGGGAAGATCAGGGCTCTGCGATTCATGGCGGGTGACCTCTCTTGGAAGGGACGCTCGCTGGCGC
Source organism: Corallococcus exercitus (assembly GCF_003611585.1). Classification (GTDB taxonomy): domain Bacteria; phylum Myxococcota; class Myxococcia; order Myxococcales; family Myxococcaceae; genus Corallococcus; species Corallococcus exercitus. Next base: position 6,428 of record NZ_RAVW01000093.1, on the reverse strand, counting down.
GCGGACGGCTCGGGGATGGATCATGGTCCGGCGATGCGCGACGCGAGGCACGCCGTCCTCGACGGCGGATGCCTAGCGCGCGAGGAAGGCGCGCATCGCGGAGACGACCTCCGCATGCCGCGTGAGCCAGAGGTAGTGCCCCGCGCCCGGGAGCGTCACGAGCTTCCAGTTCGGCAGGCTCTTGAGCAGCGCGTCCTGGGCGGCCTCGTGCTGACGCAATTCTGGCAGGAAGACCCGGGCGCGCTCGCGCAGGTCGGCCGGGACGTTCTCCGCCTGGGACAGGAACTCCACCCATCCCGCGAAGGCCTGCTCGTCGGAGATGGCCAGCACGGGTCCCCGTAGCTTCGCGTAGTCCGGCAAGGCCGAGCCCCGGATGCACTGCTCCGTCGACTCGGGAAGCCGGTGATAGCGCAGGTACGCGCCCGTGGCGGCGTCGAACTCATACGCCTGCTCAATCTCGTGCGGAGGGAACGGGCCGCCCAGGTCACGCGCCAGCAGGGCCGTCACCGCCTCGCGTGACGGCTGCCCGTCAAGCACGGTGAACGGCAGCGGCGGCAGCGGACTGTCCTTCAGGAACGCGGCGATCTCTCCCTTGTTGTCCGTGGCGTCCAGGAAGATGAGCGCCTCCACCCGCTCCGGATGGTTCAGGCCCATCCAGTTCAGCTCATCCCCCGCGAGCGAATGGCCCGCGAGCGTCGCCTTCGTCAGCCCCAGCCCATCCAGCGCGGCCAGCACGTCGTGCCCCAGCGTCGCGCTGTCGTAACCGCTGATAGGCCAGCTGGACGCGCCGAAGCCGCGCCGGGTGAAGGCGTAGACGTGGTGGGTGGCGATGAACTCCGGCGCCAGCACGTCGAAGACATGACCGGTGCTCCCCAAGCCCGGCAGGAACACCAGCGCCGGCCCCTTGCCGCCGTAGTCGAGCACCTCCAGCTCGACCTCCGGCGCCACCTTCACCCGCCGCACCTGGTGCAGCGGATCCGCCGTGCCGCCCGGCGGCGGGGACGGCGTGGTGGCACAGGCGGACAGCAGCAGCACCCACGACAGACGGAGCCAGGACGTTCGCATGGGCGGCAACCTTTGCACGACCCCTTGCGACAACGGAACAGACTCAAGCCTGCAAATCATGCCAAGCTTGATTTCATCGTAAATTTCCGTCCTTCGCTGAATCCCCCCTGGAGACAGATGATGCGCTCGAATTGGATGACGTGGTCCCCTGCCCTGCTGGTGTCCGCGGGCCTGATGCTGGCCGCGTGCGGCGGCGCGGAGGTGGAGGCGCTCGGGCCGGACGTGTCTGCCATTGGCACGGTGGAGGGCGAGGCGAACTCCCCCATCTACGACCGGGCGCGCGCGTTCGCCGCCGCCAATCCCAAGCGTGACGGCGGTTCGTGGAACCAGTGGTGCGGGTCGCTGATGGTGCGCTTCGGGCAGCTTCCGGACTCCGCCGTGCGGCCCACGGCCATCGAGGCGTACCGTGCGTCGCGCATCGTCTCCATGGATGCGTCCAAGGCGCTGACCGGGGCCTTCCACTGGTGGGACATCGGGTCGGCGGGCCACGTGGGCGCGGACCTGAACGGTGGCGGCGGCACGGTGTTCATGGCCACGTACAACCTCTCCCAGTCCTGGGGGGATGCGATTGGCGTCAACAGCGTCTCCGGCTACTCGGCGAAGACGGGCGCGCGCTACCTGGGCTGGTCCATGGACTACGCGGGCGGGAAGATCGCGGGCGGAGGCCAGGCGCCGGGCGGCGGCTCCAGCAGCCTGCCGCAGACGACCACCGAGTTCGACGGCATCCCGGGTGAAATCTATTACAAGCGCATCCAGACGGTGGGCCAGCGCGACTACGGCTACACGGGTCCCATTGACGGCGTGACAGGCCCCAACACGGAGAAGCTCCGCGTGCGCATCACCGCGCGCGAGCTGAACCGGCGCGGCGGCCCACGCACCTCCGCCGAGGACGATGGCATCCCCGGATCCATCTACTGGACCCGCGTGCAGACGGTGGGCCGCGAGTTCGGCTACACGGGCCCCATCGACGGCGTCCCCGGCGAGAACACCTCCAAGGCCGAGCACAAGATCTGCGCGTACGCCGTGAACCGCGCGTTCTGACCACCGCCGGTGCCCACGGCGCGGTGCGTGATCCGCGCCGTGAAGCGCCTTCCTCCCCCTGCTCGCGGTCGCAATGCATGAGGGCCTCGGGGTAGCGTGCGGCCCTCTCTGCGGAAGAGGGGGCCCATGCGCGTCGTACCGTCCGTCCTGGAATCCGTCACCGTTCACGCCGAGGGCGCGCTGTGCACACGCGCCTTCGTGCTCTCGCCTGAGAACGGGCACCTGCCCGGCCAGGTCCGCGTGGACGGCCTGCCCCTGGCGTTGCGCACGGGCTCGCTGCGCGCCCGGGTGGTGGAGGGGCCGTCGGGCCTCCTCATCCGCGACCTCAAGCCCACGTTCGACGTGCGGCTGCCGCCGGAGTCGGAGCTGCCCGCGGAGCAGCACTCGCTCGAAGCGGCGGAGGCCGCGCTGTCGGCCGTGCACAGCCTGCTGGAGCGGGTGCGCTCGGAGATCGCGGCACTCCGCGGCCTGACGCCCACCTGGCCGGCCCAGCGCAAGGGCCATCCCCCGCGCGAGGCACCACTGGCGGCGATGCTGTCGCTCACCGGCTTCGTGGACTCGGAACTGGCGGAGCTGCAGGCCCAGGAGCTGGACCTGGAGCGCCAGCACCGCGACGCCACGAACGAGCTGGAGCTGCGCCGCCGCCGCGTGCAGGAGCTGTCCTCCGCGCGCAGCGTGGACCGGGCCCGGCTGTTCCGCGCGGCGCTGCTGACGCTGTCCGGCCCCATCGCGGCGCAGGCCGATGCACGGCTGGTGCTGGAGTACGCGGTGGCCGGCGCGCGCTGGGTGCCCACCTATGACCTGCGCCTGCCGCGCACGCTGGAGGAAGGCACGCTGCGCATGCGCGCCGCGGTCATCCAGCGGACCGGCGAGGACTGGACGGGAGTGCGGCTTGCCGTCTCCACCGCGAGCCTGGAGCGGCGCGCGGAGGTGCCGGAGCTGAAGTCGCTGCGCATCGGCCGCAGCCAGCCGCCGCCCGCGCGCTCGGGGTGGCGCGAACCCGCGCCGGGCCTGGAGGAGCTGTTCGCGGGCTACGACGCCCTGCACGTGGTTCCCCCGCCGCCAGTGCTTCAGAAGCCCCAAGCGCCCATGGCCCCGCGGTACGAGGAACCCGCCCCGGAAGCCGCTGACGACGGCGACGAGGAGCAGGAGTCCTACAAGGAGATGGCCACGTTCGGAGGCGCGCCAGGAGGTGCGCCGAGCGTGTCCCGTCCTCCTCCGCCTGCCCCCATGGCGGCACCGAAGTCCTCGGGAGCCTTCCTCGGCGGTTCCCGTCCCTCCCCCCGCCGCAGCGTCACCGGCGCGGTCGCCGCCGCGCCGCCAAGCGTGTCCGCACCGGCGTCGGCCGGAGGCGGCGGAGGCATGGATCGCATGCGCAACAAGAAGCGCGCGGTCATGGAGGAGAGCTTCGATGACGCCCCGATGGCGGACATGTTGTCGGCGGACGAAGAGGGAGGCGTCGACGAGCTTCGCCGTGCGGCCGGCCTGGAGCCGGCGGACAACCTGTTCGACTACGACTCGCTGACGCTGGCCCCCGCGGCCTCCCCCGCGCAGCGCGGCCGGCTGCGTCCGCGTCCCACGCTCGTGTCGCAGGCGATGCTGTCCTTCACCTCCGTCAACGTGCAGGTGGAAGTCGTGCGCCTGGAGGCCCAGGCCTTCGTCTTCGCCGAGTCCGTGAACACCGTGGCGCCCCCCACCTGGTCCGTGCCGCCGCGCGACTCCGCCCGGCACTTCGATGCGCGCTTCGACGCGGAGGCCGTCGCGGACGTGCCGTCCGATGGCGCCTGGCACACCGTGCCCATGCTGACGGTGCCCCTGGAGCTGCGGGCCGAGTACGTGTGCGTGCCCTCGGTGGAACCACGCGTCTTCCGCACGGTGCGCCTGGACAATGCCTCGCCGCATCCGCTGCTCGCGGGGCCGGTGGACGTGACGCTCGGAGATGAGTTCCTGATGACGTCCCCGCTGCCCACGCTGGGGCCGGGCGAGACGCAGCGGCTGGGCCTGGGCGTGGAGGAGGCGCTCCAGGTGGCGCGCAACACCCGCTTCGAGGAGGCCACGGGCGGCATGTTCGGCAACAGCACCGTGCTCACGCACCACGTCTCCGTGGAGGTGGCCAACCACCTGTCGCGCCCCGCGAGCATCGCCATCTCCGAGCGCATTGGCGCGGTCCCCGAATCCCAGAAGGACCTCAAGGTGGAGGAGGCGGAGGTGGTGCCGCCCTGGCAGAAGCCCACGCCCCTGCCGGGTGAAGAGGTGGTGGAGGGCGAGCGGGTGTGGCGTGTGAGCGTCCCCGCCGGAGAGAAGCGTTCGATGAAGGCGACGTGGGTCGTGAAGCTGCCCGCCAGCAAGATGCTGAACGGCGGGAACCGGAGGACGTGATGCGCACTTCCATTCTGTTGCCCCTGGTCAAGGTGACGGTCCTGGAGGACCGGGCCCTCATCGAGCGCAGCGGCGCGGTGCAACTGCCCCCGGGCCCCTGCCGCCTCGTGGTGGACGGGCTGCCGGCGGTGGCGGTGGACCGCTCGCTCCAGGCGAAGCTCACCGGCGGAACGGTGACCCAGGCCAGCCTGCGCCGCACGATGCGCGCGGTGCTGCCGGAAGCGCTGCGCGAGCACCACTCGGAGCTGGCCCGACGCGCCTTCGAGCGCGAGCAGGTGCTGGCGCGCGCCCAGGCGGAGGTGCGGCGCCTGGAGGCGAAGCACGAGTTGCTGGAGACCGCGCGACAGGACGTCCTGCGCGCCATCTCCGAACGCACCGGCGCCGGTGAAGCGGATCCGGCGCAGTGGAAGGAACAGCTCGCGACGGTCCGCAAGGAGCAGACCGCGGCGGACGATCAACTGCGGCAGGCCCGCCGGGACCTGGGGCGCCTGGAGCGGCAGCACATCCAGGAGACCCGCGACGTGCTGTCGCGCACGGAAGCGCCGGAGCCCACGGTGGACGTGCGCGCGGAGCTGGACGTGAGCCACGCGGCCGGCGGCGAGGCGACGCTGACGCTCAGCTACCTGGTGCCGTGCGCCGCCTGGCGGCCGGCCTACCGCGCGGTGCTGGGGCTCGCGGAGGCGACGTCCACGGTGACGTTGGAGTGCGAGGCCGTCGTCTGGCAGAACACCGGCGAGCCGTGGAAGGACGTGACGCTGGCCTTCTCCACGGCACGGCCCACGCTGGGGGCCACGCCGCCCCGGCTCACGGAGGACTGGCTGACCCTGCGGGACAAGACGTCGCGCGAGAGGCAGGTGGTGGACGTCTCCATCCGCGAGGAGTCGCTCCAGGAGACGGGTGAAGCGGGAGCGACGAAGGCCGCGGACGCGCTGCCCGGCATGGACGACGGCGGCGAGCCGGTGACGCTGTCCGCGCCGCACAAGGCCACGGTGCCGTCCGACGGCGAGGCCCACCGCGTGGCGCTGTTCTCCTTCACCGCGCCCGCCACGTCGGAGTTGGTGGCCTGCCCGGAGCAGTCGCCGCTGGTGCACCGGGTGGCGCGCTTCGACAACACGGGGCCGGCGGTGTTGCTCGCGGGGCCGGTGGACCTGGTGCGCGCCAATGGCTACGTGGGCCGCGCGCAGCTCAAGTTCGCGGGCCGCAACGAGCGCGTGAAGCTGGGCTTCGGCAGCGAGGACTCGCTGCGCGTGTCGCGGCAGGTGGACGTGGGCGAGGAGGTCGCGCGCATCACCGGCCGGCGCACGCGCACGCAGAAGGTGAAGCTGTTCGTCTCCAACATGGGCGCGAAGCCCACGGCGCTCGCGGTGGAGGAGCGCATGCCGGTGTCGGAGGTGGAGGCGGTGGAGGTGACGATGCTCAAGGACGCCACGAAGCCCACGCCCACGAAGGTGAGCGACGAGGGCATCGTGCGCTTCGAACTGAGCGTGCCGCCGCGCTCCCGGCAGACGGTGACCTTCGGCTTCACGGTGGCCCGAGGCGCGAAGGTCGCGGGCCTGTAGGCAACCCCCACGCCCATGCCCTTCGCGACGAAGTCCGGCCGCCGCATCCACTACGAGGTCCAGGGCCACGGCCCTCCCCTGCTCCTGCTGCACGGCCTGCTCCAGCTGGGCTCGCACTGGTCGCTCAAGGGCTACCTGCCCGCGCTGACGGACGCGTACACGGTGGTGACGTTCGACTCGCTGGGGCATGGCCAGAGCGACACGCCGCACGACCTGGAGGCCTACGCGCTGCGGCACCGGGTGGAGGACGTGCTGTCGGTGCTCGACACGCTCTGCATCGACCGGGCGCACGCGTGGGGCTATTCGATGGGCGGCTGGACGGTGTGTGGCCTCGCGTCCTTCGCGCCGGAGCGGCTGGCGTCCTACGTGGTGGGCGGGTGGGAT
>NZ_RAVW01000938.1 GCF_003611585.1 Corallococcus exercitus | reverse complement strand
GTCGGTGTGCTGCTCTCGGGCGGTCCCTTTGGCGGGATCGATCCAGCGACCCAGAAACCCAGGGGGTTGAACGTCGAGCTGGCCCAGGAGCTGGGCCGGCAGCTAGGGGCCGAGGTGCAGCTGGTTCCCGTATTGCCTGCCAACCGCGTGCAGTTCCTGCAGCAGGGCAAAGTCGACCTGCTGATCGCGAACATGGAATGGACCCCGGAACGCGGCGAAATCCTCGGATTTGTGCCGACGCCGTTTTACCGGGTAGGCGGTACCGCCGCAGTGCTCAAGGACAGCAAGATCACTCGCTGGGAAGACCTGAAAGGGCAACCGGTTTGCACTTCGCAAGGCAGCAGCTATGTCAAGCCGCTCACGGAGCTGGGCGTTGAGTTGAAAGCGTTTAAGAGC
>NZ_RAVW01000937.1 GCF_003611585.1 Corallococcus exercitus | reverse complement strand
TAGGACGCGCCGCACACCAGCCGCACGACGCCGCGGTGGGCCACCATGACGCCCTTGGGCCGGCCGGTGGAGCCGGAGGTGAACATCACGTAGGCGAGGCTGTCGGCCGAGGTGGGCACGACGGGCGCGTGCGTGGGCTTGCGCGAGAGCATCGCGGCGTCGTCGTCCAGCAGCAGGGTGGTGCCGAAGAACGACGGAAGGCTCTGCTCCCAGTCGGAGCGGGTCACCATCACGGGCGCGCCGGAGTCCTCCAGCAGCATCGCGAGGCGCTCGTGGGGGTAGCTCACGTCCAGGGGGACGTAGGCCGCGCCGGCCTTGAGGACGCCCAGGAGGGCGACGATGAGGTCGAGCGAGCGCCCCAGGCCCAGCGCCACGAGAGTGCCCGGACGCACGCCCAG
>NZ_RAVW01000936.1 GCF_003611585.1 Corallococcus exercitus | reverse complement strand
CTGGAAGAGCTCGGCGAGAAAGGCTGTAAAACCTGCATTATTCTTTCCGCCCCGGCATCGCAACACGAAGATCTCCGCGCCTGCGCCCTGCGCCATAACATGCGCCTGCTAGGACCAAACAGTCTGGGTTTACTGGCTCCCTGGCAAGGTCTAAATGCCAGCTTTTCACCTGTGCCGATTAAACGCGGCAAACTGGCGTTTATTTCGCAATCGGCTGCCGTCTCCAACACCATCCTCGACTGGGCGCAACAGCGTGAGATGGGCTTTTCCTACTTTATTGCGCTCGGCGACAGCCTGGATATCGACGTTGATGAATTGCTCGACTATCTGGCGCGCGACAGTAAAACCAGCGCCATCCTGCTCTATCTCGAACAGTTAAGCGACGCGCGACGCTTTGTTT
>NZ_RAVW01000935.1 GCF_003611585.1 Corallococcus exercitus | reverse complement strand
GCATGAAATGGGTGGCGAGAATGCTCCGATCATCATGGCGCAGCTGAAAGACGTTACCGCACACGCGGCAGCGACCGTCAGCTCCTGGGGCTTCGTGATTTCGCCAGAGCAGATCCTGCAAACCGCGAAAGACATTGGTGAGCCTTCTGTCCTGAACCGTGCAGGTGGTGCGCCGACACTGGCGGTAGGTATCGCTCACGTGTTCCACAAAGTACTGCCGATGGCTGACATGGGCTTCTGGTATCACTTCGGTATTCTGTTCGAAGCCCTGTTCATCCTGACCGCGCTGGATGCGGGTACCCGTTCTGGCCGCTTTATGCTGCAAGACCTGCTGGGTAACTTCATCCCGTTCCTGAAAAAAACCGACTCTCTGGTTGCCGGTATCATTGGTACTGCGGGC
>NZ_RAVW01000934.1 GCF_003611585.1 Corallococcus exercitus | reverse complement strand
AGTTATTTCAGCTAAAACTTCATCGTTTTGCATCAATGCTACTGATAATGGTTGATTCGATGTATCAATGAGCAGCGAATTCATGAATAATTGCATCCTTAATTTGTTCAAAATGTTCTCCTTGCGCGAACAACTCAATTTGTCTTGTATTTTCAGATATTGTTGAAATATTAATAGATAAATGCGTCGCTGGAAGTCAATCTTTTATAAATTGATTCCATTCAATAACAGTAATTGCCTGATCTTCGAAAAATTCATCAAACCCTAAATCTTCATCAGAATCTTCTAAGCGATAACAATCCATATGATGCAATTTTAAATTTTTACCCCTATATGATTTAATGATGTTAAATGTCGGGGAATTAATCGTACGTCTTACACCAAGAGCTTTTCCTATAAAT
>NZ_RAVW01000933.1 GCF_003611585.1 Corallococcus exercitus | reverse complement strand
GTGTTGGGGCGGTCGTCGCTCAACGCCCGCGGCCTCCTGGTCGTTCCTACGCGCTGGCTCCCCGGGCACGTATGTGCGTTTGTTGTTTACAACCTTACGGGGGTTCCTGTGACCCTCGAGGCCGGCGCCAAGGTCGCCCAGCTCCTGGTTGCGGGGGCGGACGCTCTTCCTTGGATCCCCCCGGACAACTTTCACGGGACCAAAGCGCTTCGAAACTACCCCAGGGGTGTTCCGGACTCAACCGCCGAACCCAGGAACCCGCCGCTCCTGGTGTTTACGAACGAGTTTGACGCGGAGGCCCCCCCGAGCGAGCGCGGGACCGGGGGTTTTGGCTCTACCGGTATTTAGCCCACAGCTTTGGGTTCGTTCCGGGCAATAAAAAACGTTTGTATCGCATCTTTCC
>NZ_RAVW01000932.1 GCF_003611585.1 Corallococcus exercitus | reverse complement strand
CGACCGAACCCAAGCAATTACCGGGAGGTACAACGTGGCTACCGTCGCATTGACTAAAGACAACTTCTCCTCGACCATCGATTCCAATGATGTCGTTCTCATTGACTTCTGGGCCTCCTGGTGTGGACCATGCCAGCGGTTTTCACCAATCTATGAGGACGCCAGTGGACGTCACTCTGACGTGACCTTCGCCAAGGTCGACACCGAGGACCAGCAGGAACTGTCTGCCGGTCTGGAGATCACCTCCATCCCGACGATCATGGCCTTCCGTGCCGGATACCTTGTTTTCCGCCAGTCAGGCCTGCTGCAAGGTCGCCAGCTTGATGAGCTTATTGAGAAGGTCAAGGAGATCGACGTCGAGGATCTCAAGAAGCAGGCCGCGGCCCAAAACCAGGGCTGACAC
>NZ_RAVW01000931.1 GCF_003611585.1 Corallococcus exercitus | reverse complement strand
ACGCCACCCACCGCGCCCTCCGGCACGCCCGGCCCCGCGGGCGCCTGCGTCGCGGCCGTGGCCACCTCCGTGACGGCCGGAGTCTCCGCGACCTGCTCCACCACCGGCTCCGGCGTCTCCTTCACCGGCTCCGGCACCTTCGCGGGCACCACCAGCTCCTGCCGCTTCGGGCGGGGCTTCTGCACCACCGGCTTCACGGGCTCCGCGTGCGCCTGCTTCAGCTGCGCGCCACCGCCCAGCGGCGGCGGAGGCGGCGCGTACGCCATCAGCACCAGCTCCGGCTCCGGCTTCACCACCACGGGCGCCGGCCGGTTGGCCATCGTCAGCGCCACCGCCAGCGCCACCACGTGCGCGGCGGTCGCGGCCAGCAGGGCCCCGCTCCAGCGGCCCCACCCACCCTCCAC
>NZ_RAVW01000930.1 GCF_003611585.1 Corallococcus exercitus | reverse complement strand
GGTGTATCCAGGGCGCACGCGCTCACGGGTTATCAGTGTCGTGGGGAATCCCCAGATGTGGGGCGTGTCCATGTGCTGTCGCAGGTCGGTTTCATCCGCCCCTTGCATCACCTTGATTTGGCCATTACTGAGGGTGAACGCCTTCAAGGGCATTGCATCAGGCGGGCGACCTGCGGTCAACGCCTGTATATCCGTTTCGTCAAACGCCTCATTCAAGGGGCGTGGCGTGCTCACCGTGATCTCGTGCCCATTTGTGTACGTGTCGATCCACAGCGCCGCCAATCGCTTTAAATCGGTCCCAGGAATGTAGGAGGCAAGATCAGGCTTCGAGGCAAGATCGGGCGTGTCAAAGGTTTTAAACACATTGCCCGTGTAATGACGAAAGCTCTTGACCATGACACGCGT
>NZ_RAVW01000929.1 GCF_003611585.1 Corallococcus exercitus | reverse complement strand
TAATTAGACAACGATATCAGGAGCAACTTGATGATTTAATAAAAGAATTACGTCGGTTAGGTGCAAATGTCTATGTGAGTATTGAAAATGGTATAAAATCATTAAGTATTGACGATAGAGGCTTTGCACGACAAACAGTTAAAAACGATAAACATATCAATCAATTAAATTATAATATTAATGAGCGAGTTATCATGTTAATTACAAAGCAACAGCCCATTGCGAGTGATTTGCGTATGATGATTTCTTCATTAAAAATCGCCTCCGATTTAGAAAGAATAGGAGATAATGCATCGAGTATTGCCAATATTCGATTGCGTACGAAGATTACAGATGATTATGTGTTAACCCGTTTAAAGACAATGGGTAAATTAGCTATGTTAATGTTAAAGGACTTAGATCAAGC
>NZ_RAVW01000092.1 GCF_003611585.1 Corallococcus exercitus | reverse complement strand
ATTCACGGCAGGCCGTGGCGGCGAGGAGGAGCGCGGGGGCCAGGAGGGGGCGGAGGCGGAGGCTGGACACGGGTCCCGTCTAACGGGTGCGTGAAGCGGATTCAAACGCTCAAGGGGCAGGCGGGGAACACGGGGATGGACGCCTCCCCATTTACGCGTTGGAACCCCAGCACCCTTGTTGGTACAAGAGCCGAGCCGCACGTCGGTGCGGCCGTGTGGGAGGCAGCAAATTTGCGGGAGAAACTGAAGGCCCTGGCGGAGCTGCAGAAGGTGGACCTCGAGGTCGCCTCGCTCCGGAAGGCGGCGGATGTGCATCCCCGCCAGATTTCCGAGCTGGAGCGGGAGCTGGGGGTCGCGCGCAATGGCATCGAAGCCGAGCGGACACGCGTGGCCGACCTGGAGAAGCAGAAGGCCCTGCTCGAGCAGAACATCACGGACGAGAAGGACAAGGTGAAGAAGTGGGAGCAGCGCCTGTCCGACCAGCGCTCCACGCGTGAGTACTCGGCGCTCGCTCGCGAAATCGACATCGCGAAGAAGGGCATCCTCACCCAGTCCGAGGCGCTCACGGAGAAGGTGAAGGAGCTGGGCCAGGCTCGCGAGGCCATCAAGGGCAAGGAGGCGGACTACGCCACCAAGCAGCAGGGCCTGTCGGGCCGGATGACGGAGCTGCGCGGGAAGCTGGGCGAGTCCGAGTCCCAGGTGAAGGAGTTGGAGGGGCGCCGCGCGGAAGTCGCCGCGAACGTGGATGCCACCCTGCTCCGCCGCTACGAGGTCATCCGCAAGAAGAAGCTGCCCGCGATGGTGGGCGTGGTGGCCGGCACCTGCCAGGGCTGCAACATGAACCTGCCCCCGCAGATGTACAACATGCTGCGCACCTCGCTGGGCACCGACGTGTGCCCCTCGTGCAACCGCATCATCTTCGCCATCGAAGCGCTGCAGGAGAAGCCCGCCGAGAAGTAGCGGCGGTGCCTGCTTCGCTCCCCTCGCCCATGCCGCCCCCTTCGCTCGTCGACGTCCTCCGTCACATCGCTCGTGAGGAGCCGCTGACGGCGACGGTGCGCGCCTTTCGCGGGCTCACCCGCGAGCACCTGGGCCAGCTGCTGGACGAAGCCGCCGAGCAACTGGGCGGCGGTCCACGCGAGGCCGAGGCTCCCGCTTCGGAGCCCGCCCCGCTGACGGAGCCCGTCTCCACCGTGCCCAGCATCGAGGCCGTGGGCCCCGCGGCGGGTGGCGCGTTGAACCGCGTGCGCGTCTATTCGGACGGAGCGGCGCGAGGCAACCCGGGCCCTGCCGGCGCGGGAGCGGTGCTGATGAACACCGAGGGCGCGGTGGTGGCGCGCCTGGGCAAGTTCCTGGGGCACCAGACGAACAACTACGCCGAGTACATGGGTCTGCTCATCGGCCTGCAGCACGCGAAGAGCCTGGGTGCCCGCGAGGTGGAGGTTTTCGCGGACAGCGAGCTGCTCATCCGCCAGCTGGGTGGGCGCTACCAGGTGAAGAGCCCCACGCTGAAGCCCTTGTTCCAGGAGGCGCAGAAGCTGCTCGCGACCTTCGGCAAGGTGAAGCTCGCCCACGTCCCCCGCGCGCAGAACGCGGAGGCGGACGAGATGAGCAACCGCGCGATCGACGAGCGGCTGTAGCCCCGAGCGCGGGCCTCATTGAGCTGTATGTAATGGCCTGTAATGGATGCACGGTGAGGGTTTTGCCATTTTCCTCATCGAGGCCGTTCCTGGTGAACGAGTCCTCTCGTGAAAGCGAGACCCCAATGGCAACCCAATACACGATTTACCTGGTCAACAATGGCGCTTCCTCCAAGGTCTTCTGGGGATTCCTCCAGCCGCCGCAAGAACTGGCGGCGCAGTCAGGCGTGTTCGCCAATTCCAGTGCGAGTCTCGAAGTCGCCCCCAACGTCGGTCCCCAGGTGAACAAGTTTATCATTCCCGTCCAATACGTGGTCGGCGCCGGTGCCAGCAATAAGGCCATCGGGCTGCGCACCCAGGTGATCTCGGACTTCAGCCAGGACACCGAGCTGGGCCAGGGCTGGCTCGCCAACTACGCGACCGCGCCCCCGAACAAGGGGCCGCTCATCGAGAAGGGAGAAAATCCTAACGAGGGCAGCAAGATCCTGATCGCGTCCAACAAATTCAACCAGGAACAGAACGAGGCCAACAGCTGGTTCAGCAACATGAGCTTCGGGATCCAGACGTCCAGTGGCTACATGGGAATGACGTGGTCGCCCGCCCCGAACGAGAAGCGCACCCTCTCCCCGAAGCTGAACTTCTACGTGACCACCGGCTCGTTCGGCAGCAACCAACTGGCTGACTGGACCGACGTGAACTCCCAGGCCGCCAGCATCGGATTGAGGAATTTCGATTCCCGCCACGAAGTCACGGTGACACTGACGGGAACTGGTGAGTGGACCGTCACGCCAGGTCGTCCCACCAGCAATCTGGAGCAGGGCGCGCTGCACACCCTGATCCAGAGCCAGCTGCTGCTCGCCGAGGCCCACTCCAACCTGACCCGGCTGTTGGGTTCTGGCGCGATGGATACCGCCACCGTCCCCAGCAGCTCCAGCGGCGAGCAGTTGCGCGTGGCCGGCGCGAAGAACCAGCTCCTGACTCGCAATCCGTGACCGGTCCTAGCTGCATCCGCAATCAGGGATAGTGGCGGATCGAGGGGCCCTCCGTGATGCGGATGGGCCCCTTGGCGCAGCAGGCTCCCTCGGGCATGCCGGCGCACGTGCTGCTTCTGGAGGGCTCAACCAGGTTCAATGGGATTGAAGCCAGACGAGGACGGCGGCAGATACAGCACCTTGACGTCGTAGGTAGCGCACAGAACAGCCACAAGCGGAGCCTCGTGAGCAGGAAGGTTGTTGAGGACGAACACGTCGCCACGCTTGAGGTTCTGAAACGGCTGGCCAGCCCTCGGCGGCCGTGGAAACCGGAGCCCCCACGCGTAGCAACCCGGAGACGCAGCCGAAGTACTTTTCCATCAACCACATCATTCGATTCCGCTAAAGCCTCATCAGGAGTGGCAATGACGCACGTCATGCTGATGTCGACGGATGCAGATATCATTGGCACACCATTGAATTCCGCATGGGACCCGATTCTGGCGCGGTACACCTGGTCGCAGGTGGCCGCCTTGAATCTGGGCATCCCCAATCGCGCGACGATAGTCGTCATCGCGCATGGCAACGGAGATGAAATCGGAAACGCGCGACCGGGCACGGTGGACATCAGCCCGGAAAGCTTCCTCGTGCATATCCAAGCGAACATGGCGCAGGGGGGGACCCCAGCCGCGATCTACATCTCCACGTGTGCCTACGGCATCGCAGCGTTCGCGGCGCAAGTGCGGATCGCGGCGCAGAACAACCAGCTCTGGAACAACACCCGCATCTTCGGGCACTGGAACCCGGTGTTGGGTTCCGTTCCGGGTCCCAACACCAGTGACTGGATCCAGATCTTCCCAAGACGACGTCGCGTCCCAGCAGTGCACCCTTGAGCCGCTGAAGCCGACAGCGCAGGCTTTTCAAGAAATGCGCGCGGGTCAGACTACAGCGTAAAAACTTCCACGCTGCTCATCCCCAGCCGCACCTGTCCCGTGCCCGGGCGCCGCTCCACGACGCCCGCCGCATCCTGGATGCCCAGCGCGCCGAATTGCTTGCGCACCCGGTGGATGTCCACGTTCAGCTTGTTGGTGTCCGTGGCCAGCATCCGGCAGAGCTGCTCGCGGTCCACCCAGCCCTGCTCGGACTGTGCCAGGGCGTGCTCGGCGAGCCTCAGCCGCGCCAGCGTCGCCAACAGGTACTGCGAGGAGCGGGGAGGCAACATCCGCTCCCCCTCCCGCAGGCGCACCGCCACCTCCACATGCTCCTCGTCGCGGCTGACGCCGATGCGCAGGCGAACCTCCGCCAACGTGGGCGCATCCGCTTCCTCGAGTGTCTCCGTCGCCGCGAGGGGCAGCTCCACCACCCACTCCGAGCCGTTCAGCCACACCTTGTCCTGATCCTTCAGCCGGCGCCGCTCTTCTCCCAACTCCAACACCCACTGCCCGCCATCCAATGGGAAAAGGCTCGCCTGTGGCTCGTCGTCATCCGGCAGCACCAGCAATGAACCGGTCGCCACCCGCACCAGCCCGGTGCCCCCGTGTCGGGCCCGCGCCGCGGGAGGCCCCGCGTCCAGCAGCCGGAAGCCGATGCCACTCTTTCCCAGCAGGAAGTCCTGCCCCTGCCCCAGCTCCACCCGCTCGCCCGAGGCCAGCCGCCGCCCTTCGACGAGCGTGCCGTTGCGACTGCCCAGGTCCCTCAGCTCCCAGTGAGTGCCCACCCAGTGCAGGCTCGCGTGTTCACCGGAGACCCGGCCGTCCGGTAAATGGACATCACACGCAGGGTGACGTCCCAAGAGACAGCGTGTTCCCAGGGTGAATCGGCGCCCCTCATCCAACTGCTGCAATAGCCCCATCTGCTTCTCGAACCTCGCGGAACACCCACGGCCGCATGCTAGCTTCGCTCGTGGTGCAGGATCCATCCGGGACCAGGGAGCTGCTGGCGGGCTATCTCGACGAGTGCCGCTCGCTCGTGCTCGAGGAGCTCCGCCGGATCATTCCCGCCGAGCACCACCACGCGCCGTTCCTCTACCAGCTCATGCTGGACTACCCGCTGCGCGAGGCCAAGGGATTGAGGCCGGCGCTGTGCATCGCCACGTGCCGCGCGCTGGGAGGCACGCTGGAGGCGGCGCTGCGCCCGGCGGCCGTGCTCGAGCTGTATCACAATGCCTTTCTCATCCACGACGACATCGAGGACGAGTCATTGCTGCGCCGCGGCAGCCCCACATTGCACCGGGCGCACGGCATCCCCATCGCCATCAACGTGGGGGACGCCATGTTCGCCCTGTCGCTGCGGCCGTTGCTGGACAACATCGGCGCCGTGGGCCTGGGCCCCGCGCTGCGCATCCTCCAGGCCGTGGCGCGAATGACGCAGGAGTCCGTGGAAGGCCAGGCCCTCGAGCTCGACTGGATCCATCGCGGCGCGTGGACCCTCAGCGACGAGGACTACGTGCGGATGGTGGAGAAGAAGACGTGCTGGTACAGCTTCATCACCCCCATGGTGGTGGGCGCCATCGCGGCCCGGCAGGACGGGGAGCGCATCGAGCAGCTGGCCGCCTTTGCCCGCGGCCTCGGCATCGCCTTTCAGATCCAGGACGACGTGCTCAACCTGCGCGGCGAGGTGGGCGCGTATGGCAAGGAGATCGGCGGCGATCTCTGGGAGGGCAAGCGCACCCTGATGCTGCTGCACATGATGCGTCACGTGTCCGCCGAGGACCGGGCGGAAGCCGAGCGCATCCTCTCCCTGCCCCGCCCCTCCTCGGAGGCGGCACCAGAGCCCGCGGCGCTCGATGCGCAGCTGGACCGGCTCGTCGAGGAAGGCGAGCTGACGGTCGTGGGACGGCAGCGGCTGCGCGAGGCGCTGGGCGCGGCCCCTCGCCGTGCGCAGAAGACGCCCGAGCAGGTGCGCTTCCTGCTGTCGCTCATGGAGCGCCACGACAGCATCGGCCATGCCCAGCGCGTGGCTCGGGATTGGCTGCACAATGCCCAGCGGACCTTCGACGCGTGCCGCGCCTGGCTTCCCCCATCCACCCACCGCGACCTGCTGGAAGGCCTGACCGCCTACGTCCTCCTGCGAGCGAAGTGACATCCTCCATGGTGCCTCCCCCCGCCCCCCAGTCTTCTCTCTTCGACTTCATCCGCACCCAGGCGCTCCTCCACGAAGAGGCACATCGCATCCGGGAACTGCTGTTCGCGCAGCTGCTCGCGTCCGCTGCGCCCGGAGTCAGCGAATCGTTCCCGGCGGGCTCGCAGGAGGAGATGCTCCTGGGACTGCTGCGCCGGCTCCAGGTGCTGATGCTCAAGCACCCCATCGTCGTCCAGGCAGCCTTCTCCGCGCTCATCGCCGAGGGACGGCGCTTCGCCACGACTCCCGAGGGTGCCGCGTGGAAGTCCGCGCTCGCCTCCTCTCCATTGCTCCAGCAGGGCCGCCGCCTCTGGGATACCCTCTCCCTCAACATCCCCGAGGAAGACCCGGCCACCGTGCTGCCCTCCGCGTACATCGAGGCGCTCTTCCAGGCCATGGGCTCCGCCCGGTTGGAGGAGCTGCTGCGTCAGCTTCAAGACCTGCCGCGCCAGGGAGAGCCCCATGCCGCTGCTCGATGAGCCCTGGAGCGACTTCGCTGATCGCAACCCGGTCCTGCCCCTGCTGCTTGGCATGCTGTCGCTGTCCCAGCGAGTCAATCGCCTGCTGCCGGAGGCTCCCACTCCAGCCTCTTCCCTGCCCGCGCCGGAGGAGGATCGGCTCCTGCTGATGGTCCTCGGCCTCGTCTCCGCGCGCAGCACGTTCCTGATCGCGATGGAGGCCAGCCGCGCACCTGGGGAAGCCGCGCCTCCGCCCCCTGTCGCTCCCGACGCGCCCTCTCTCAGGGAGCTGCTGCGGTAGCCGCTACACCACCGGCCCATGTCCCCTTCCTCTCCTCCGCCAGAGCGCCTCGCGCGGCTGCTGACCGGCAACGATTACTTCCGGCGCTCGCCCTCGCGCATGGGCGGGCGGGGCGCGCACAAGGAATGGCAGCACTTCCTCGTGCATACCGAGGCAGCGCACCTGCTGATCAACTTCAGCCTGATTGACGAGGTGCGAGCCACGCAGGGCCGGCAGCCCGAGGTGGCACGCCTCATCGTCCTGGCTCGCGGCGAGGGCTGGGAAGGAGATGTGGAGCACTTCGAGGAGGCCGAGGTGGAGGTGACCGCAGGCCGCATCGACGCGCGTTTCGGCCACAACACCCTGCGCTTCATTGACGGCACCTACCGCTTGTCCATCGCGCTACGCGATTACCCTCTGGCCGCCGAGCTGGAGCTCGTCCCCGTGACGCTGCCGGCCATCTCCGTCAACCAGCCGCTCACCCTGGACCGGCGCCTGTCCTGGCTCTTCGTGCCCCGGCTGCTGGCGCGCGGCACGCTCCGGCTCGCGGGCCGCACCGTGCAGGTGAACGACGCCCCCGCCTACCATGATCACAACTGGGGCCACTTCCTCTGGGGCAATGACTTCTCATGGGAGTGGGGCTCGGTGCTTCCCTGGGACATGACCACCCCCTGGAGCCTGGTGCACGTGCGCATGGCGGACCGCGGCCGCTCGGTGGCCCGCTACCAGGGGCTCTTCCTCTGGCACGGCGGTGAGCCCTTGCGCGTGTTCCGCGACGAGGAGCTCCGCGTCCTCACCCGAGGCAGCTTCCGCAAGGCACGCCCCTTCTCCGTGCCTCGCGTCATGGCATTGCTGGCTCCGGGCGCCGCGGCGGACCTGCCCGAGACCCTGGAGATTGCCGCCCATGGAGGGGCGGACACGCTCGAGCTGTCCTTCCACCCGCAGGACTCCGCCCGCATCGTCACCCCCTCCGAGGAGCACCCCGAGCGGGTGACCATGATCCACGAGGTGCTGGGCCGGGTGACGGCACAGGGGCGCGTGCGTGGACACGCCGTGGCCATGGAGGGGACCGGTGTCTTCGAGTTCATCCGTGACTGAGGGCAGCGTGCAGACGCTGCTGGCCCGCTCCTTCGCGCTGCTGGCCCGCGAGCAGCCCCAGGCCCACGCGCGACTCCTGATGCCTTTGGCCGGCCTCGCTGTCGCGCTGAAGATCGACGCCGAGCACTTCACCGTCGCCTTCACCTCCGCGCAGGCCCACCTGCGCGCCGTGGATGGCCAGGAGTCCATCACCGTGGGCACCTCACGGCGGACCATCCTCGAGGTGCTCGATGACCGGCGCACGCTCACGGAGGCAGTGCTCTCCAACGCCGTCGAGGTGGTCGGCCCCCTGGAGCTGCTCCTTCGCGCGCATGAAGGTTTGATCCGCTACGTGCATGCGGCGGTCCGCTGTGCGGGTTTCCCGTCCCTGCTCCACCAGCTGCGCCTGACGTGCGCGGACAACCCTGAAAGAGAGACAGAGGCCCATGGCTGACACCGTCCCCCCCAGTCCCGCTGTCTCGGAGTCCAAGAAGCCTCTGGTCCATGTCTTTGGAGCTGGCATCGCGGGGCTGACCGCGGCCCACGAGCTGGCCCTCCGTGGCTTCAAGGTCCGCGTCTTCGAGCGCGACAGGGCCCTGGATGCACGCGGCACCCAGTCCCTGGCCATCGGAGGGCTGGCCCGCACCCAGTACTTCCAGCCCTCGAAGCCTGGGTCGATCACCTTCCAGTCAAAGAAGCCAGAGACCTCCGAAGCCGCAGGGCCCAACATCCGCAATCACCCCGACACCTCGACCTCGGTGAGCCTTGGACTCGACCAGGCCAGACCCTTTCCCTCACTCTGGCTGGAGTTCCAGGACAGGCCTGCGAAGAATTACAAGCCACAGCTCACCCAGCGCTCGCGCAACGACCTGCAATCAGCGCTCAAGAAGCTGACGCGAGAGAGCGTCCAGAAGCTCGGCCAATTTAGGATCCACATCCAACCTTTCTACGATCAGAGCCTGAGAAAGATTGAAGAGGTGTCGGTCGCCGGGGCGCCCGCGGACTCAGGCGATCCTCATGATGATAGGGCTCGCGCAACGAAACGGGCCGAGGTCGTCGCGAAGAAGGTGCTCAAGCAGCTCAACTGGGACCACATTCTCGGGCACCCGGTGGTGCGCTGTGAGGAGCCCCTGCCCGCGAACACGGAGCTGGGCCAGCCGCCCACGGCCAGGAACTGGGTGCGAGTCGTCCTGGAGCGCGTCATCCTCCCAGGCGAGCATGGGTACCGGTATTTCCCATCATATTACAGCCATGTCTTCGACACGATGCGGCGGATCCCCATCTACGACAACAATGCCTTGCCGACCGCCCGCACCACCTACGACAACCTTGTTGCGTTGCCGACCATTGGCATTGCCAGCGAGAAGGCACCGCCCTTCGTCACGACGTGGGGGCCCTACAGCTTCCCGAACTCCATCTCGCGCGAGTTGGTCGACCTGCTCAACCTGTCGGGTCTGGGCATCACCTCGAAGGACATCTTCCAGTTCTCGCTCCGGGTCCTGCGCTACATGCTCACCAGCCCCGAGCGCAGGAAGGAGGAATTCGAGAACGTCTCCTGGTGGGATTACATCCAAGGCCACGACCCGAAGGCATGCAGGCCTCTGTATTGCTACAGCAAGGCCTTCGCCGACCTGATTCAGTCCTCCGGGAGGGTGCTGGTAGCGCTGGACGGCATGTGGGCGGATGCACGGACGACGGGCAACACCTATGTCCAGCTCCTGACGGATGTCCTCGTCCCTACCGCGAATACCCACGCCACCCTGAATGGACCCACCAGCGCGGCCTGGTTCAGCCATTGGCATATGCACCTGCGCCGCCTGGGAGTCCAATTCATCCATGGAGAGCTCACAGGCTTCGAGCAGGCGGACCCATCGACCGGGAGACCCCCTCGCTACAAGCCCACCGTGCAGATCCACTCGGGTGAGCCCCCACCAGAGGGTGGCCCGGATGACTATTACGTCGTGGCCGTGGACGTCCTCGCGGCGGAGCAGGTCACCAAGAAACTGCCGCCCCTGGGCGTGCCTGCCAAGCTCCGGGGCTACACCACCCTGGTGCCCGCCAAGGCGGGAGAGCCTGGCACCATCCAGCGCGAGCCGACGCAGAAGCCCGGCATGTTTAGCTGGGATCGACTCCAGACGCTCTCCGGCATCCAGTACTTCTACACAACGGAGTTCAACCTCATCAATGGCTATCTCTACACCAGTGATGCGCCGTGGCGGCTCTCAGCGATCTGCAGCCCCGTTGCCTGGCAGCACCAGCCCATCCAGGAGAAGAGCCAGTATCAATCGATGCTCAGCGTCGACATCGGTGAATGGATGAAAGGCTCTCCGGCCACCGGGGGAAAGACGGCCTGGGAGTCCACGCCAGCGGAGCTGGAACAAGAGACCTCCAGGCAGCTCATCAAGGCTCTCGAGCAAAAGAAGCCTGGGCTCGCCTCGCCGGACTTCATCCCTCCCAAGCCCGCCTACATCCACATTGACGAAGGGCTCGTCTACGACGGGAGCAACCCAAAGCAGGCTCGCCTTGTCCGCAACAAGACGCCCTTCCTGTTACCCATCGTCTCCGACTGGAAGTACCGGCCGGGGCCTGATCCCTGGGACCTCACGAAGGATGTTCAACCCGACCCTATTTCCGACGGGGTCTGGCAGGCCACGCACGGTGGCTATTACGTGCACTGGGATCAGCTTGTCTTCGCGGGCACCTACAACAAGACCTTCACCCGTCTCACCACCATGGAGTCCGCCAACGAGTCGGCACGGCACGCTGTCAACGCCATCCTCGACCACTGCAACATGAAGAAACGCCGGCACTCCGCTTCACCGGTCGATCTCCAGGTCCAAGAGCAGTTCTTCGCCACCACGCCGTTGGGCGACTACTGCCGCATCTGGGACCCCGAGGCGAATGAGCTTCCGGATGTGATGCTCTTGCGGGAGTGGGACGCGATCAACTGTAACCACGGGCTGCCTCATCCCTGGGACCTCCTGGGCGTCGAGGTGCTCCCCTCCATGCTCTCTCATCTCTCGGCGGCATCACCGGCCTCCGCTACGTCCACGGATGCCTTTGCCCAGGTGGAGTCCCTGCTGCGTGGGCTGGGGACGCAGTCGGGCCATGGAGGCGGTGAGGGCCTCGTCGGGCTGCTGCGGCGCATCCGCACCCATTTGGAGGAGAGCCTGCGGCGCGGCGCCGCGGGTTACCGGCCTCCCACGTCTTGAGCGGTCCGGGGCCCGGGCGACAGTCCCAACCCGGGCACCATCGCCGCGGCCAGCGCGCCGGGCCGCACCACCTGGCGCGCCGCCATCCAATCCGAGGCTTGACGCCGCAGCGCCTCACCCTCATTGCCTCCCCGGAGGGCCCCCAGCGAGTAGCGCGCTGCTTCCCGGTACAGCGCCACGCCTTCGCGATCGAGGCCCGCCACCGCCTGCTCCAGTTCGCGGACCGCCGTGGCGCTGTCCCCGCTCAGCCGGGCCAGCCCTGCCCGCAGCAGGTGGCCCAGGGGGCGCGCACTGCCAATGGGGTCGCCCTCCATCACCCGGAGCTGCGCGCGGACATCGGCCAGCAGCGCCCGCCGGTTCCAGCGCGGATCCACGCGGTCAGGGGGAGACGTCCGCTCGTCCGGGAGGAACTCCGCCGCGGCCAGTGCCGCCCGGGCCCGCATGTGCCGCAGCCCCAGACCGGTGGCCCTCAGCGAGAGCATGAAGGAGGACTTCAGCGGCGCCCAGTGCTCCAGGACAGCCTTCCACGCGGGCCAGGGATCGCCCCGGTAGTGGGAGGCGTAGACGCAGGCGATCAGCTCCGCGTACTGCTGGCGCCGGTACGCGTTCTCCGGCCAGGTGGACGCCACCGGGGACTGCGCGGCCAGTGCATCGGCGGCGCGGGCCTGGGCCTCCTCGGCGCGGTCCTTCGCCAGCCACGCCAACACGGGCTCGCCAATCCAGGCCTCGCAGCGCGCGTGCACGTCGCCTCGCAGCGTCGCATCCCGGTCGAGCGCCTCCAGCCGCGCCGCCAGCGCGGGCAGCTCCCCCAGCATCGCCAGGGCGTGGTGGTGGAAGATGGCCACGCTCACCCGCTCCCAGGCCGTGCCCGGGCACTGCTCGCGGAAGAGCACGTCGGCGCGGTCGCAGGCCTCCGCCGCCTCGCGCCACCGGCCCAGGGTGTACGCCTGGTTCGCCACGGACATGAAGTACCAGGCCCGGTCGTAGGGGTCGCCCGTGCGCTCCATGAGCCGCCGCACCTGCTCCAGCAGCCCGCGGGCGTTGTTCTCCAGGAAGCGGCCGCCCACGTGGGACTCCATGGCGGCCTCGAAGCCCAGGGCCCGGCAGAGCGTGGAGGCGTCTCCGGCCTTCAGCGTGCGCAGCAGGTGCATCATGCGGAAGGCATCCGCCAGTGTGGGGTTCACCATGGACCAGCTGGTGGATGTGGCCCACAGCACCTCCATCCGGTGCCGCTCCTCGGGTGAGAGGGCGGGCCGGGCGGCGTCCACGTCCACCCGCCGCGCCAGGAAGACGACCCGGCGCCACGTGGCCGAGCCCATCGCCCCCAGGAAAGAGCCCGGCACGGGGATGCCGAGCGCCTCCAGCACCGAGCGCATCTCCCGCCATCCCTGGTTGAAGCGCCCGCTCTTCAGGTACTGCTCCGCGGCGCGCTGCTTCAACCCGCTCACGCGCGTGCCCTGAAGCTCTGCCCCCAGCGCCTCCGCGGACTCCAGGTAGCGTTGGGCCGCCTCGGGCGCGCGGCCCTGGTTGGCCAGCGCCTGGGCCAGCTTCTCCAGCAGCGAGGGGCGATCCGCGGACTCGCCCAGCAGCTCCAGCCCGCGCTGATAGAGCTCGGCGGAGCGGCCGAACGCGAGCGTCTGGGAGGCACGCTCGGCGGAGCGCACCGCGTACTCGCCCGCGCGCATCGGCTCGCCCGCGTCCTCCCAGTGCACGAGCAGCGCCTCGAAGTCCTCGGAGCCGCGCGCCGAGAGGGCCTCGGCGATGCCGCGGTGCCGGCCCACGCGCACATTGGCCGGGAGCGCTTCGAGCAGCGCCTCGCGGATGCGGTCGTGGTAGGCCGCGATGTCCACCTCGCCCTCCGCCGGAACCTCACGCAGCAGGTTGGAGTCTCGCAGCCAGGCCGATACAGCCCGACCTCCTTCGTCCAGCCCGGCGGCCCGCAGCGCCACGCTCCGCCCCAGCGGCCGGCCCGCGACGGCGGCCACTTCCAGCAGCGCGCGCTGCTCCGGAGAGAGCGAGCGGATCCGCTCCATCAAAAGCTGGGCCACATCCACCTGGGCCGGCAGCGGCAGTCCCTGACCCGCGTGCGCACCCACGTGGCGGGCCAGCTCGCAGGCGATGAAGGGGTTGCCTTCGGCATGGGAGATGACGGCCTCCACTTGAGAATCACTCCCGGAGGTCCGCGCGCCGAGCAGGGTCGAGACCAGCGCCGCCACCTCCTGCTCGCCCAGCGCTCCCAGTGGCAGCTCGCGCGTGGAGTCAGAGAGCGCTCCGGGAGGGGCCAGCTCCAACAGCCGGCGCAGCAGCGGGCTGCGGCTCCGGTCCTCGCTCCGCCACGAGAGCACCAGCAACATGCGCGGCGCGGGTGACCGCAGCAGCTCCTGGAAGAGCGGCGCCGAGTCGGCGTCTCCCCACTGCACGTCATCGATCCAGAGCACCAGCGGGCGCGAACGGCCGAGCCGCTCCAGCAGCTCGCGCAGGGCTTGGAAGCCCTGGTGCCGCAGCTCGGCGGGCTCCGGGAGCACCGCGGGGGTGGCGGCTTGCTGAAACGCCGCCAGCCTTCCCAGGACGGGGAAGAGGCGCGTCAGCGCGTAGGCCCGGGAAGGAACGAGCGCCGCAGCCTCGTCCACGGCGAGCGCGCCAAGCTGGCGGGCCAGCGAGTCGATCGCCGCGTCCATGGCCTTGTAGGGCACGCTCTCCTGTGGGTGGCACCGCCCCTGGAGCACCATGGGAGTGGGGGCCGGAGCGCGCCGGGCGAGGAACTCGCGCACCAGCGTGGACTTGCCCATCCCCGAGGGCCCATGGACATGCACCGTGATCAGCCGCTGCTGCTGGGAGACCTCCGCCAGCGCCTCCTCTAGCACCTGAAGCTCCCGGGCCCGACCCACGAACGGGGCGTGGCCCACGGACACCGTGGCGGCTGGGTGTGGCGCCGCACCGGCGGGCACCGGGGACAGCCGCGCGATGCACTCCTCGGCCGACGGGCGTCGCTTCGGATCCAGCGCCAGCAGTTCAAGAGCCAGCGCGGCCAGGTCCTCGGGAGCGTCCGGAGCTTGCGCGCGGACCGGAGGCGGCTCCTGGCTCACCTTCAACTCCAGCAAGCGCTCGGGCTCCGCCGCGAATGGAAACGCTCCGGTGAGCACCTGATACAGCATGGCTCCCACCGCGTAGAGGTCCGAGGTCGGGGTGACAGGCTCGCCCGTCACCTGCTCTGGCGCCATATAGGCCGGAGTTCCGACGCGCCGCTGGGCCGGAGTGCCCCCCTGGGCAGGCTGCTGCCGCTCCGTCGTGAGGCCGAAGTCGAGGAGCAGCACGCGCTCCTCCCGGGTAACGAGCACGTTCGAGGGCTTCACGTCCCGGTGCACGAGCCCCGCCTCGTGGAGCGCTCCCAGCCCTCGCAGCAGCTGCGTCAATCCCTCTCGCAGCCGCGGCCAGGCCTCTTCCCGGGAAGCCACCTCCGGCCCGCCGCTGCTCCGTACATGCACGGCGGAGGCAAGCTCCACGACCGGGACGCGCTCTTCCCCTCCTTCGAAGGTCTGCGACGGCGGCGCCCCACTGGCCAGGGAAGACCCCCATGTTTGGGGAATACCGCCGCCGAGTGCCAGCTCCCCCCGCGCCCAGCTCAGGAAATCGCCCCCCTCCACCAGCTCCATGGTGAAGAAGGGGACGCCGTCATCCACGAACAGCTCATGGAGCTGGAGCAGGTTGGGGTGGACGATGCCCGCACGGGTGCGGAACTCGCGCTTCAGCCGGTAGAGCGCCTCCGCGCCAGGCAGCCGCAGCGTCTTGAGCGCTACCTCGCGGCCCACCTCCCGATCCCGGACCCGGTACACCATGCCCGTGGCGCCTTGGCCCAGCGGTCCACACACCTCGAAACGGCTTGTCCCAGCGAAGCTCGAATGGCTCATCATGTTTGGCGCAGGAAGGGCAGCCCCCTCTGTCGCGGGTATGATACAGCTTCATCTCTCGCTGCTCATGCTTGGGTCAGAACCCACCCGGCCGTCGCATCCGCCATGCAGGAACACACCGTCAATCGTCACGCGTTGGATCAAGCGCTGGCCCTCACGCTGCTGTCCTGGCGGATGTATGTCTTTGAGCCAGCCCGGATGCTGAAGCGGTTGGGCCTCTACCAGGCCTCCACGCTTGGGCCTCCCCTGCAGCGCGGTGTCGTCCAGGGCAGGGGGCCCCATCTCAGCCTGCGGCATGCGCAGCCTGTGCTGCTGGCGAACGAGCCTGCTGGTTACGAAGACGTCCGTGAATTCGACCGCGTCGCGTCTGTCTATGACACCGTGGTCCGGCCTTTCTCGGAGCCCATCGTCGATGAGTTGCTGGAGCTGATGCAGCCGCTGCCGCCGAACGCCCGCATCCTGGATCCCTCCGCCGGACCTGGAAGCTCGGCCCTGCGCCTGTCCAGACTCGTCCCCGAAGGAGAGGTGGTGGCCGCGGACCTGTCACAAGGCATGGTGGAGGCCGCGCACCGTGCCGCGAGCGCCGCCGGTTGTCGAAACATGGCCTTCTTCCAGGCGGACGTCGCGCAGCCCCCCGAGGAGTTCACGGGCGCCTTCGATGCCGTCTTCTGCTGTCTGTCATTTCACCACTACCCTGATGGCCTGGCCGCGGCCCGAGCCTTCCGCCAGGTGCTGGCACCGAACGGCAAGGTCTTCATTGCGGACGGAGGGCCCGAGTGGTTCGTCAAGCTTGCCCGGCCCATCTCGGAGCTGGCGGATCCCGGGTTCGTGAAGCACCGGACTGGGGAAGAGTTCCTCCAGCTCTTCACGCAGGCCGGCTTCTCCTCGGTGTCGTGGGTCGAGGCACTGCCAGGCATCGGTTTCACCGTCGCCTCGGTGTGAAGAAGGATGCTGCTGCGCGGCTGTAGGCGGTTCACCTGCTTCGGGATGAGTGAGTCGCTCCACGCGTGGAGAGCGACAAGGCCCTGGAGAAGGCATACCCGACCACCGTCCATGCCCAGACACTCGTCGCGAGGAATCCAATGCCAACCACGACGAGTCCCAGGAGTGACAGCAGGACTGCCGTCCCCCCGATGACCCATGCCTTGAGATAGACCGTCCTGCCCTCCAGGGCCCGGCGGAACGCCTTGTCCGGACGATAGAGGTAGGACACGTCCCGGAAGGCAGCGTTGAAGGTCATTCCTCCCGGGAGACTGAATACCGCGAGCGCGAAAGCGGCCACTGCCACGCAGACAAGGGTCATCGCCCAAGGCCCTGGCCAGAGCAGCCAGGCTGCGAACGCGCACAGGGCCGAAGGGGTCAGGTAGATTGCAATGGCAAACCACGCCGTCAGGCCGCGCTTGAACACAAACAGGACAGGCTTGAAACCGCGAAAATAGGGAGGCTCGTCATGGAAGATCCGGTAGACGACCTCCAGGCGATGGCCGAGATTGAGAATCCAGCCAGGCAGCGTTGTGAGTAGGAGCAAAGCCCCAACGAGCACGTCTCTTCGCGCTTCCGGTGTTCGCAGCGGGAAGCTGAAGCAATCCAGCAAGGTCAGCTCCGCCCCCTGAGCGTGGAATTCTTTTTCGCGCAACGACGCTCTCCCCTCCTTCGGCCTCCGCGGGTCTTCAAAAGAGTTCATCTCTTCGGTGAGTCGACGGCAGCACGCCTTCCGTTAGGGCACCGTGTCCCCCGCCATGGCGCCGGACGGCTTGGGGCGGTCCCAGTGCTCAAGTGCGATGGTGACCGCGCCGGGCAACAGGAGCTCCTTCTTCACGCGCGCGTAGGCCGCCTTGGAGTCCTTGCCACGGGCGTCCAACTGACGTGCGAGCACCAGGTGGAGCGCGGCGCGCTCGCCCCAGTCCAGCGTCGTGAGGGACTCCACCGACAGCTTGCCGCTCAGCACGTCCCGCAGCTCGCCGTAGCCCAGGTCCACACCGGCAACATCCAGCGTCCTCGCCGCGAGCGCGGCGTCCCCGAGCCTTTCGAACTCCGCCGCCAGCAGCATGCCCGCCTCGGTGCCGACATGGCGGAAGGCCAGGAAGTCGACGTGCGCGGAAGCCCGCGCGGCGAACTCGGGCTCCTCCGCGAGCGACAGCAGCACCCGCACCGCGGTCGCGACCGCATCGTCCGGCGCGGTGCGCGACTCGTCGGCGTCAGGAGCCTGCCCGAGCGAGGCCGCGAGCCACCGGGCCACCTGGCCCTCCGGCCGATCCTTCTGGGCCCACGCGACGAGTTGCCGCATCGCGGAGTTCTCCTTGCCGTCCTGTGACGCGTGTCCGACCAGCTTCGCGTAGAGCTGCACGTCCTCCAGGTCCGGTGGCTCCTTCTCCGAGCTGGCCTGGAGCAGGCGCTCCGACAGCCTGCGCGCCGCCTCCGCGCGTCGGCCCAGGGCCACCAGCACTTCGGCGTGCGTCTCCTGGTAGCGCGAGTAGTCCGGGTCCCCCTGCTCCATCGCATCCAACAGCGGGAGCGCATCCGCCCAGCGCTGCAGGCGTGCATACCGCACCGCCAGCGCCCGACGGGGGAGCAGCTCCCCGGGATGAGCGCGCACCAACGCTTCCAGCCGCTCCGTCCCCGCGGGCTCGGGTTCGGCGCGCGCGAGCATCACGGCCATGACCAGGGAGTCGGGATGGCGCTCCAGCTGGGCCTGGTAGTACGCGCGAGCCTCGTCATTTCGCCCGGCGCGACGCATGTCGTACATCCATGCCCGCTGGGCGTCCGCGTTGTCCGGCTGCGCGTCACGCCGCGCCCGCGTCATGGCGAGCGACGCGAGGAGCCCTTCCTCACGCGCGAGCACCATCCTCGAGACGAAGGCGGCGGTCTCCGCGCCCGGCGTCTCTGGCAGTGCCCGCCACACGTCTTCCGCCAGACGAGAGGCCTTGGCCGTTTGGTGGTTCGTCATCAGCCAGCCGTAGCTCGAGGCCCACCCTCCCGGCGCCTGGCCCAGATGTAAACGCGTCGTATAGCGGCCGTCCTCCTTGCGCATCTCGATGCGCTGGGGCGGATCGGTGAGGACGTAGTCGATGCGTCCCGCCCGCAGGAAGGGCGTGCCCGCGACGACCAGCGTGGAGGGCTCGGACGAGGAGACGGGAGCATCGTCCCGCTCGTAGCGGACCGTCGTCACGTAGAGTGGCGCGGCGCCCAACACGTTGTAGACGAAGAGACCGCCCTCGTCGGTCACGAACACCGTTTCGTGAGCCAGCGTGGCCTCCCCGCTGCGCACGTCCACGTCCAGCGGCCCGATGGGCATCGTGCGCACCCGATGCTCATTCGCCCCGAGCGAAAACTGCTCGCCGCCCGCGGTGACCATGACCGAGGTGTCCAGTGCGTTGACGAAGAGCAACTGCTCATGCGTCGTGAAGGACCGGGCCACTCCCACGATGGCGAGCGCGCAGACACCGATTCCGCCGAGCAGCAACCTGCCCTGGCGCGAAGAAGTCGAAGGAGCACTCACGGCCGGGCCTCCTGGACGAGCGTCGAAGCGGTAAGCAACAGCGGGCGGCGGTCGCCCGCGCCGGGCAAGTGCCAACGGTCTACCCACGCGTGGAAGAGGGCCTCCGAGGCGCGCGGATCCGCCGCGTCGGCCACGAGTTCCAGCGGCTCCACCGGCAGGTCCAGTCCTTCCTGCTTCACCGACCAGATCCGCTGGGACGACGGAGAGCCCGCCTGGATTCCCTCCTGGACGTGGAGCGTCATCAGCGCTGGTCCCTCGTGTTGGGAGCCCCGGCCTCCGTCCACGACCAGGACCCCCTGCCCCAGGGCTTCATCCACCGCCCGTTGCCAGGCGCTCACCAGCAGCTCCGAGGGATCATCCTGGGGCGTCCGCGCGCCCTCCTGTGCCTGATACGTCACGGTGACGCGGCGGCTGTGCGTGCGCGAGACGGCGTCCAGCAGGCCCGTGAAGAACGCTCGAGACGGCGCGGCGGCACTGCCTGGATCCAACCGGGCCTCGAGCCGTGTCCGTGCCTTGCCCAGCTCCGCGTCCACGCGGGCCTGGAGCTGGGGAGCGAAGCGGGGGTCGGGGTGTTCGCGCAGGTACTCGAGCATGGGACCCAGGTCCGCACGCGCCGCGACGCGCATCCAGGCGTGCTCCGCGGACGACCGCTTCTGCGGCCACACGGCCCCGCCCACCAGCAACACGCCGATCCCTGCGGCGGCGAACATACCGGGCCAGGGCGAAGGCGCATCCGGTGCACGCACGTGGCCCTTCTTGTCCGCCCCTGCCAGCAGCGCCGGAGGCAGGTGCTCCACGCCGCTCTCCGCGTCCAGCATTCCCCGGCCGAGCAGCTCCAGCACGCGGCGTCGCCGGGCGATGAGCTCCTGGGCCAGCGACTCCGCCTTCTCCTTGCCCCGCACGGCCATGACCATGCGCTGGTCGTTGAAGCGCAGCTGGATGTTGGTGTGCTGGTAGACGCCGTTGTTCTGGTGCTCCACCAACTTCAGGTCTTGCAGGTGCACGAGCGGCCACACGGTGATGCGGTCGATGGCCACCTGGATGAGATGCAGGGGGTGGATGGTGTTGAAGCGTCCGTAGGGGCTCGCCATGACCCGCAGGAGGTAGCGGGCCTGGAAGCACATGGCGCCGAAGCCGAGCGCCGCGACGACCGCGCATCCCAGCCACTCCCAGACACCGCGCTCGGCGGTCCCCAGGTAGATGAAGGCCAGCAGGAAGCAGAGCGCCGTGGCGCAGATCAACGTGAAGATGGCGGGCATCACCCAGGTCGTCAGGACGCGCCACCCGCCGATCCGCTCCGCCTCCGAGTGCAGCCATTCACGGGTGACGGACGGAAGGGCGTCCACCTCCACGGTGACGCGGGTCGGGTACGCGACCTCGGTGGCGCTCTCCGGGTTGAAGCGCCGGCCGAACGCGAGGAGCCGGTTCGCGCCCTGGGACTTCTGCTGCGCGAAGAGGTGCGCGGCGGCGGCGGTGAGCTGGCCCCCGGCCCAGCGGCGCAGCTCGGGGTCGGCGTCCTCCGGCAGCTCCGCGTCGAGTCGCTCCAGCTCCTTCGCGGCGTCGGCCTCTTGGCCGTACTCCAGCATCGTCGCGATGCGCCGCACCTTGAGTGCGAGCACGTCCATCCGTGAGATGCCGGGCAGCGATTGCGCCTGCTCCAGCACCTTGAGCGAGTCCGCCACCTGCCCCATTGCCTCCAGGCAGTCAGCCAGCGCCACGCGCGGGCCCACCTCCGTGGGGCCATGCTTGCCCGCGCGCCAGAAGGCATCCGCGGCCTCCTTCAGCCGCTCCAGGCGGATCAACGCCCACCCTCGCTGAAGGTGCCCCTGCCAGTGGTCGGGCGCGCGCGCGAGCAGCGCATCGAACTCCGCCAGCGCCTGCTGGAACTCGCCCTCGAAGAGGAAGTGGCGGCCCAGCAGGAGGCGCGCGTCGTGAAAGTCGGGCTGCTCGGTGAGCAGCGTGGTGAGGACCTTGCGGCCCCCGTCCTTGTCTCCCGCTTCGAACAGGTTGATG
This sequence comes from Corallococcus exercitus, assembly GCF_003611585.1. Classification (GTDB taxonomy): domain Bacteria; phylum Myxococcota; class Myxococcia; order Myxococcales; family Myxococcaceae; genus Corallococcus; species Corallococcus exercitus. The sequence continues at coordinate 6,929 of NZ_RAVW01000092.1, read as the reverse complement.
GCTTCCTGGAGGTGCGCTTTGCCCGCCGCCGCCGGGCCGTCCGCCTGTTGCGCGGCGCTGGCGTCGAAGGCCTGGCGCGCTTCCGGGTCGGAGAGCAGCTCGTAGGCTTCACGCAGGCGCCGGAACTCCTCCGGGTGCGTCTCCGGCGGGTTCTGCCGGACGCGCTCGAAGTAGGCCTTCTTGATGGCGCGGGCGTCCGCGTCCTTCTCGACGCCCAGCACCTCGTAGGGGTTCTGGCGGGGCTCGTTGTTCACCTTCGCTCCAGTCCTGGCGTGTTCGCGGCCGCGTTCACGAGCCGCCACGCCTCATCCAAGCTGTCCACGGCGATCAGGCGCAGGCGCCCGGCCACCTCGGGCGGCAGCGCCGCCACGTCATCCAGGTTGCGGCGCGGGTGCAGCACCACGCGCATGCCTTCGAGGTACGCGGCCACCAGCTTCTCGTGCACGCCGCCCACCCGCCGCACCTCGCCGTTCAACGTCACCTCGCCCGTCACGGCCAGCCGCGCGGGCAACGGGCGCTGCGTGTACGCGGAGAGGCCCGCGAGCGAGAGCGCGAGGCCCGAGGAGAGGCCGTCCTTGCCCACTTCCGTGTCCGTGTAGTGCAGGTGCAGGTCGTAGCGGGTCGTGAGCGTTCCCAGGCTCAGCGCGGGCGCGCGGGCACGCACCACGCTGAAGGCCACGTCCGCGGCCTCCTGTCCCTCGGGGCCCACGCGGCCACTGCACCGCAGCACGCCGCGCCCGGGCACCGCGACCGCCTCCAGCGGCGAGACATGCCCGCCACCCGGATGCCAGCCGAGCACGCCCACGCGGCCCACCGCGGGCACGTCGCGAGCCAGCAACCGGCGGCGTTCGGCGACTTCGGCCTCGCGGCCCGCGGCCGCCAGGGACTCTCCGTTCGCCGCAGCCATGGCATAGAGCTCACGCGCCTCCTCCAGCGCTCCGGCTTCGAGCCGATGATCACCCAGGCGCAGCGCGGCGGCCCCCGGTGCTCCTGGCATATCGACCACGGCGCGACGGGCCTCTTCCACCTGGGCGGCGGGACGTCCCTCCAGCCACAACAACTCCGCGCGGAGCAGGGCCGCGGCGGCGCTCGTCCGCGACGACGCAGGTGCCACCACGAGCTGCCGCTTCGCCTCCGCGAGCGCACCTCGGCAGAGGGCATCAACGGCGGCGTCGAGCTTCGCCTGGGAGAGCGCGACGCGCGCCGTGGGCAGCTTGAGCGCCTGCGCGGCCTGCTCCAGGGGAGGCGCGTCCAGCATGGCGGTGGTGGCTGGAAGCCCGAGCGCGGAACGCGCACCGAGCACCGACTCCGCGAGCCGTGGGTCCTCCGGCGCGAGCAGCCGGGCCCTCCTGAGCGCGGGCATGGCTTCGGAAGGACGGTTCGTGCGTTCACACAGCCGGATGACGGCGCGCCAGGCTTCCAGTTCACCGGGCGCGGCTTCGGCGGCCTCGAACGCATGCACGAGCGCGTCGTCCGGCCGCTCCTCCTCCAGGAGCGTGATCAACTCCGCGCGCAGGGACGCATCGCGGGGAGCTTCACGGACGGACGTCTCCAACAGCTTCAGCGCTTCCGCCCGCTTGCCATCGCGAGCCCAGGCTCCGCACAGGAGGCGTCGCGCGGGCCCGCCTCCGCCCAGGTCCAGGGCCTTGCGCGCATGCTCCGCGGCACCGCGAAAGTCGCGTTCCTGGAAGAGCGCCTCGGCCAATGCCAGACGTGCCGACGGTTCGGCCGGACGCAGCACCACCGCGCGCTTGAGCTCAGTCAGGAGCATGCGTGCTCCTGAAGCGGCATCGCAGGAAGGCCTATCGCGCCCGACGGTTCGGCCGGGCGCAGCACCACCGCGCGCTTGAGCTCGGTCAGGAGCATGCGTGCTCCTGGAGTGACAGCATGGTCAGGCTCACCGGGCGCTGGAGTTGGATCGGCGGCACGTGCTCGCTCAGCCCAGGTCGAACAGCAGGTCGGTCAGCTCGGCATCCAGGCGGGCCGCGGTGGCGCGGTCCCCCTTCGCACGGGCCTCACGCAGGGCGTTGCAGAGCGACTCCAGCCGGGGACGCACGCCCGCTGGCGCGGTCGCGATCCGTTCGGTCGCGGCGGTCAGCAGTGCATCCGCGTCGGCCTCCGGTGACACGGGCGGCGCCGCCGCGGGCGCAGACACCGGCGCTCCCGGGGTCGCGCCCCATTCACGCGCCAGCCGCTCCTTCGCCTCCAGCCGCTGCTCCGGCCCCAGGCGCTGCGAGCGCTTGTCCACCACGAGCGTGGCCTCCTTGCCCGTGGAGACCACCCGCGTCGTGACGTCGAGGATGCCGTTGATGTCGTACGTGAACGTGACCGCGACCTTCTCCGTCCCCGCACGCCCGGGCGGCACGCCCTCCACCGTGTACGCGTCCAGCAGCAGGTTGTCCTTCACCAGCCGCGCCTCGCCCTGGAACACGCGGATCTCCACCGCGCGCTGCCCGTCCGCCGTGGTGGCGAAGGTCTCCGTGCGCGACACCGGCACCGTCGTGTTGCGCGGGATGAGCGGCGAGAAGACGCCCCCCACCCGCTCGCGCCCCACCGTCGCCTGCACCTCCACGCCCAGCGTGAACGGGCACACGTCGGTGATCATGATGCCGTGCGCGGCGCTCACCGCGCCTGTCTTCAGTCCCGCCTGCAGCGCCGCGCCCAGCGCCACCGCCTCGTCGGGGTGCACGCCTTCGCGCGGCTCGCGCCCGAAGTACTCGGCGACCAGTCGGCGCACCAACGGCACGCGCGAGCTGCCACCCACCAACACCACCTCCGCGATGGACTTCTTCGACAGCTTCGCGTCGCGCAGCGCGCTCTCCATCGGTTCGAGCGTGGAGCGCACCAGGTCCGTGATCAGCGCCTCGAACTTCGCGCGCGTCACCTCCACCTCCAGCGAGGCGGGAGCCCCTCCCCGGCCCTGCGCGAGGAAAGGCACGATGACGGGCGTGGCATCCACGGACGTGAGCGCGATCTTCGCGGCCTCCGCTGCGGCCTTGAGCCGCACCTGCGCCGCCAGGTTCCCGGTCAGTGACACGCCGTGGCTGCGCTCGAACTCCGCGCCCAGCCACGCGGCCAGCGCCTGGTCGAAGTCGCTGCCTCCCAGCTGGTTGTTGCCCGCGGAGGCCTTCACGTCCAGCACTCCCTGGAACATCTCCAGCACCGACACGTCGAACGTGCCGCCGCCCAGGTCGTACACCAGCACGTACTGCTCGGCGTCCAGGTGGTTCACGCCATACGCGAGCGCCGCGGCGGTGGGCTCGTTGAGCAGCCGCTCCACCTTGAGCCCCGCCAACTCACCGGCGTCCTTGGTCGCCTGGCGCTGCGCATCGCTGAAGTACGCGGGCACCGTGACGACCGCCTCCGTCACCGTGCCGCCCAGCGCGCGTTCCGCGTCCTCGCGCAGCGCGCGCAGGATGAGCGCGGAGATCTCCGTGGGACTGTAGCGCCGGTCTCCCAGCATCACCGGCAGGTCGCGGCCCATGCGCCGCTTCACCTCCGCGATGGTGCGCTCCGGATGCACGAGCAGCTGTGCTCGCGCGGACTCGCCCACGTGGAGACGGCCCTCCGCGTCCAACCCCACCACGGAAGGCGTGAGCCGCTGCCCCAACCGGTTGGTCAGCAGGTTGGGACGGCCCGCGCCGTCGAGCGCGGCCACCAGGGAGTGGGTAGTGCCCAGATCGATGCCAACGACATGACTCATGTGAGGTGAACCCAAAGGCTTTCAGCGAAGGACCGCGAGCGGCGGATCAGGACTCCGGCGGCGACCAGGGCTGGGCGGGCGCGGCGGCGGCGGCCTCCGGAGCCGAGTACAGGCGGTGCAGCTGCCTCAGCCCCTCCTCGCTGATTCCCGCCTCACGGGCGATCTCCATCGCGCGCTCCGGCGACGCGTGGGTCACCCACTTCCACTTGTACGAAGTGATGAGCCCTCCGATGCAGGCCAGGGCCAGCAGGCCCAGGGGGATGGCGCCCCCGGCCTCGTGCTCGGCGAAGGCGATGGAACCGAAGAGCAATGAGCCCAGGCCCACGACGATGAACAGGAAGCGCGCCCACGCCACGAGCACGGACTTGCCGCTCATGCCAATGGCCTGCCCGCGCCAGCCGTTGCCCTCTTCCGCCACGACGAGCCAGCCCTCCAGCGGAATGAGCGGCACGAAGTTGATGTGACCGAACTTCGTCGCCACGTACCCCAGGCCCGGAATCGCATCGACCTTGCCGAAGAGCCTCGAACCGAAAATGACCATGTGCTTCCCCCTCGAAACCTTCACGCCGTGCCTCAGGGCACCCGGTGGCGCGAGCGCGAATCCTGCGGCACCCGGGCGAACGCGCGCAATCCCCCGCCCCGGGTAGGACAAAGCCTCCTGGGCCAGGACTGGCATTGCCGGAATAGCCTTACAACGACCTGGAGACGGCGGCCTGGGACAACACCAGTACGTCACGGTCCTCCCGTTCTGGCTGTTGTCCCAGGGGGTCAGGCTACCGGTCCACCTCTCCCAGCAACGACAGGATGAACGCGTCGTACGCGTCCTTCATCGGCAGCTCGTAGTCCACCTTGAGGCGGCGACGCTCGGCGAGGACCGTCTCGCCCGTCCTCGGGTTGCGCGCCTCCTTCGCGTACGTCTCCCGGTAGAGCCCCGTCCCGCGCTTCTGCCAGTTGGGCAGGTCGTTGAAGTTCACGCCCCGCTGGAAGAGCAGCTCGTTCTTCTCCGCCACCGACAGGCACATGAGCGTGTTCGTGGCCTCCGCCACGCCCTTTCCCTCGCGGCGCAGGCTCCAGTAGCAGTGCGCGTTCAGCGCGTTGCGGTGCGCGTCCTCGCTGCGCCAGCGGAAGTAGTCGCGCACGAGCCCCGCGTTCGGCAGCTCGCAGATGCGGCAGTCGAACGCGGCCAGGTCCCCCAGGAGCAGCGAGAACTTCGCGCTCGCCTCCCCCGCGAGGATGGAGTTGAGCTTGCGCGTCTTGCGCCCGAAGGTGTCCTCGTCCGGGTGGAACAGGAGCGAGATCTCATCGCTCTGCGTGTAGCCGTAGACGACCCGGAAGCCGCAGTCCATCAGGTGCCCGGTCGTCGCGGCCATCATGTCGCGCACGCGCACGTCGAAGGGGCTCTCGAAGGCGTGCACCTCCTTCGTCAGCCGCGTGAAGCCGCGCCCATCGATGCGCGCCACCATGAACACGCCGGGCAGCACGCACAGGTCGTGCGCGGTCTCGAACACGCGCATCTTCTCGTCGAGTTCATCGAACTTCACGTTGCCACTCCTCCACTGCGAAACCGTCCTGCGACAGCCGGACGAAGAAAAGCGCGTCGAACCCCTCCTCGGGGCTGGGGACCTGCAGCCGCTTGTAGGTGCCGAGCACGCCCACCAGCGGCACGCGCTGCTCCACCGGGCGCTGATCATTCCGCAGGAGCGCGTCCGCCACCTTCGACTGGAAGTAGAGCCCCACCACGCGGAAGCCGAACCCCTTCGCGGCCGCGATGTACCGGGAGCGCTCCGCCGCCGTGGGGTTGGTGTTATCCACCACGAAGGGCTGCTTCGCCTCCAGGCACGCGCGCAGCAGCACCTTCTCCCGGTGCCGCGTCTTGAGCATGTCCAGGCTCAGGCGGACGTGCGTGGTGAAGAAGCGCTCCCGGTAGAAGGAGCTCTTCCCCGTCCCCTGGATGCCCGCGAAGATGACCGCTTCCATGCCCGTCCCTCCCCTCCCGCGAGGGCCGCTCGCGGGGACTTGGGGACGCTCAGGCGCGGGGAAACCCGACAAGCCCCCGGACGCCCACCCGCCGGGGGGCACCGAGGCGTGCGCCCGACATCATCCCATCCTGAAGGTGGACCCGCCCGGGCTGGCTGTTGTATCCCCGGAGTGCCGGAGCGGTCCGGGTGAACGCCGGCCATCGCAGGCATGGATGGCGGGAGGAAAGTCCGGGCTCCACAGGGCAGGGTGCTGGCTAACGGCCAGTCGAGGCGACTCGCAGGAAAGTGCCACAGAAAACAGACCGCCTGTCCTCGCAAGGGGGCGGGTAAGGGTGAAACGGTGCGGTAAGAGCGCACCGCGTCCGGGGTGACTCGGACGGCACGGTAAACCCCACCTGGAGCAAGAGCCAATAGGAGCGCGTCCCCGAAAGGGGACAGGGATGGCCCGTCCCATGCGTTCGGGTTGCTCGCTGATGAGGTCCCTGGGCAACCAGGGCCCTAGATGAATGTTCGCCGCCCATCCCGAAAGGGGTGGGGACAGAACCCGGCTTACAGGGCCGCTCCGGTTTTTTTGCCCTGTCAACCGCCCACGGGGACCTGCGCCAGCAAGAGGCGGCCCCGGCCATCGTTGCGCACCGCCTGCGGGTTGGTGATGGGCAGCCGGGCGTCGTTGCGCGGCTCCCACAGCCCCATCCACACGTTGATGGCGCGCGGCGACGCGCCCGGCGGCAGGGCGATGACGAACTCGTCCTTCACCGTCTCCCCCACCTTCCACTGCGTCGTGGGGTACAGGCCGCCCGCGGGCTTGTGGTCCACGTTCATGCGCTCCATGCGCCCATCCGCGTCCTCCACGTGCACGAAGACGAGGTAGTCCTCCTCCAGCGGCTGGAGCACCTTGAAGAAGACGGTGACGCGCGCCTGGTCCCCGGCGGGGATGCGGCCCGGCTGCACGGACGCGCCCACCACCTCCACCTTGCCGCCCAGGTTGGCGCCGCTGCGGATGGACAGGGGGGGCACCTGGGTGACGGTGGCCGCGCGGCGCTCCTGTTCGCTGGCCCCGCCGGGGGCCTCCACGATGCAGGCACTGGAAGTGCCCAGGAGGACGGAAGCGGTCAGCAGGACGTTCAGGGGCGGAAGGCGCATGGCGGAGGGCCGTTCTACCCGGCCACGGGCGCTGCATCCAACTGCGCGTTGGTGTATGCGGAGCGGCGATGAAGACCCCGACCTCCCTCGACGCACTCCTGGCG
>NZ_RAVW01000928.1 GCF_003611585.1 Corallococcus exercitus | reverse complement strand
CCTCAGATCCGTCAATCCGGCCTGGGATGTCAGGAGGGTCGAGGCGCCGGCGCTGATGCCGCGGTCGCTGGTTTCAAGTGCCTATTCGAACGCCGATATCTGGATCCAGGAACAGCTCTCCACCAGCGATATCGCGCTGGTGCTGAGACCGGAGACCACGCCGTCGACCTACGTCTACATGCAGCATATTCTCGGCAATCACTCGAAGACACGGCTGCCGCTCTGCGTCTGGCAGGCCGGCAGATCCTATCGCCGCGAGCAGGAACAGCCGAGCAAACACATGCGGCTGAAGGAATTCTGGCAGCTCGAATTTCAATGCGCCTACACGGCCGACAGCGGCAACGACTATCACGCCGCCTGCCTTGAGCCGGTCCGCCGGATGATCGCATCGCTGATCCATCTGCCG
>NZ_RAVW01000927.1 GCF_003611585.1 Corallococcus exercitus | reverse complement strand
GGTAAATGCACCTCATGGGTAACTATCCTTGATTTTTGTTACCTTATGGGTGAATATTTATTATCTGAAATAAATATCAGGCAATAGCTATGAGCGATAACGGACATTTCGATTTCAAAAAGCACTGGCTTGCACTTACTCCGGATGAGCGTGAAGCCTTCGCACAGGAAGCCGGAACGACGAGTCACTATATCCAGACTCACTTAACAGGTAAGCGCAAAATGCCAGGTAAAGTATTGATGAATGGGCTTTTTAAAGCCTGTAAAACAAGACAATGGCTGCGCTCAAAAGCAGAACTGGCATACTTCTTCTACTCATGATATCCAGCTACAACCCTCTGTAGACCGCCACCCGGCGGTCTTTTCATATCTATTCGTACCTCAAAGGTAATAAAAAACCAAATATGGT
>NZ_RAVW01000926.1 GCF_003611585.1 Corallococcus exercitus | reverse complement strand
GGATCGTAAGGCGCAAGCAGCGGCGCGAAGATCGCGATCAAGCAAAGCAGACCGAGGATGACGAACCCTCCGAGACCAAGCGGCTCGGCAGCCAATTTGCGGCCGGTGCGCGCAAACGAAGCCGCGATACGGGTCGACACACTTGGAGGGCGGATCTCTATCTCGCTGCGGATAACATCGCTCATCGGGCCGCCTCCCGCATGCGCGGATCAAAGACGGCGTAAGCGACGTCCGCCAGGAAGTTCAACAACATGAAGATAAATCCCACAATGATGGTGCCGGCGACGATGGCGTTCATATCGCCGATCATCAGCGCGTTGGTCATGTACTGGCCAATGCCCGGCCAGGAGAAAACGATCTCGGTCACGACAGCGCCTTCGAGCAAGCCGCCATAGGAAATGGCGAGAA
>NZ_RAVW01000925.1 GCF_003611585.1 Corallococcus exercitus | reverse complement strand
GTGCGCACCAGCCGCTTGGACTCGATATCCCGGGTGGAGCCTTCGCATGTCGCGGTGAGGTAGGTTAGGAACAGTGGGCGTCGGACGTCGACGCCGGTGAGCTTGTAGCCGATCCCCCGGGGCAGAGGGGAGTGGGTGACGACGTAGCTGGCGTTGTGGGTGATGGGTACCAGGATCCGTGGCTCGACGTTGGCAGACTGCCCCCCGCACCGATGTGAGGCCTCAGGGACGAAGGCGCGGATCAGGGCGTTGTAGTGCGCCCAGCGCGTGAGAACGGAGGCCACGCCGCGGGTCTGTTGTGCCATGACGTCCGCCGGGATGTCGGATCGGGTGGCCATGGCCAGCGCGTCCAGGATGAACCCGCCCTCGGCGAGATCGAAGCGCAGGGAAGCTGCGCATGGGGAAAAGT
>NZ_RAVW01000924.1 GCF_003611585.1 Corallococcus exercitus | reverse complement strand
AGATGTGTATAAGCGACAGGCCGTGTCGAAGCCGTCCTTCATCCGCTGGGCGACGGCGGTCTTCACCGCGTTGGGCTTCGCGGGGGCGGGCGCCTTCACCGGCTGCGCGCTCACTGAGGACGGGGTGGAACGCGAACCGGGCTTTCCAATGGAGGTCATGTCGCTTCTCGCGGGTGACGGGGACACCCGGTGCGGGCCCGGCGGACGGCTGCCGGGGAGCGGATGAATGCCGCCCGAAGGGATTGTCGCGCAAGCGTGACGCCGGTTGCCTGGGCCCGCTGATTCCGGTCCAACCCCTCGAAATGACTCATTCGCGACCCATCTGGATTCCGGTCGCCCACCCTCCCTA
>NZ_RAVW01000923.1 GCF_003611585.1 Corallococcus exercitus | reverse complement strand
TTGTGGGGCTATGTCCTCGTGATTGGGACGGTCATTGTCGGCGGCTTTGTCGGTCTCAGTTATATTCTGCAAGGCCTTGGCAACCGTGCCGCGCAAGCGGCGTCCAATCCGCTTGAAATCGCCGTGATTGAGAAGGCGTATGAAAGTGTGCCATCAGCCATCGTGACAGCGATTGTCACCCCTCTGCAAGCCTCCCTCGAACGATCTGACAAGGCTTTGCAGGATGTGCTCAAACTCTTGGAGAAGGCGACGGACCGCGTTCCTGAGTCTGAGAAGACAATCAATATTCCCGCCTCATCCACGCTCACAACCCCTGTCGGCTACGAAGCCCGTCCCCCTGCGCCGCCCGATGTGAACACTCCGCAAGGATAACCCCGCTGAATCGAAACCGCCCTACGGTATGCAGGGC
>NZ_RAVW01000922.1 GCF_003611585.1 Corallococcus exercitus | reverse complement strand
TCTCTCGTTCGCTCACTAACAGAAACTAGCATAATATTCATAATTCCAATACCACCAACAACAAGCGAAATGGCAGCAATCGCACCAAGCGCAGTAGTTAGGGTTGTACTAATCGTGTTGAAAGCATTGAGAATCTCTTGTTGATTGATGACTTGATAAGATGGTCCAATTTGTGCAGATGAAGCATTTTTTTCTTGTTCTTTTTCGTCGCCAAATTTAATTGCAAGACGTGATTCTATTGTGTTTACTACAAAATCAACATCTTCAGCAGATTTTGTTTCTACATAAATTGTACGAACGTTTGTATCTTTTAAGAGCCTTTGAGCGGAAGAAATCGGAATAAAGATTTGATCATCACTTGATCCCATCATTGAGGCACCTTTTTCTTTCAATACACCAACAACTTTGTAT
>NZ_RAVW01000921.1 GCF_003611585.1 Corallococcus exercitus | reverse complement strand
GCGTAATGTTAGCCTCGTCACGAATAAACGCCCCATCACCGCAGGTCAGCGCCGCTTTCTCTTCATGATGCGTAAGCGCATGAAATTTCCCGTGAATCGATTGCAAATACGCGCGTGGCCCATGCAACTGGAAATTCGCACTTTCGCCTTTGTCGAGCACGATATGGTGCAGCCACACTTGCTGGCGTAATTGCAGGCTTCCCATCGCACCCTCTGGCGAGGCGATTAATTGCTGCTTGCCCATATTAAGCGCCAGCTTTTGAATCAGCGGATTCTCTCGCTGCGGGCAGGCGTCCAGCCAAAGCTGCATTCGCGTTAACGGTTTGTCTTTGCTGAGATTGTGTTCGCTATAGCTGACACCCGGCTGGGTAGAGAGCAGCAACGCCTCTCCGGCGCTGGCCTGAACATGAT
>NZ_RAVW01000920.1 GCF_003611585.1 Corallococcus exercitus | reverse complement strand
CTCTATTAGAAGAGAAAGAACGTTTGTTACCTGGCGGATATTTATTTTTATCAGATTTGGTAGGTAATCCATCGCTACTAAACAAAGTTGGTAAGTTAATTGCCAGTATTTACATGGAAGAAAAATTAGATGCTGTTGTTACCATTGCGACAAAAGGTATTTCATTGGCAAATGAGGTTGCTAATATTTTAAATTTACCAGTAGTAGTGATTAGAAAAGACAACAAGGTGACTGAAGGTTCTACAGTTTCAATTAATTACGTTTCAGGATCTTCAAGAAAAATAGAAACAATGGTACTTTCGAAGAGAACTTTAGCAGAAAATTCAAATGTTTTAGTTGTCGATGATTTTATGAGGGCTGGTGGCTCTATTAATGGTGTTATGAATTTAATGAATGAGTTTAAAGCCCATGTA
>NZ_RAVW01000919.1 GCF_003611585.1 Corallococcus exercitus | reverse complement strand
TCACTGTTCTGTGCGCCAGATAATCCTGAGCTCCTCCCATTGTTGAGATGATAAGCGCATCCGGGCCAGCTGCGCGGCAAGCAGCCGCAACTACGCTGGCATCACAGGCGTCGCCTGTAAAAACCTGTACGCCTTGTTGCGCCAGTTTCGTGGCGGCATCGGCATGACGAATGACAGCAACGACCGGACGTTGTTCCGCCAGCGCCAGTTCAAGCGTTCTGGCACCCACACCTTTTCCGCCTGCGCCAAAGAGTAGCCACGGCGTCATCAGGCGTGTTCCTTTAACGATGCCGCCAGAGCATGGAAAGCGTTGACCTGTTCGCTCAGGAGCTGACGATGGTCATCCCTGCCGAGGAAGATTTTCAGCATGGCGCTGCCTTCCTTATTGAAAAAGAGAATAGAGGCGGTGTCCATG
>NZ_RAVW01000091.1 GCF_003611585.1 Corallococcus exercitus | reverse complement strand
AGAGGTGTATAAGAGACAGCAATGACACGCCGCCGCCGCCCAACGCCAAGCCGCCGCCGCTCGTGGTGGGCATGACCATGTCGTCCACCACCAGCGCGGGCTCCTTCGCCGCGCCCGTGGGCAACACCGCCTACGGCAAGGCCAACGGCCCCGCGAAGGCGCCCCAGGACGTGAAGGGCTACTCCGCGCCGAAGTACGTGCCCGTGTACCAGGTGGACTCGGAGCCCTCGGTCGCGTCCGAGGTGAAGATTCCCTACCCGGACGAGGCGCGCCGCGCGGGCATCGAGGGCACCGTCACGCTGTCCATCACCATCGACGCGGACGGCAAGGTGACCAACGTGAAGGTCATCTCCGGGCCCGGCTACGGCCTCAACGAGGCCGCGCGCGACGCCATCCGGCGCTTCCGCTTCAAGCCCGCCATCAAGGGCGGCGAGGCGGTGGCCACGGAGATGAAGTACTCGTACACGTTCCTGCTGGACTGAGCAGTCCGGGCGCCCCGGGGACTGGGGCGCCCGAGCGCGCTACTGCGTCTTGAGCGCGCGGCGCATGATGTCGCGCAGCGCCGCCAGGTCCTCGTCCGGCATCGCGGCGATGAGGGGCGGCGGCGCGCTCAGCCGCGCCATCAGCCGGCCGCGCAGCTCCGCGCCGGCCTCCGTCAGCACCAGCATCTTCACGCGGCGGTCCTGCTCGCTGCTCTTGCGCTCCACCAGCCCGCGCGCCTCCAGCCGGTCCACCAGCCCCGTCACGTTGGACGCGTCGCACGACAGGTAGTTGGCGAGCGTGCTCATCGCGAGCGCTCCCTCGCCCAGCTGCCGCAGCACGTGCGCCTGCACCGGGGACAGCTCGAACTCCGCCGCCAGGGCGGGGAAGTTGCGCATGTGCGTGTGCAGCAGCTCGAAGAGGAGCGTCCACGCCTGCTCGGGGAGCCCACCCTCGCTCTCGGCCGGGCCACTGGGGGACGCCTGCCGACGCATCACCTGCTCGCTGGGACCGTCGTTGAGACCGTTCATAGTGAATTTACGTTAATTCATCGTGCGCACATAAACAATTGACATCATCAACCATTGACCGCTACTACATTCCGCATATTCCAACATCCGACAGTGCGGATTACTTCAACGCCGCCTTCAGGTCGGGTAGAGGACGCAACGCAGTCGTCCATTGGACGGATCCGCCTCGCGCTCCCGCGAGTCGGTGAGGAGGTCGAGCGGTATGAGTACCCTTCTGGCGCTGTCCCTGTCGGCCACCCTGGCCGCGGCGCCCGTACTGACGCTGGATGAGGCGCTGGAGTCGGCCCGCCAGCAGAACCTCGATTTGAAGATCGCCCAGGAGCGCTTCGAGCAGGCATCGCTCGCGACGCGCCGGGCCTGGGCGGGCTACCTGCCCACCATCACCGCCGGGGCGTCCATCACGCGCAACAACGTGGCGGCCATCATTCCGGCGGGGCCCATCGCCCCGGTGGACATCACCATCCAGCCGCTCATCCAGCGGGGCGCGCAGTTGGAGGCGCGGCAGGCCATCATCGCGCCGCAGCTGTGGGCGGGCATCGCGGCCTCCTACAAGGCCGTGAACCTGGCGGAGCTCAACACGCAGACGGCGCGCCGGCAGGTGCTCTTCGGCGTGGCGCAGGCGTACTACGGCGCCGCGGCGCAGCAGGAAGCCCTGCGCGCCCAGGAGCGGCTGCTGGAGCTGAACCAGGCGCGGGAGAAGGACACCCAGGCGCGGTTCGACGCGGGCACGGTGACGCGCGTGGCGCTGCTTCGCGCCCAGCTGGACCGCTCGCGCGCGGAGCAGGACCTGGTGCGCGCGAAGAACGCGCTCGCGGGCCTGAAGCTGGCGCTGGGCACGCTCATCCAGCGCGAGCCGGACTTCGAGCTGGCCGCGCCGCCGGAGCCGACGGTGCCCGCGCAGGCGTCGCCGGATGACCTGGTGAACAAGGCGCTGCAGGAGCGCTCGGACGTGCAGGCCGCGGAAGTGGGCCTGAAGCTCAGCCGCATCAACAAGACGGGCGTCATCCTGAGCTACCTGCCCACGCTGGGCGTGACGGGCGCGTACCGCATCGCGAACGCGGCGGGCTTCACCGGCTCCAACGAGACCTGGGCCATCACCTTCGGCGCCAGCTGGACGCTGTTCGACGGCGGCCTGCGCGAGGCGAACCTCTCCGAGGCGTCGTCGCGCGTGCGCGAGGCCACCGTCACGCAGGCGCTGGCGCAGGCCCGCGTGAAGGAAGAGGTGCGCCGCTCCAAGCTGGACCTGGAGAACGCGCTGGCCAACCGCTCCAAGGCCGAGGAGGCCCTGGAGCTGGCGCGCGAGTCCAACCGCCTGACGGACGTGAGCTTCAAGGCGGGCGTGGCCACCTACCTGGAGGTCGCGGACGCCAACACCGCACTCACCAACGCGGAAGTGGGCTTCGTGTCCGAGCGCCTCCAGGCGTCACTCGCCGCGCTGCGCCTGCTCAACTCGCTGGGCTCCTTCGAGTCCGGTTCGGTGAAGAAGGACGCGGCCGCCCTGGGCGCGGAGCCCGGCGCGGGCGCGCCGCGGCAGGCCGCCCCGCAGCAGCAGCCGGCCGGGCAGCAGCCCGCCCAGGAGCAGCCGGCTCCGCAGCAGCAGCCCGTGCCCCAGCCGTAGGCGTGGGTGGAGTGGAATTCCCGGCGCCTTCCCGAGGCGCCGGGTCCCCTGCCCTCCCGGGCGGGAAGCAGGTGCTGCGTTGTGGGGGTCCGTCACCGGCCCCACCCTCCTCTTACGGACCCGTTCCACGAGGAGGGAACCATGGCGGACGCATCCTGGGGCAACTGCAAGAACTGTCGCTTCTTCGCGGGCAACAGCGACGAGCCGAGCGACGAAGAGACGCAGAGCTGCAACCAGCCACAGCTCAAGCAGTTCGCGCTCGTGGTCTCCGGTGACAGCGGCTGCAACGCCTACGAGGCGCGCACCGGGGAGACGGTGCCCACCTACGAGGAACCCGCGCCAATGCACTGACGGCCCAGGCTCGGAGCTTGGAAGCCCGTCCCACCGGTCCTCGCGATGCGACGGCGCACCAGCCGCTCAGGTGCCCGTGGCGTCGCGGACCCGGGGCAGCGCCGGCCCCGCGGGCTCGTGCGCCTCGTGCGCGTAGTAGATGCGCTCCATGAGCTTGCGCTGGTGCACGAGCGGCTTGTCGTACTTGTCCAGCCGCATGCCCTTGTGGCTGTAGGGCGTGTCCGCCACGGTGGGGATGAAGCGCGCGTCGTCGCGCACCTCCCACCAGGTGAGCCCCAGCGCGGCCTTCGCCGCTACCGGCAGCAGGGGCCTCAGCGCGGGCACCGTCGTGCGCAGGAAGGAGAAGACGTGCAGGCGCGTGGTGCGCGCCGTCTCCGGCACGAAGAAGATGTGCGCCTGCGTGGTGAAGGGGCGCGGCGCTCCCGAGGGCATCGTCCAGCGGACCGTGTAGACGCTGCGCACCGGGTCGAAGCGCGTCACCCAGTCGTTGTGGAAGACGTCCCCCTTGCCCACCATGAGCAGCCGCATGATGGGCGCGGGCCGCTGCGGGGCGCGGTAGTGCACCTCCGTGTGGTCCTCGTGGTTGTGCGCCTCGAACTCCACCGCGCCGGCCTGCGCGCCGCTCCAGCCCAGCCGGGTGTGGACGAAGGGCGTGTGTTCGTCCTCGCTGAAGTTGTCGAGCGCCACGTGCAGCGGCGCCTGGAACAGCGTGGAGAACGTCCCGCCGAAGACGTAGTCCCCGCCCGCGAGCTCCGGCATCGCGGATACGGGCGTGCTCGCGTGCGCGAGCCAGAGGTAGCCGTAGCGCTCCACCACCTGGAAGCTCTTCGCCTCGCAGTGGCGCAGCTCCGGCTGGCTGGGGTTGAAGCCCTGCCCTCGCGCGTCGAAGCGCCAGCCGTGGTACGGGCACTGGAGCTGGCCCTCCTTCGTCACGGTGCCCTTCGACAGCGGCGCGAAGCGGTGGGGACACGCATCCGACAGCGCCGCGGCCTGGCCGGTGGCATCCCGGAAGAGCGCGTACGCATGGCCCGCCAGCTCCACGCGGACGGGCTGGCGGCGCAGCTGGCGGGAGGGGAGCACCGGATGGAAGTGCCTGACGACGTCGGGGGTAGGCTCCATGGCGCCGGCAGTATAGCGGCCTGTCGCGGCGGACCCCGGGTGGGTCGTGGCGGGACCTGAAGGGTGGGAGCCGGGCCGCGCGGGTGGCATAGACTGCCGGGCCGTGAATGCCCCCGTCCCTTCCCGTCACCGTTCGCGCTGGCCCGCCGTGGCGGCCCTGGCCGTGCTGGTGGCGCTCGCCGTGGGAGCAGGGCTGTACGCGGGCGGCGCGCTGCCGGCGCCGGTGCCCCAGGCGGCCGGGCCCTTCGGCTACGCGGACTACGCGCAGGCGCTGAGCCACGTACGCCCCAGCGGGGACCTGGACTTCGAGGGCCTGTCGCGCGACCGCGCGGCCCTGGAGCGCTTCGTCGCGTCGCTCGCGGCGGTGTCGCCGCACCGTCAGCCGGAGCTGTTCCCGTCGCCCGAGGACCGGCTGGCATACTGGATCAACGCGTACAACGCGCTGGTGCTGATGCAGCTGGTGGAGCGATACCCGGACGGCGTGGCGGCGTCCTGGTTCGGCGGCTTCTACTGGGGCCACGCGTGGCCGGTGGGCGGTGAGCGGCTGACGTTGTGGGCGATGGAGCAGCGCATCCTCTTCGGCGAGTACGCGGACCCTCGCGTGCACTTTGCCCTCTTCCGGGGGACACGGGGCGGGCCCCGGCTGGACGGCGCGCCCTACCAGCCGGAGTTCCTGGACGCCCAGCTCAACGACGCCAGCCGCCGGTACATGGGGGATGCGCGCCACGTGAAGCTGGAGGACAAGACCGTGCACCTGGCGAGCCTGTTCCAGGACCGGAAGCAGGACTTCCTCGCCGCGCTGCCGGAGGGCCGGGGCGGCAACGTGCTCCAGTTCGTCTGGGCCTTCCTGCCGGACACCTGCGAGGAGCGCCCGGGCTGCGACACGCGCGGCGACCTGGACCGCGCCTGCGGCCCCCAGCTGGACAAGTGCCGCATCGACTTCCTGCCCGAGGACACGTCGCTCCCCGACGCCGCGAACACCGCCGCGCGGCGCTGACCGGCCGCCTTCGGCTAGCGTCCCTCCTGCGTGGACGAACACGCGGGAGGCACCGGGACATGACGACGGGAGCGGTGTGGCTGGCGACGTGGCTGGCCCTGGGGAGCGCGGGCATGAAGTGGGAGCCGCAGGCGAGCGGGACGACGGTGCGGCTTCGTGGCGTGAGCGCGGTGGACGGCCGCGTCGCGTGGGCCAGCGGAGACAAGGGCACCGTCGTGCGCACCACGGATGGCGGCAAGACGTGGACGCAGGCGCCGGTGCCGGGCGCGGAGGCGTTGGACTTCCGCGACGTGGATGCCTTCAGCGACCGCACCGCGTACGTGCTGTCCATCGGCGCGGGTGACAAGTCGCGCATCTACAAGACGACGGACGCGGGCGCTCACTGGACGCTCCAGTTCACCAACGCCAGGCCCGGGGCCTTCTTCAACGGCATGGCCTTCTGGGATGAACAGCACGGCATCGCGTTCAGCGATCCGGTGGACGGGCACTTCGTCGTCATCACCACGGAGGACGGGGGCGCGACGTGGAAGCCCGTGCCGGAAGGCGCGCTGCCGGCCGCTCTCGCGGGCGAGGCGGGCTTCGCCGCCAGCGGCACGAGCATCGCCGTGTACGGTAAGTCCGACGTCTGGTTCGGACTGGGAGGCTCCATCGCGCGCGTGCTGCATTCCGCGGACCGGGGCAAGACCTGGGGCATCGCGCCCACGCCGCTGGCCACGGGTGAGGGCGCGGGCGTGTTCTCGCTCTACTTCTGGAGCCCGATGGCGGGCATCGCGGTGGGCGGCAACTACAAGCAGCCGGAGGTGGCCACCGGCAACGCGGCGCTCACGCTGGACGCGGGCAAGCGCCAGTGGACCGTGCCCGGCAAGCCGCCCGGGGGCTACCGCTCCTGCGTGGCCCCGCTCACGCGCGAGCGCAAGATGTGGCTCATCGCCGTGGGGCCCACGGGTTCGGACGTGTCGAAGGACGCGGGCAGGACGTGGGAGCCGCTGGACACCACGGGCTTCCACGCCGTGTCCACGCCGCCGCAAGCGCGGGACACCGCCTGGGCCGTGGGTGAGGAAGGGCGCATCGCGAAGCTGGGCTTCACGGACGCGAAGGCAGCACCGAAGCAGCCGTAGCGCTCCGGGGCTTCCGCTCGCGCGGCGACTTCAGCGCCCCGAGAGCGGCAGCCCTGGCGCAAGCCGCGGCGCACGTCCCGCCGAGAATGCTCCAGCGGGACCTGCGTGGCGCGGGGAGTTCGCTCCCAGCGCCGGGTGCTTCACTTCACCAGCAGCGCCGCGCCGATGATGCCGCTGTCGTCGCCCAGCTCCGCGTCGGCGATGAGCAGGCCCTCGCGCGACACGCGGGACGACCACTGCTGCACGCCGTCCAGCAACTGCCGCTTGAGCCCCGGGCAGTGCATCAGCACGCCGCCTCCCACCACCAGCCGCGAAGGGTTGAGCACCGTCACGTAGTTGGCCACCGCGAGCGCCAGGAATTGCGCCGCGCGGGTGTGGATCTCCTTGGCCTTCGCGTCGCCCGCTTCCGCCGCCGTCTCCAGCGTCACCGGAGTGATGGTGTCCGGGTCGTCGTGGGTCAGCTGCTCCAGCACGCGCGAGCTGCCCGACGCCAGCAACTCCTTCGTCTGCGCGATGAGGTTGTGGCCGCCCGCGTACGCCTCCAGGCAGCCATGCTCACTGCAGCCGCACAGCCGGCCGCCAGGCACCACCTTGATGTGCCCCAGCTCGCCCGCCACGCCGCCGCCGCCGTTCACCAGCCGCCCGTCCGCGATGATGGCGCTGCCCACGCCGGAGCCCACGAACACCACCAGGATGTCCTGCGCTCCACGACCCGCGCCCGCGTGCAGCTCGCCCCACGCCGCCGCGGACAGGTCGTTCACCACCTTCACCTCGAAGCCCATCCGCTTCGTCAACATCGCCGCCAGCGGCACGTCGCGCCAGCCCAGGTTGGGCGCCACGGAGATGACGCCCGAGTCCTTGTGGATCTGCCCGGCCGCGCCCACGCCGCAGCCATCCACCTTCTTCACCCCGGCCTTCTTCACCGCCTCCTCCGCCGCCTGGGCGATGGTCTCCACCACGCCCGGCGGCTTGCGGTCCTGCAACGCCACCTTGGCGCTCGCGAGGATCGCGCCCTTCCCATCCACCACCGCGGCCCGGGCGAACGTCCCGCCCAGGTCGATTCCCAGCGTCGGCATGGCCAGTTCCTTCCCTTACGTGCGTGCTTCGCGTGGGACGCCCGGACTCAGGCGCCGACTTCCTTCTGCGCCTGGGCGACGGTCTTCTCGATGAGCGCCTGGATCTCCTTCACGCGCGCCTCCGTGCTGGCCTCGTAGCGCAGCACCAGGATGGGCTGCGTGTTCGACGCGCGGATGAGGCCCCAGCCGTCCGGGAACGTCACGCGCACGCCGTCCACGTCCACCACCTTGTGGCCCGCGTCACGCAGGATCTCCGTGGCGCGCTTCACCATGGCGAACTTCTTCTCCTCCGTCGTGTCGAAGCGCAGCTCGGGGCTGGCGAAGGTCTTCGGCACGTCGGAGAGCAGCTGCGACATGGACTGCTTCTCGTGGGTGAGAATCTCGAGCAGGCGCGCGGACGCGTACACCGCGTCGTCGAAGCCGAAGTAGCGGTGCTTGAAGAAGATGTGGCCGCTCATCTCGCCGGCCAGCTCCGCGTGCTCCTCCTTCATCTTCGACTTGATGAGGGAGTGCCCGGCCTTCCACATGATGGGCCGGCCGCCGTGCTTCGCGATGTCGTCGTACATCGTGTAGCTGCACTTCACCTCGCCGATGATGGCCGCGCCCGGGGACTCCTTCAGCACGTAGCGGCTGAAGAGCACCATCAGCTGATCACCCCAGAGCACGTTGCCCTGGTCGTCGATGACGCCGATGCGGTCGCTGTCGCCGTCGTAGGCGATGCCCACCTCCGCCTTGACCTCCTTCACCTTCTTGATGAGGTCCTGGAGGTTCTCCACCACCGTGGGGTCCGGGTGATGGTTGGGGAAGTCCGCGTCCATCTCGCAGAACAGGGGCACCACGTCGAAGCCCATGCTCTCGAACAGCGGCACCGCGATGGCGCCGCCCGTGCCGTTGCCCGCGTCGATGACGATCTTCATCCCCTTGCGGCCCACCTTCACCGTCTGGCGGATGAAGTGGTTGTAGGGCGTGATGATGTCGTAGGGCGTGACCTTGCCGGGCTTGTTCGAGGTCGCGAAGTCCTTGGCCTCGATGAGGCGGCGCAGCTCCTTGATTTCGGGGCCGTGGAAGGTCGTCTTGCCCGCGCCAATCTTGAAGCCGTTGAACTCCTTCGGGTTGTGGCTGCCGGTGATCATCGCCAGGCCGTCCACGGGCAGCGTGTTCGCCGCGAAGTAGGTCAGCGGCGTCGGCACCACGCCCACGTCGTAGACGTCCAGGCCGGTGGCGGTGAGGCCCTTCGCGAGCGCGTCGCGGAAGCGCGTGGAGGACTCGCGGCAGTCGCGGCCCACCACGATGGAGGTGCCGCCCTTGCGGCGGATCATGGTGCCCAGGCCCAGGCCCAGGAGCTCCACCACCTCGATGGTGAGGTCCTTGTCCACCAGACCTCGGATGTCGTACTCGCGGAAGATGTGCGCGTTCATGGCAGTGTCCCCACCCTCGACAGGAACCGGGAGGGCGTAACGGAAGGCGTCGGACACTACACGAGGGGCCCCGGGGGCTGCACACACCCGAACGCGCCCGGCTGACTGTTGAACGCCCGGGCCTCCCCGGGAGGGCGGAAGCTACCCCGGGGGGCGGGTAATGGCCCCCATCAGGCCATGGCCTCCGGCATCCGGGCCCCGGCACCCGCCGGCACCTGCCGCAGCAGGGACTGGTAGTGCTTCAGCCAGGACGTGTTCAGCGGGTCCAGCTTGAGGGCCTCCGCGTAGCGCTCCAGCGCGGCCGGGACGGCCCGTTGGACCTCCAACGCATGTCCCTGGGTGAACAGGGCGCGGGCCTTCTTCTCCACCTCCGGACGAGCGGCCAGGAAGGCGCTGCGCAGGGCCTCCATGGTGGGCTCCGGGACGCCCGCGGCGACGCAGCGGGCGAGGCCCGCCAGGTTGCCCCGGGTGGCGTCGTAGCCCACGCGGGAGAGCGGGTCGCCGAGCATCCGCTGCGCGGCCAGCACGCGCACGCGCAGGGCGTCCAGGGCCTGGCGCTGCGGGGTGGGCAGCGGGCGGTTCTGGAAGGCGACCAGGCGGCGCAGGGCGGCCTGGGCGCGGCGGTGGATGTCGCCGAAGTCGGCATCGTGCTTCGCGCCCAGCAGGCTGTACGGGTCGCGGGCCACGGCCTCCGCGCGGGACAGCATGCGGGCCAGCTCCGCGTCGGGCGCGGGCTCCGCGTCCTCCATGAGGGCGCGGGAGAGCAGCCGGCCCAGGGCGGGGAACTCGTCGGAGAAGTGGACGAAGACGCCGGCGGGCACGTTCCAGGTGCGCGCCTCGTCGAAGGTGACGTGGCGGACGACGTCGCAGGCGCCCAGGGCCGTCTCACCCCGGAAGGACACCTCCACCGTCAGCCGCGCGGCGAGCGGAGGCAGGTTTCCCTGGCACTCGGCGAAGAGGCCCTCGGGGGCGACGTCGCTCACGGAGACGGGCTGGAGGACCTCGCCCGGCGTCAGGCCCAGGCGCACGCGCAGGTCCGCGGGCGCGTCCGTGCGCGGCGCGGAGGCCTCCAGCGGCGCCACGGCGGCGTTCACCAACGGGATGGGCGCGGCGTCCTGCACCACGTCCACGAGCGGAATGGGCGGGGGCGACGGAATCACCGTGGGCGCCAGGGTCATGAACGGGATGGCCGCGGCGCCCAGCGTGGACGAAGGATTCGCAGCCGGCTGGGGCGTGACATCCAGGGGCGAGGCCGGATCCACCAGCAGGATGGGCGCGGCGGACTGGAGTGGGTTCGCGTCGACGACGCCCAGCTTCATGGTGGCGGCCGGAGCGCTGGCCGCCGGATGCACCAGGAGGATGGGAGCCCCGGAAGCGGCGGAGGCCGAGAAACCGGCCCCGGACGCGCCGGTCCGCGGCAGCGTGTGGGAGGGCAGCTCCGGTTCAGCGGGGCCCAGCAGCGCGACGGCCGAGGACCAGAACGCGGCCACCTCCGCGCGCATGGCCACCTCCCCGGAGCGGGCGTCCGGCGCCGCGCCGTTCGCCGCGCGCAGCGCCGCGTCCTCCACGGACGTGGCGGCCATACCCCACTCCGGCACGTCCTCCACGATGTCGAAGTCGTCCGCGTCGGACTCCGCCGACGACCGGGCCACGCCTTGTCCCGCGAAGGCACTCCGCGCGGCGCCCTGCTCCACCGTGGAGTCCAGGCCCGCGTCCGTCACCTCTACATCCAAGGCTTCCTCGCGCGCATCCGCCGCCGCGTTGCGCACCGGCGCCTTCATGCCCAGCGCCTCCGCGAGCGCGACGCGGAAGGCCCACGCGCTGTCGAACCGGTCCTCCGGCTTCGCGGCCAGCGCGCGCAGGAGCACCGTGGACAGCGCGGGTGGCACGCTCGCGTTGACGGCGTGCGGAGGGAACAGCGTCACGTCCGCGGAGCGCCCCAGCCCGAACGGCAGCCGGCCCGTCACCAGCAGGTAGCCCGCCACGCCCATCGCGTGCAGGTCCGCGCGAGGGCTTCCCCCCAGCCCCGCGCACTGCTCGGGCGCGATGAACGTGGGCGAGCCCACCGTCACGCCCTGCGCGCGCTCCTCCTTCGACAGCGCCGCCTCCCGCACCGCGCCCTCGCCGAAGTCGCGCACCCGCACGCGCCGCTCACCCTTCGCGTCGCGCGTGACGAACATCGAATCCAGCGTGAGGTCCCCGTGCACCAGCCCCCGCGCGTGCGCCGCCTCCAGCCCCGCGAGCGCCTGATCCAACACCTCGCCGACCTCCACCGGCGACAGCGGCAGGGGCAGCGCGCTCAGCGACTCGCCCTCCGGCGCCTCCATCAGCACGCAGGGCAGGCCCTGGGGACCGGGGCGCACGTCCAGCACGCGCGCCACGTGGCGGTGCACGACGTTGCGCTGCGCCAGCGCCTCCGCGATGAACCGGGCGCGCACGGCCGGCCGGGCCGCCAGGTGCGCGTGCAGCACCTTCACCGCGAAGCGGTGCCCCGTGGGCACGTACTCCGCCAGGTACACCGACGCCACCGCCCCCACTTCCAGCCGGCGCTTCAAGAGCAGCGGCCCGTGCCGCTGGCCTTCCAGCGAATCCCCCGGCACCCCAGGCCGTGCGCCGGAGCACGCCTCGTCGTTCCGGTGGTCGCCTACGCAGCGCTTGCAGCCCATCGCCATCCCCGCCTGTCGCCCCGGAAATGGGGCGGACCCGGGGTGGACTTGCAACCTCCGCGCCTCATGCCCGGGGCCCGCCTCCGTCCCCCCAACGACACTCCAACCGCCCGCAGGTGCCAGCGAACCCCGCGAAACGAACGGGGGCCCCCTGTAGAAACGACAGGGAGCCCCGGGAAGAAATGTGTGAGGGGAAACAGGAGGCGAAGTCGCCCCCAGGCCTACAGCGCCGCCTACAGCAGCTTGGTGCGCTTCCTGGCCTTGAGCGCCTCGACGACCTTGCGGACGTCCTGGCTGCGGTCCTTGGGAACCACGAGCACGGCGTCACCGGAGTCCACCACCACCACGTCGTGCAGGCCCACGACGGACAGCGTGCGCTTGTCCGCGAGCACCACGCAGCCCGTGCAGTCCACCAGCACCGCGTCGCCGGAGACGACGTTGCCCTGCGCGTCCGCGGGGCGCACTTCGGGGATGGCGGCGAAGGAGCCCACGTCGGACCAGCCGAAGTCGCCGTCCAGCACCGCGATGTTCTCCGCCTTCTCCATCACGCCGTAGTCGATGGAGATGGAGGGCAGCTTGGGGAACACGCGCTTGAGCACGGCCGGGAAGGTGCGCTTGCCCGCGGCCTTCTGGAGCGCGTCCAGGCCCTTCTGCATCTCCGGCATGTGCTTCTGGAAGGCCTCCAGCATCACGTCCGCGCGGAAGACGAAGATGCCGCCGTTCCACAGGTAGTCCCCGCCGGCCACGTACTCCTGCGCCGTCTTGAGGTCGGGCTTCTCCTTGAACGCCTTCACGCGGCGGCCGCCGCCCTCCAGCGCGTCCCCCACCTGGATGTAGCCGTAGCCCGTCTCCGGGCGCGCGGGCTTGATGCCCAGCGTGACGATGTGGCCGCCCTCCGCGATGCGCGCCGCTTCCGCGAGCGTGCGCTGGAAGCCCTTCACGTCCGCGACGTGATGATCCGACGGCAGCACCGCGAGCACGCCCTTCGGGTCGCGCGCGGCCACCTGGAGCGCGGCGAGCGCGATGGCGGGCGCGGTGTTGCGCGCCACGGGCTCCACCAGGAGGTTGCCCTTGGGCAGCCCCTTCACCAGCTTCGCGGCCGTCTTCGCGTGCACGGGGCCGCACACGATGAAGGTGTTCTTCACCGGCGCCAGCCCCTTGAGGCGCTGGGCGGTGTCGGTGAGCAGCGGCTGCTTGGAGGCCAGCGGGAGGAACTGCTTCGGACGGGCCTGGCGCGACAGCGGCCAGAAGCGGGTGCCGGAGCCTCCGGCCATGATGACGGGATAGAGGGCCATATGCGGGTGCGAGCTCCTACTCGGGACGCCGGACCACGGACCCGGCGCGAACGGCGGCGCACCATAGCGCTTCGCGCCGTCCGAGGAAGGGGGCCCGGCCGCCTGCCCCCCGAGGGATGGGGCGCGACAATGTGGGCAGAGTTTTGACCCGCCCCCGAAAAGCCAGTCTCATGCCCCGGCGTTGAGCCTCAAGCCCACATCCACCGGATGGACGCTGGCCTTCACCGTGCTGCTGGCGGTGGGGTTGTCCGTGGCGCCATTGCCGGAGAAGTTCCGCCCCCTCCCCAGCCTCCGTCAGGAAGGTTCGCTCGGGCCCAAGCTGGCGGCGCTCGTGCTGCCCGCGTCGCTGCGTGGCGTGAAGGCCCCGCGTCCGCCCGCCGACGGCCTGGCGCCGGACGCTCCTCCCTCCGCGCTCGCGGAAGCGGACACCGCCGTCAGCGACACGGATCCACAGGCGGGCCCGCAGGTGGGCGAAGCGCCCGCCGTGCCCGGCATCGGCCTGGAGGAGCTGAGCGCTCCCACGCTGACGAACGCGCTGGAGCTGGAAGCGCTGCGCGAGCGCATGGGCGCGAAGCACGTGGACATCGAGCTCAACTGCCGCAAGGCGCGCGCGGACGGCACGTGTGACGAGGACGGCCTCGCGCCGTTCATGAAGGCGCTCGGGGACTTGCGCTCGGACGCGCGGCGCACGCCGGTGCGGGTGGTGCACCTGGGCGATTCGCTCATCGCCTCCGACTACATCACGGACGTGGTGCGCGACCGGCTCCAGGAGCGCTTCGGTTCGGGCGGGCCGGGCTTCCTCTACATCCACCGGCTGGCCAGCGCCGGCCGAGCCACGCGCGCGGGCACCGCGAGCACCGACGGCTGGAAGATGGAGCGGCTGGTGGACACGCACTGGCCCAAGGACCGCGTGGGCTGGACGGGCGTGGCCTTCTCCACGAGCGGCCCTGCGCAGGGCACGCGCTACTCCGTGGAGGGCGCGCGCGAGGCGGAGCTGTTCTTCCTGGCCCAGCCGGCCAACGGCTCCGTGCAGGTGGCGGTGGACGGCAAGAACACGCAGCGCATCCAGACGCGCGCGTTCGGCCCCAAGGCGGAAGCGGCGTTCGCTCGGCTGAAGCTTCCCGAGGGCGCGAAGACGCTGACGCTCACCGCCAGCGGCAAGACGGAGCTGCACGGGGTCTCGCTGGAGTCGGGCACGCCGGGCATCGTCTACGACACGGTGGGCCTCTTGGGCGGCATGGCGGAGGTGTACCTGCGCGCGCAGCCCCAGGCGTTCCGCGCGCAGCTCAAGCACCGCAAGCCGTCGCTGGTGGTGTTGATGGTGGGCGGGAACGAAGCGTTCTTCCTGTCGCGCGAGCGCACCACGCTGGACGAGGTCCGCTCGCAGATGAAGGAGCTGGTGTCGCGCGTGCGCACGGCGGTGCCGGACGCGGCGTGCCTCGTCATGTCGCCCATCGACGCGGGCGTGCGCACGATGAGCGGCGAGCTCGTCACCCGCCGGCATTCCGCGGAGGTGGCGGAGGTGTTCCGCGAGGAGGCGCGCGCCGGTGGCTGCGCCTTCTACGACACGCTGGCGGCGATGGGCGGCGAGGGCTCCGCGCTCAAGTGGCTGGAGTCCGGTCTGATGCTGGAGGACCTGGTGCACCCGCGCGTGCGCGGCTCCAACCTGCTGGGCCACCTGTTCGACCTGGCGTTGCAGCGGGCCTTCGCGCGCACGCATCCGCCGCGCGTGCCGGCCACGGACACCACCGGCCTGCAGAACGCGACCCCGGCGCTGCGCCGCACGTTCGAATCGCTGGCCCGCCGCGAGTCCGGCGCGAAGCTGCGCGTGGGCATCGCGCAGCTGGGCGCGTCGCACACGGCGGCGCACTACTTCTCCGACAAGGTCCGCGACGCGCTGACGAAGCGCTTTGGTGACGCGGGCCGGGGCTTCATCGCGGCGGGCAAGCCGTCCACCCGGCTGGAAGCGGCGCACGTGTCGCGCACGCTGGACGGCGAGTGGACGGTGGAGGACGCGAAGAGCACGCCCGCGGGCAGCTCCGGAAACATCTGGGGGCTCACCGGCATCCGCGCGGTGGGAGCGCCCGGCGCGAGCCTGGGCATCTCCTTCTGTGACGGCTGCACGGAGGACAAGAACCGCCAGGGCCGGCTGGACCTGTACGCGCTGGACGCGCCCGGGGCCGCGGCACCTGAAATCACGGTGGACGGTGAGGCGATTGCCCCCGAAGCGCCGCCGCCGGAGCCGCTGACGCAGCCCACGGTGCGGATCCGCTCGTTCCCGGTGACGGGCGTGGCGCACTCGGTCCAGGTGAAGGTGCCGGAGGGTGGCGGCAGCGCGACGGTGCTGGGCGCGTCGCTGGAGTACGACACGCCGGGGCTGGTGTACGACGCGCTGGGGTTGCCCGGCGCCACGGCCTTCACGGCGCGGGACATGGATGCGGCGGCGCTGGACGCGCAGCTCACCGCGCGCCGGCCGGACCTGCTGGTGTTCTGGTACGGCACCAACGAGGCGGAGCTGCCGGAGCTGGACGCGAACGGACTGCGCCAGGACTACGCGGCGCTGATTTCGCGCATGCGCAAGGCGACGGGCGCGGAGTGCCTGCTCATCGGCCCCACGGACCGGCTGGCGCAGGACGCGGACGGCCGGTGGAACGAAGCGCCGTCGCTGTCGAAGGTGCTGAACACGCTGCCGCAGGTGGCGAAGGATGCCGGGTGCGCGTACTGGTCCGCGCGCGCGGCGATGGGCGGTGAGCGTTCGATGCAGCGCTGGCAGCGGCAGCCGGTGCCGCTGGGCCAGGCGGACGGCGTGCACCTGACGTCGCAGGGCTACGCGGTGCTGGCGAACGCGTTCGTGAAGGACCTGATGGCGGCGTACGAGTCCACGAAGAAGGGCGGCGAGCCGACGGCCTCCGCCGCGGGAGCGCCCTGAGCCGTGCTGTCACACAGCCTCCAGTACGTCATCTTCGTCATCTGGGTGCTCGCGCTCTACTGGGCGCTGCACCGGTACTACTGGCCGCGGATGCTGTTGCTGCTCACGGCCAGCCTGTTCGTCTACGTCTCGTTCCTCGGGGTCCCCCTGTCCGCGTTCGTGGGCGGGATGCCCGTGGGCGAGCTGGTCGTGAAGCTGGTGCCGCTGTTCATCTTCCTGGCCGGCGTGACGGTGGACCACCTGCTGGTGAAGGGGATGGGGCGCACGCAGCGGCCCGGCGTGCGCAAGACGTTGGTGGTGCTGTCCATCGTCTCCAACCTGGGGCTGTTGGCGGGCTTCAAGTACCTGGAGCTGTTGCGCAAGACGGTGGCGTCGCTCCTGGGCCCGTGGGGCGTGGAGGTGCGGCCGGAGCCCTTCCACCTGCTGTTGCCGGTGGGCCTGTCGTTCTTCGTCTTCCAGGCCATCAGCTACACGGTGGACGTGTACCGGGGGAAGGCGAGCTCCGAGCACACCTTCGTGGAGCACCTGCTCTACATGCTGTTCTTCCCGCGCGTGGTGAGCGGGCCCATCGTCCGCGCGTCGGAGCTGATGGCCCACTTCCGGGAAGTGCCCACGCTGTCATCGGATGACGGGAACAAGGCGCTGTTCCGCATCGCGGTGGGGCTGGTGAAGAAGCTGGTCATCGCGGACGTGCTGGGCAGCGGCATCGTGGATCCGGTGTTCGGCAGTCCGCACGCGTACTCGTCCGCGGAGTGCGCGGTGGCGGCGGTCGCGTACACGCTGGAGCTGTACTACGACTTCTCGGGGTACTCGGACATCGCGATTGGGGTGGCGTCGCTGTTCGGGTTCAGGTTCCCGGAGAACTTCGCGCGGCCGTACCTGGCGAAGAACCTGTTCGAGTTCTGGAACCGCTGGCACATGAGCCTGTCGTCGTGGCTGCGGGACTACCTGTACATCCCGCTGGGCGGCAACCGCCGCTCCAAGCCGCGCGTGTGTTTCAACCTGATGATGGTGATGGTGCTGGGAGGCCTCTGGCACGGGGCGGACTGGCGCTTCGCGGTCTGGGGCGGAGTGCACGGCGTGGCGTTGTGCGCGGTGCGCTGCTGGTGGTGGTACCGGGGCAAGCAGCAGGAGCCCGGTCCGGTGCGAGTGGCCTTCGGGATGCTGGCCACGTTCACGCTGGTGGTGTTGACGCGCGTGGTGTTCCGGGCGCCGGACATGGCGCACGCGGGTGAGTTCTACGCGCGGATGCTGGCGGGAATCCCCGGCCTGGCGAACGTGGGGCCGCTGATGTGGAGCATGCTGGCCATCGCGGTGGCTGCGCACGCGCTGCCGATGAAGCTCTACGACACGGCGGCGCTCGCGTTCCTCAAGCTGCCCGCGCCCGCGAGGGCGGTGGTGCTGGTGCTGCTGGGCCTGGGCATCCGTCAGCTCTCCACGCTGGAGACCCGGCCGTACGTGTACCTGCAGTTCTGAGGACGCTGGCGTCCTCGACAGGCTTGGGTGGCAACTTGTAAGCCGTGCTTACAGGCTCCCCAGAAGGGCACCCGCCAGGGCACACTCAGCGTTCGGCACTAGATGTTGGACATGATCCTCACCGTTGGACTCCGCGTGCGAGCTAGCGAGTGCTTGCACTCCCTCAATACGCTGCCATCCGATGGCTTCCTTCCGGCAACAGTTCGGGCTCACCGTGGCGTGCCTGGGCATCGCGTGCGCGAGTTCAGGTGCTCGGCGATTCTACGTAGCGTCGGAACTCTCTGCGCAGGACGGTGTGGAGGGGCTGGCCATAGCCCCTGGGCCATGGCCGGAGATTCCTGCTGTCATAACGCAAGCCTCGCTTGTTCCAGATGACCTGGTGATTCCAACGCTCCAGGCTTTGCTGGAGCTTCCAGGGGCGGTTGACGCGTGCGACCCAGGCACAGGGCGCCCACGTCCGGAGGCGTCGGAGTACTGCGTCGCCATCTACCGGACGCCTTCGGACTGGCGCGTCTCCTGGCCCGTGCGGAACACGGTGAAGTCGAGCGGAGCCTGCACGCCCCCCTTTGGAGGTGTCGACGATGCGGACCTCGGAAGGAACCTTCCAGTCTTTGGCTACGCGCACAACCATCCGTGCGCCTCCGGCCTGAGCAATCAGGACCTGCGCACCTGGCCCATGGCGAAGTCGGAAGGCGCATGGGTGATGGTCGCCTATGGCACGACGCCGGATGGACGGCTCTCGCGTGACGAGCAGGGACAGGTGATTCCCGCATGGGGTTGGCTTGCCACCGGGCATCGCGATGCGCCCAGGTTCTACAGGTGGAACCAGAAAGGCGATGTCTTTCGGTGGGATGTCGATAGGAAGCAGTGGAAGTTCAAGGCACGCTGCGAACCGAGTCCCCCCAGCATGCTCAGGCCTGAAGGCGTTCCCCCCAACTGCTCCGCAGCACTCCACCCCTAGAGGTCCATGGGCTACCCAGGTGCTCCATGTTGAAGGCTTCGCGCTCCATGTTGATGGCATCGCTACTGGTGGAGACGGGGCTCCTCGGAACGCCTCTCTGCAACAGGCGACCGGATCCAGGTCCAGTGGAGTCGCAAGAACAGGCGGCACCTCCAGACGCGGGTATCTCCGCGCCTGTCGCCGAAGCAGCCATTCCCTGGCCGAAGCAGGACCTGACGCCTCTCGCCACCCTGGAAGGACCTGCCATCCAGGCCGCGCATGCCGCGCTGGAAGAAGCGCTGAAGCGATTTCCGAAAGAGTCCGCGGGCAAGTGCGCCTTTTCCGCCCAGGCCCTGGAAGTCGTCATCGGTCAGGAGGCGGGCTGGTACTTCGCCCGCGTCAACCGACGTGTGGACAGATGCCCCGGCTTCGGCCAGGGTGTCACCGGCTTGGAGACGGACTGGTTCGAGCTGTACGCGATCTCGCCTGAAGGAGAGATCACGCGGTACCCCTACCAGCCCTGATTCACACATTCAGGGCATGTACGGATAGCGCGCCAACACCTTTCCCTCAGGAGAGACGGCGTACAGTTCGAACTCGTCGAACCCGAGCACCGTGCCGGGCGCCCAACCGCACCTGTCGGGTCGCGGGTTGATACGGACGAAGTACATCCCCCGCTCCTCACCGACGATGACTTCCATCCCCTTCGCGGAGAACGCACAGCTCTTGGCGTACTCCTTGGGATAACGGGAGAGCCTCCGCTGCAATGCGGCGTGCGCGGCGAGAACCGCGGGCCCATCTAGCGTCGCGAGAGGCTGAAGGTCGTCGGGCCACTGGATGCCTTCCGCGACAATGGGCCCGCGTGCGGAGACAGGCGCCCCTGCATCCGAGTCCACCGTGGCGGCTGGAAACGCGGGATTCCTCAGGACGGAATGCGAGGGCTGGGATGCCGCAGTCTCGGTCCCTCCATCTTGGAGCAGGGATACGAGGAGCAGCAGCGCGTGGGGTCTCAGCATGGGCATCTCCTCGCTTGGAGCCAAGCCTACCCGACCGCTTCAGTTCACCTGGAGCGTGAACAAGGTCACCCGGTCATCAGCGGTCAGCCCCACCCGGTAGCGCCAGGTCGCGGCGCCGAACTGCACCAGGTACGTGTAGATGCGGTCGTCGCCTTTCATCTCACGCTTCGCCAGCACCAGCGGCCCCGCGGGCCCCAGCTCCTGCAACAAGGCCTGGAAGTGGGGACCGGCCTCCGCCACGTACCAGTCCGGAACGTAGGCGAACATGGACGGCTCCCACGCGCCCTGCCGTGTCTTCTCCAGCAGCGCCGTGAGCATCGCCGTCACCTGCGGCTCCGTGTCCGGAATGGGCTTGAGCGGCGGCACGGCGAGCGCCGGATTCACGATGGCCGCGATGCCCTCCACGAACTGCGACGGGTTCGCCCGGTCCAGGTTTGCCAGCACCACGATGGACAGCTCGTCCCCCAGGAAGCGCGAATAGGCCGTCCGGAACCCCTGCCACGCTCCCGTGTGCTGATGCAGCGGCTGGCCGTTGCGCTCCAGCACCTCCCACCCGAAGCCGTACGGATACGTCGCACCGCTGTTCAACTTCGCCGGTGACAACATCTCCCGCCAGCTGTCCCGCGTCAGGATGGCACGCTCCGACACCGCCTCCTCCCACGCCAACATGTCCTTCAACGAGAAGTAGAGCGCCCCGTCCCCCGTCGTGTTCAACGACTGCGACACCCACTGCTGGTTCTTCACCACGCCACCCACCAGCTGATAGCCCGCCGCGCGGTTCGGGATGACGTCCGCCTCGCTGATGCCGCGCGCCGTCTTCATGCCCGCGGGCTTGAAGACCTGACGCCCCAGCACTTCCTGATACGTCATGCCCGCGACGCGGTTCACCAAGATGCCCAGCAACACGTAGCCGGAGTTGCTGTAGCGCCACCGCAGCCCCGCCGGAAAATCCAGCGGCAGCGCGTAGATGAACTCCGCGAACTGCTGGTCCGTGTAGTCCTTGCGCTCGTCGAGCAGCCCCTCCAGGTCCTGGATGCCGGAGGTGTGCGTCAACAGGTGGCGCACCGTGATGGGCTTCCACGTCGCGGGTGCATCCGGGAAGTACTTCGTCACGCTGTCGGACAGCGACACGCGCCCCGCCTCCACCTGGAGCATCAGCGCCGTCGCCGTGAACATCTTCCCCAGCGAACCCGATTGGAAGAGCGTGTCCGTCCCCACCGGGACCGGGTGCTCCAGGTTCGCGGAGCCATAGCCCTTCGCCAGCACCACCCTGCCATGGCTCACCACGCCCACGGCGAGCCCCGGGATCCCCAGCCGCTTCTGCTCCGCGCGCACGTACGCGTCGATGCGATCGCGAAGCGATTCATGGGCCTGCGCGGGACGGGCCACCATCAGGAAGACAACGGCCACCGCGAACGACATCCAGGGTTTGCGCATGGGACCCCCAACGCCCGGCCCCTCATGGGCCGTGCCATCCCATGAAGAGTCTCCGTCCGCGCGAACGATGCACGGCCCCGGCCCCGGCCCACCGCGATATGAACGGCGTGCCATGCGCCGTGCACCGCCGATGGACCCACCGCCGCCTCCGTTCCGCTTCCGCCGGCGCCTGCTGGCGGTGATGCTGCTCGCGGGCCTCATCCCGCTGGCGCTGCTGGGGGCACTCGCGCAGGGCGTGCTGGAGCGCGTGCTCTCCATCTCCATCGCGCCAGTGGAGGGTGTGCTCGACGGCGTGTCCGACGAGCTGTCCCGCCGGGGGCTGCCCCCGGATGCGCTCGACGAGGCCCGGCTCAACCTGGCGCAGGCGGAGCTGGCGCGGCGGGCCCTGGTGCGCCGCGTGCCCGTGTTCATCGTGGGCGTGGGCGCCATCGCCGCCGTCGTGCTGGCCGTGTCCGCGGTGCTCCTGGGCCGCGTCCTCACGCGCCCCATGGCCACGCTCCTGGAAGGCATGCGGGCCTACTCGCGCGGCGACCTGTCGGTCCGCCTGCCCGTGCCCGAACCCGCGCGCGACGAACTCCAGTTCCTCCTGGGGCAGTTCAACCGCATGGGCCAGGAGCTGCTGAGCCAACGCGAACGTCTCAAGGCCGCCGAGCAGATCGCCGCGTGGCAGGACGTGGCACGGGCGCTCGCCCACGAGCTGAAGAATCCCCTGACCGCAATGAGGCTCTCGCTCGCGCGTCTGTCCCCCCAGGATGCCGGCACCCTGCCCGACCCGACGCGCCTCGCCGAAGCGGTGGCGCTCCTCCAGGAGGAGGTGGACCTGCTCATGCGCATGACCCAGAGCTTCTCCACCTTCGCGCGCCTGCCGGCCCCGCGCTTCCAGGACGTGGCGCTGCGCCCCCTGCTCGCGGAGGTGTGCGCCCTGTACGAGGGCAACTCCCCGGTGCCTGTGATGCTGGATCCGGGCCCGGAGGTGTCACTGCGCGCGGACCCCGACGGACTGCGCCGCCTCTTCGGCAACCTGGTGAAGAACGCCACCGAGGCCTCTCCACCGGGCGCCCCCTCCGTCCACGTGGCGCTGCGCGAAGCGGACGACGGCCGCGTGCACGTCACCGTGAGCGACGGCGGCAGCGGCGTCCCGGAAGTGCTGGAGGGGCCCGTCCTCACGCGGGGGCTGTTCAGCACCAAGCCCGGTGGCAGCGGACTGGGCCTGCCCATCGCGCAGAAGATTGCCCATGAGCACGGCGGCAGCCTGCGACTGGAGCCGGGCCCCCAGGGCGGCACGCGGGCCCAGGTGGTGCTGCCGCGAGTCCCCTCCTCCGACGTCTCCCAGGTGGCCGCATGAAGCCCGGAGCCCGCATCCTCATCGTCGACGACGACCCCGGTGTCCTCCGGGCCGTGCGTGGACTGCTCCAGGACGGAGGCTTCTCTCCCGTAGAGGCCCGCTCCACGGCGGAGGCGCAGCGCCTGCTCGAAGCGCCGGATGCACCGCCCGCGCTGATGCTGCTGGACCTGCGCATGCCGGGCGAGACGGGGCTGGAATTACTGGCACGCCTGCCAAAGCCGCTGCCCGTGCCAGTGGTGGTCCTGTCCGGCGAGGCGTCCCCTTCCGAAGCGGTGCAGGCCTTGAAGCTGGGCGCCACGGACTTCGTGGAGAAGCCCCCCTCCCCCGAGCGGCTCCTCACGGCGCTGAACAACGCGCTGGCGCTGGGAGCGCTGCGCGAGGAGCGGGAGCGGCTGCTGGACGCACTCGCCCAGCCGGGGCACCTGGTGGGCGAAAGCCCGGCCATGGAGTCCCTGCGCCAGCTCATCGCGCGCGTGGGTCCCAGCGACACGGCGGTGCTGATCACAGGCGAGACGGGCACCGGCAAGGAGCGCGTGGCGCAGGCGCTGCACAAGGCCTCCGGACGCAAGGGCCGGCTGGTGGCGGTCAACTGCGCGGCCATTCCCGCGACGCTGCTGGAGAGCGAGCTGTTCGGCCACGAGCGAGGCGCCTTCTCCGGCGCGGTCGCGCGGCGGGCGGGCCGCTTCGAACAGGCACAGGGCGGCACGCTGTTCCTGGACGAACTGGGGGACATGCCGCTGGAGCTCCAGGCCAAGCTGCTGCGAGTCCTGGAGACGCGTCAGGTGGAGCGGCTGGGCGGCACGCTGCCGGTGTCCGTGGACGTGCGCATCCTGGCGGCGACGCACCAGGACCTGGGCCGCGCGGTGAAGGAGGGACGCTTCCGGCAGGACCTCTTCTTCCGGCTCAACGTGCTGCCGCTGCACCTGCCGCCGCTGCGCGAACGCCCCGAGGACCTGCTGCCCCTCGCGCGAGTCTTCGCCGCGGAGCTCGCGGGGCCCCGCACGCCGCTCGTGCTCGCGCCGGGAGCGGAGGCCGCGCTCCGTGCCTATCCGTGGCCCGGCAACGTGCGCGAGCTGCGCAATGTCATCGAACGGCTGAACCTGCTCCGGGGCGATGGTCCCCTGGAGCTGGGCCCGGACGCCGTGACGGCACCGACGGGCACCGCGCCCGCGCCGCGCAGGGCGCTGGGGGACAAGAGCTACCGCGAGCACGTGGAGGACTTCGAGCGGGACCTCATCCGCGCCGCGCTCCGGGAAGGAGAGAGCATCGCCGGAGCCGCGCGCCTCCTCCAGGTGGACCGGGGAAACCTCTACCGGCGCATCAAGGCCCTGGGCCTGCCCATCGATTCCTGACCGCGGACCGAGGCCGGGTGATGTCACGGCCACAACCGCCCGATACATCCGGATGTGTCCATGACATCCGCCCGCCTGCTCGCCCTTCGTCGTTCCGGGCACTTGCCCTGAGCCCCCGCCTGGAACGGCACATGCTCCTGCCGCCTCTCATGAACCGTCTCGCACTGGCACTCTGCTTCGTCTCGTTCACGGCCCCGGCCCAACCTCCACAGGATGCCGGCACCTCCGACGCTCCTGCCGCCATCAACGCGCCTCCTCCCTCACCGGATGCAGGCGACTCCACCCCTGAAGCCACAGCCACCTCGGAGGACTCCGACTACCCAACGTGCCCGGAGGGCTTCAACGAGGAGGCGGGAGACGTCGCGGACTCCACGGTCCTCGGGGCCATGCAGGTGGAGGTCGCCGGCCAGGGACTCACGCCCACGAGCCTGGAGCTTCGCGGCCTTCAGCGGCTCACGGATCCGCAGGTCCGCAAGCTCGTGGGTGCACCTCCCGCGGACGCCTCGCGCGCCCTGAGGGGCAGCGAAGTGCAGCCCCTGCTGCATCGCCTGGCGAGCACCGGCCTCTTCGCTCGCGTGGAGCCCCGCGTTCGAGTCAGTGAGCAGGGACCGGCCGTGCTTGAAGTGACCCTGGAGGAGAACCCCACGCTCACGTCGGTGGAGTTCGTGGGCCTTCAGGACCTCCGTCCCGATGACCTGTGGGACGCGCTGTTCGAGCTGCCCTCCCGCTTCCCCGAAGACGACGACACGCAGGAAGAGGTCGCGACGCTGCGGCTCCACAGGCGCCACGGGACGCTGCGGGTCGTCAGCCCGTGCCCCGCGCCGCGCCCGCCCCGGCCCTGGCTGGCACGGAGGGAGGATGGAACGTTCCGGCCCGGCATCATGCTGGGAGGCCTGGACGCCGCGCTCGAGCGCATCCTCAAGACCCTCCGCGAGGACGAGGGCTACCTGCTGGCCACGGTGAGCGCGACGCTGTCCCCCGAAGGACGGCTGGTCGTGACGGTGGACGAGGGACGGCTGGAGTCCGTGGAGGTGCGGGGCGTGGACGAGGCGATGGCGGCTCGCGTGCGCGAAGCCCTGAGCCTGGAGCCCGGCGACGTCTTCCTCCGCAGCGACGCCCGCCGCGCCATCGAGCGCATGGAGTCGCGGCTGCCGTTCCTCCAGGCGGAGGACACCGAGGCCCCCCGCGAGGAGCGCACGACCGTGCGCATCGTCGAGGAGCGCGAGGCCGACGGCACGCGCCGCTACAGCACCCGCGAGGAAGCCCCGCGCAAGTCGCGGCGCCACGAGCGCGTGGAGTTCGAAGTGGGCTGGCACCGGCTGTTCCACGACGGAGACGATGCCAGCAGTGAAGGGCTCACGCTGGAGGGGAAGCGGCTGATCGTGCACGTGCGTCCGCGGCCTCCGGACCTGGACGTGGACCTGCTGCCCGTGCACACGCAGGTGACGGGCTTCGCTCCGGGGCTCAAGGCGAACCTGCGCTTCTGGGACTCGAAGGACCGGGTGCACACGACGCTGGATGGGGCCTTCTTCATCCCCCTGCGGCTGGGCGGTCAGCATCTGCCGGGTGATCCGGAGGGCACGAGCAGTCAGCGCCGCGTCAACCTGCTGGGCGGCGCCAAGGTGCAGCTGCCCGCGCTGGGAATCGAGGAACTGGGCGCGCAGGTGCATGACTTCATCGACACGCTGGACCGCTGGCGGCTGGGAGACTTCGACTCGTACTTCTACTCGTTCCTCATCAACCGGCCGGACCGGGACTACTTCCGCCGTCAGGGCTTCATGGCCTTCGCCACCTGGCGCTGGCAGCGGTCGTGGCTCGCGGGCGTGGAGGTACGCGGAGACACGGTCAGCTCGCTCCAGTCCTTCACCCCGCCGCTCAGTCTCTTCCGCAACGACGACCCGCCGTTCCCGAACGCGCCCGTGAACGAGGGACGCTTCCGCTCGGCGGTGGTGCGGCTGGAGTACAGCGGCGCGGCGGAGCGTGGCACGCGCGTGGGCTCCCTCTTCCGCACGCCGGAGACGTCCCTCTTCGAGCGCCACGAAGGCTGGAAGCGCGAACCCGCGCTGCGCGGCTTCGTGACGATGGAGGTGGGTGAGGGGCCGGGAGCGGACGGCGCGGATGCGCGCTTCTGGAAGCTGGTGGGCGACGTCGCCATGGACCTGCCGGTCAACTGGCACACGGGCCTGAGCCTGCGCCTGCGGGCCGCGACGGGGCACGACCTGCCGCTCCAGAAGCAGGAGGCGCTGGGCGGTTGGAGCACGCTGCGAGGCTTCGGCTTCAAGGAGTTCCGAGGGGGCGACAGCTCGGTGCTGGCGAGCGCCGAGTACCGCTGGCACGGCCTGGGCATCTTCGCGGACCTGGGCTCGGTGCATGCCGCGTCGGGGTGGTCGGACGCGCAGTTGGGCCTGGGCGGCAGCTTCCACTTCGGTGACGACGTGCGCTTCGAAGCCGCCTGGCGCATCGACGACCAGGCCCGGCTCACGCCCGAGGCGCGTCTGTTGTTCAACCGGACCTTCTGAGCCATGGGAAGGCACGGAAACAAGAGCAGGCGTGGCGCGGCGCTCGTCGTCGCGGCGGGACTGCTCGCCTCCGGAGCGCGGGCGGAAGAGGCGTCCGCGGCCTGCACCGCGACGCTCGCTGGAAGGCGCGTGACGGTCCGGCCGGAGGCACGCGCCTTCATCTCTCCGGAGCTGGACCGGCTGGTGCGGCTGGGCCTCGCGGGGAAGCTGGAGGTGGAGCTGACGCTCTGGCGCCGCCGCGCCTTCTGGTTCGACACGCACGTGGACAGCGCGCGAGTCACCCAGGTGCTCGCGTTCACGCGTGCGGGCTACCTGCTGGACGGGCGCGAGCTGACCGGAGGCGTGGGCACGCTGGAGCTGGAGCGCATGGCCTGGACGCTGGAGACAAGGCCCAACGCGGACGAGCACTTCGTCGTCCAGGTGGAGGTGAGGCTGCAGGTGGTGACCGCCGCCAGCCTGGGCCGCATGGCGCGCTGGCTCACCCAGGAAACGGCATCGGACGCGACCTCCGAAGCCCGTCCCCCACTGCTCGGAAGCCTGCTGCGCTCCGTGGCGGAGGACCTCGCACGGAAGGCCTCCGCCCGCTGCGACGTGAGCCGCCAGCCCTGATCCGGCGTCACCGCCGCCGGGCCGTCAGGGCCACCAGCGCGATGCGCTCCACGCCCGCGTACGGCTCCTTCTCCAGCTCCTCGCCGAACACGTCCGGATCCAGCTCCTCGTAGACCACGTCCGTAAGGGGCGCGCTCCGGCACACCGGCTCCAGCGCGGTACGCAGCAGGTCCTCGCCGTCCACCACCGGCGCGCCCGTGTAGAGGACCAGCGTGCCTCCCGGCTCCAGCCGCTCCACGCTCTCCCGCACGATGCGCACCGACAGCTCCGTGCCGTGCGTGCCGCCGCCATCCCGGTACGTGCGCCCGTCCGTGTCCGCCAGGTACGGCGGGTTCGCCATGATGAGGTCGAACCGGCCGGACACGTCCCGCAGCAGGTCCGAATGCACCGCCTCCACCGCGTGCGCGCCGTTAAGCCTCGCGTTCACCCGGGAGTACTCCAGCGCGAGCGGGTTCAAGTCCGCGAGCACCACCTCCGTGCTCCGCGCCGCCACCGACAGGCCCCCGGCTCCAGAGCCGCAGCCCAGGTCCACCGCGCGCCGGAACGTGCCCGGCACCCGCTGGAGCAGCGCGCAGAACCGGTACGTGTCCGGCCCGAAGAACACCGCGTCCTTCTCCGACGTGGGCCACGCGGAATGGACATACAGCCCCGTCCCCAGCGTCGAGAACCGCACCCGGCTCCGGTGCGTCCCGTCCCCGCAGTCCGCCAGCGCGCCCGCCTGCTCCAGCAGCGCCAGCATCCGCGGCTCCAGCACGCCCGGCCCGAAGCGACGGCTCCACCCGAACACGTCCCGGAGCGAACGCGCCTCCTTCGCCCCCGGCCGCGCGTTCACCCGGCGGTGCGTCTCCGGAGTCACCGTCGTGAAGGCATACCCCGTGGCACGCAGGGCCTCTCCCAACGCGGTCAGCGCGGCTTCCCTCACCTCTGCCACCCCGTGCCCATGGCCACCGTCCACGTCCCGTCCCTTCGAAGGGTTTGCCCCTCAACGTGGGACCGGCCCTCCGGGGCGACAAGGCGTCCTCCCGCC